>SHAE01000046.1 GCA_004213835.1 OM182 bacterium | reverse complement strand
CAAGATTCAGTTCGATCCGGCTTGTGGCCGCTTGCTCTCCCTCACCAGACGTCACAGCGGCACGCCACCCCCAAGCACCCGCAGACTCGATAGCAATAGAAGTAAAGCTCGAGCTATGCAGATGCGGCAGGTGCTGCCAATCGAGGGTGTTCTCGTACATGCGTTCAAGGCTCACCGGCAGTCGCCGCCGGTAGCTGCCCACATGGTCTAAGCGAGAATCTTCTGCCGCAGGCACGAACTCGTACTTCATGGGCAAACCCCAATGGCCTGGCGCATCGCCACGCTCAGCTTGCTCGCTCTATCTCGAAGCTGAAGGCTTGGCCATCGACCTCAGAGGTCACCGGCTGCGCTTTCGTGGCAGCATCCAGCTGCAGGCTTAGCGTCTCGCCCATAATGTAGTCGCGGTGCTCATCAATGGCCTGAGCCAGTTCACCATCGGCGTGAAAAGCCACGCTGATGCGATCGCTGACGGCGAAACCGCGTTCTTTGCGCTCTCGCTGAATACGATTGACCACTTCACGGCCATAGCCACTACGCACCAAAGCCGGGGTCAGCGTGCAGTCCAGATCCACACTGATCTCACTGTTTGACAAGGTGTTGGTGCCTTCTTTCGCCTGCTGCTTGATCTCGATTTCTTCCGCCGTAAACACTTCTGATTCGCCGTCGACCTGCAGGGTCAGTGAACCGGCGCTTTGCAGCTGTGCAATCTGCTCATCGGTGAGTTGGCCAATGTGCTGGCTAAAGGCCTTCATCCGCTTGCCCAAGCGCTTACCCAACAGGGGGAAGTTTGGTTTCGCCTGCAGATCAATGTAGGCCGACTCATCAACGCTGTAATCGATCGCCAGCACGTTGAGTTCCTCGCGAAGGTAGCTTTCGAGTGAGCGCATGTCCTGCAGCAGCGTTTCGTCACGGTGAATGATCGTTAGTCTGGCCAGCGGCGTGCGCAAACCGATTTTGACCTCTTCGCGTTTTTGTCTGCCCAGCAAAATCACCTGCTGCATACGATCTACCGCAGTTTCAAGGTTGGGCTGAATCAAACCCTCTTCAGGCAACGGGTAGTCGCACAAGTGCACGGAACTGGGCGAGGCCGGTCGATCCGCCAAGGTTTCCAGTTGCTGGTAAAGATGCTCAGACAAAAACGGCGCAAAGGGCGCCATCAGCTTCGACAGCTCCAGCAGCACTTCGTAGAGCGTGCTGTAGGCGGCGACTTTGTCCGGCGTAATGTCCTCGCCCCAGAATCGCCCGCGATTGAGACGGATATACCAATTGGTCAGATCTTCGATAAAGCCGAACAACTGTGGCACCACGTTATACAGCCGGTAGGCTTCCATCTCACGGGCCACATTGCTTTTAAGAGTTTGCAGCCGCGATAGCAGCCATCGATCGAGTACGTTATCGCCAGCTAACTGACCCTTGTCCGGCGACCAGTTATCGATCGCCGCGTAGGTTTTCAAAAAAGAAAAGGCGTTGTACCAGGGCAGCAGTGCGCGTCGCACCATGTCTTTCACGCCCGAATCGGCAAAGCGCTGCTCTTCACCCTTCACCAAGCCTGAATTGATCGCGTACAGGCGCAGGGCATCTGCGCCGTAGGCCTCCATCAGGTCATCTGGCGGCGTGTAGTTGCGCAGGCTCTTCGACATTTTCTTGCCGTCTTCGGCCATCACCATGCCGTTGACGATGACATTGCGAAACGCAGGCTTATCGAACAGGGCAGCCCCAAGCACGGTCAACGTATAAAACCAACCTCGGGTTTGGTCCAAACCTTCGGCGATAAATTCCGCTGGAAAACCCGCCGCAAAGACATCTTCATTCTCAAAGGGATAATGCAGCTGGGCATAAGGCATGGAGCCGGACTCAAACCAGCAGTCGAGCACCTCTTCGATGCGCTGATAGGTTCCCTGCTCACCGTCAACGCTGAACGTCACTGCATCGACGTGCTCTCGGTGTAAGTCCGTTACTCGCACACCGCTCAAACGCTCCAGCTCTGCTACCGAACCCACACACAGCGCGTTCCCGGTCACGTCGTTGATCCAAACCGGCAGCGGTGTACCCCAGACGCGGTTACGCGAGACCGCCCAGTCGATGGCGCCGTCAAGCCAATTGCCGAAACGGCCGTCCTTAATGTGTTCAGGTACCCAATTGATCTGAGCATTGGCCGCCAGCAACTTATCCTTGATCGACGTCACGCGCACATACCAAGACGGAATCGCCCGATAAATCAGCGGCGTATTGGAGCGATAACAGTAGGGATAGCTGTGCTGAATCACTTCCTGCTTGTACAGACTGCCATTGCTTTTCAGCGCCGCAATGATGCCCTTATCGGCCTCTTTGACATGCTGGCCCGCAAAGTCTGGCACCTCGTCGGTAAACTCACCCGTCAGGGAGACCGGGCATACCAAGGCCTCTATGCCGTGCGCTTTGAGCACCCGATTATCGTCTTCGCCAAAGGCCGGGGCCTGGTGAACCAAACCCGTACCGCTATCTGTCGTGACATAGTCATCGCTCACCACCACAAAAGCACCAAGCTCTACCTGATCGGCAAAGTAGGGAAAAATCGGCTCGTAGGCACGGCCTACCAGGTCACTACCCTTTAGCTCTTTGATCACTTCAGGGTTATCGCCCAGATAATGAGCCACCCGCGCCTTGGCCAAGTAGATGCGACGATCACCGTCTTGCACCAGTTGGTAGTCGATATCTGCTCCCACACAAACCGCGAGATTGGACGGCAACGTCCACGGCGTAGTAGTCCAAATCGCGAGATGTGCGTTTTCATCTTTGAGCTTGAGCAGCACGGTGACGGCAGGATCCTGCACATCTTGATAGTTAGAGGTGGCTTCAAAATTTGCCAGCGGGGTGCCCAGCGCCGTAGATAGCGGCACGACCTTCACTCCCTGATAAATCAGGCCTTTTTCCCACAGCTGCTTAAAGACCCACCAAACCGACTCCATGTACCAGGTGTCCATGGTTTTGTAGTCATCGTCAAAGTCGATCCAGCGACCGATACGAGTCACCGTATGTCGCCACTCCTTTACGTAGCGCTGCACAATGGACCGGCACTCGTCGTTGTAGCCAGCGACGCCGAGCTTGGCCACAGCATCCTGCGCCGACATACCAAGTTGTTTGTCGATCTCGTGCTCAATGGGCAGACCATGGCAGTCCCAGCCAAAGCGCCGCATGACATAGCGTCCCTTCATGGTCCAATAACGCGGCACGATGTCTTTTATCGTGCTCGCAACCAGATGGCCGTGATGCGGCAGACCCGTCGCAAACGGTGGCCCGTCATAAAAAATGAAGGGCTTCTTGCCCTTAGTTTTTTCCAGCGACTGTTTGAAGGCGTCCGTTTCCTCCCACAAATTGAGGATCCGGTGCTCCATATCAACAAAGGAAAACGCGCTGTTTTCTGACGATTCCGACATCAAGTGAGGCTCAGGTAAAAAGACGGCGGTATAGTAACCGCTTTGCTGATGCATTGACGAATATGGCATAGAACATCGGCAGAGAAAGCGTAACAACGGGAGGGGAATATGGATCTTAAGGGTATGCAGTTGGGGGCAGTATTCCCTCATAACGAAATTGGCACGAATCCGGCCGACATCAAGGCGTTCGCTCAAGGGGTCGAGGCGCTGGGTATCTCCCATTTGCTGATTTATGACCACGTACTTGGCGCCGATCCAGAACGGGAGGGCGGCTTCCGCGGCCCCTACGACAAAGACGTCGCCTTTCACGAACCGCTGACCACGTTCGCCTTCATCGCCGCCGTCACCGAACGTTTGGAGATGATCACCACCATCATGATTTTGCCCCAGCGACAGACGGTGCTCGCTGCGAAGCAAGCAGCCCAGGTCGCCCTGCTATCCAACAATCGTTTCAAACTGGGTATCGGCGTGGGTTGGAACGAGGTGGAATACGTTGGCCTCAACGAAGAATTTCACAATCGAGGCAAACGCCAAAGCGAGCAAGTCGACCTGATGCGTCGACTGTGGAGCGAAGACTCACTGGACTATCACGGCGAATTTCACCGTATCGACAAGGCCAGCATCAAACCCCGCCCCAGCAAGGACATTCCCGTCTGGTTCGGCGGCTCTGCGCCAGCACTGCTGGATCGCTGCGCCAAACTCGGCGACGGCTGGATACCGCTGATGGGGGCCAACGAAAAAGCACAGGCCTGCATTGATCGCATCAAACAGGGGCGAGAGGAGCAAGGTAAGAGCATGGATGACTTCGGCATTCAGGCCCAAGCTCAATACTCCGGTGGCTCCCCAGAACGTTGGGTAAAACACGCCAAGGCATGGCAAGACATGGGCTGCACCCATTTAGCCATCGCGACCCACAACGCAGGCGAAACCAATGTTGACGGACACCTAGCGAGAATTGCTGAGTATCAGGCCGCACTAGCCGAATAGTCATTTCGAACTAGCGGTAGCGCCTATGCTGCTGCTTGCGCGCTATATGTGCTAAACCGCCTAATTGCGGCCGCCTCTATTCCGCTGCAGATTGATCCTTATCTCATGGGGCAAAACCTTGTGTTTAGCGAACCACGTCACGGCTTGACGCTTGCTCTTTTGTCGCTTATAAACGACATTACGTGCATGGGATATGAAATACAGAGCACGGCAGAATTTGATCAATGGTTGCGCAGCCTGACTGACCACCGGGCCAAAGCTCGAATTGTTAGGCGGATCGGGCGCGTTCAGGCTGGTACTTTTGGTGATCACAAAAGTTTCGGCGCCATTGGTGAACTGCGAATTCCAGAGGGCAAGGGATACAGGGTTTACTACACGATCCGCGGCCAAACAGTTGTGATTCTATTGTGCGGCGGGGACAAGACGAACAAACGCAGCCAGCAGCGGGACTTTGAACGTGCCAGACAGCTGCTAGAGCAGCTCAAGGAGAAACCATGGAACTAAAGAAATGGGACGCAGCAGAGTATCTGGACACGCCAGAGGCCCAACAGGAATACCTGCTCGCAGCGATGGAAGAAAACGATCCCGCAAGTCTTTGTGAAGCACTAGGCACTATCGCCCGCGCTCGGGGTATGACCGACATCGCAGAGGCGACGGGCCTTAATCGACAAGCACTCTATAAAGCGTTTTCCAGTGAAGGCGACCCTCGCGCCAGTACGCTTTGGAAAATGCTAGATGCGCTGGGGATTAAGCTGGTGCCGAAGATTGAGAAGGCTTCGTAAAATCACCCAAGCAGCGGTCTGTTGTCGAACGCGTGAACCGCCGCCTATACGACTTCGCTACCGGTTTTCGGGTGCCGGCTCACCATTCGATGCATTCCAGCACACACAATGACTGCACGCTCGGATTCAAAGTACTAATGCACTGATCCTTTTTCATGTTTGGATCACTTTCAGCATATTTCCGGCAATTTGATCTGCGTCGGAACTCGTGCTGACGAATTCGGCGTCTACTGGCGATGCCGACCACTAGCACCAAATGGCCCAGCGCGGGTATTACCTAGCTGCTTTGATCCAACGCATCTAAGCGCTGTTCAAGTTTTTCCAGCGTGCGTGCAAACACCGGTACGACGATTTGGTCAGCTCCCGTGGCGGCATATTCCGCCAAGGTATCCGGTGTGACCGGATGGCGATTCGGCCCCACGATGATCTGCAGCTCTGAGCGACGTCGGCCACTACCCGACAAGGCGGCGTCCAAACTGTTCAGCTTCTCCGCCAAGTCTGCTGGCGTGAGGTCATAGCCGTACCAACCATCACCAAGGCGCGCGACTCGTCGCATGGCGGCTTCAGACTCACCGCCGAAAATGATGGGCGGATGGGGGCGCTGCACCGGCTTGGGGTTGAAATGGCAGGGTTTAAGCTCAACGGTTTGACCGCTGAACTCGGCGATGCCATCGGACCACAGGGCTTTCATGGCCAACAGGTACTCTTCCGTGCGAGGTCCGCGCGTGGAGAAGTCCATGCCAAGGTTGGCGAATTCTTCTTTTAGCCAGCCAATGCCGACGCCGAAATCTACTCGTCCACCAGACAGATAATCCAAATCTGCAACCATCTTAGCGGTATAAACCGGCTGACGCTGGGGGACTAAGCAAATGCCTGTACCGAGCCGCAAGCGCTCGGTGTGAGCGGCTGCAAAGGTCAGTGCCGTGAAGGGATCGAGCAAGCCCTCAGGGTCGCCGGGTAAGCGGCCATCGTCAGAATAAGGGTAGGTCGATGCGTACTCGGGGAAGAAGAGCACATGCTCTGGCACCCAGAGACCGTGCACCCCCTTGGCTTCCACCAACTGAACCGCATTCTTAATGAAGTCGGGTTCCGTAGACTCGTTAAACGCCATGGCCACACTGATCTTCATAACTCTCCCCCTTTTCCCTTTTCCCTTTGTTAGGCAGCGGCCCCTTCGATGATGAAGTCCGCCACCAGCTGAGGATCCTGCATCGCGATAAAGTGCGTCAACTCTGGCAGGTGCACATCTTGTCCACGAGGAAACTGATCCGCCAGCTGCGGCCACGTAGGCGAGGCTGAAAAATCCATTTCCTTACTGTTCGGGTCTCGCGGGTTGGCGCGCAGCACGACGGCCGGCACCTCAATATCGCGAATGAGCTGATACAAATTTGCATCGAAATTGCCCAAGTAAATCGATGCTTCAACGTAACCCGGGCAGGCAAGCTCGTAACCTTCGCCGCCAGCGACGGGTAACAGCCCGTACTGGCAGTAGTCCTCGAACACCTCACGCTGCCAAACTTTGTAGGGCATGCGATCGGAAAACCGCTCCAGCATTTCGTCCACCGAGGCGAAGTGATTGCGCCGTCTGGCAACCGGGTGATCGACTACCGACGCGGACGTCGACTCACGCTTTTCGGCATACACCTGCGGGTCGGATATCACGGGATCGACAAGCACGAGATGTCGAAAGAAAGCTGCGTTATGGCCTGCGACATGGGTAATGCAGTGACCACCCATAGAGTGGCCAACCCCTATGGCGTCTTCTAGCTTGAGATGTTCACAAACGCGCAACAGGTCGTGCCCAAACTGCGCCCAGGTAAATGGCTGGCTGTTGCTTGAGCGACCGTGACCGCGCATGTCGAGTGCGAATATGTGCCAATCTGCGGGCAGCTTTGCGACGATTTGATCCCAGCAACGCGCGTGAAATCCTGTCGCATGGGCGAGCAAGACTTGCTGGCCCCCGGGCTGACCCCATTCGAAGACGCATAGATCGACGTCGGGAAATTGAATTGTCTGCTGTTTTGGCATCAGGCCCATGCGTTCTCGCTCCATCGCTACCCTTAAATCCTAAGCTTGTCGGTGTGGTGCTTAGGTGAAACTGAAAATTAGGGGTAAGCTAATGCCCTGCAAACCAGCAAACATGAACAGCCGAGAGCCGCATGACAAATCTCGAAGATACCAGGGCCGAGATCGTTTCCTTCGATACAGAGCCGTTGATTTTAGTCAACGAGGCCGACGAGCCTGTGGGCGCCCTGAGCAAAGTCGACTGCCACAAACATGGGGGCATCTTGCACCGCGCTTTTTCGCTGTTCGTTTTCAACGAACAGGGTGAGTTGCTCGTACACCAGCGGGCTGCCAGCAAGCCATTATGGCCTGGCTATTGGTCGAACTCGTGTTGCTCACACCCGCGGGTTGGCGAATCCATGGACCATGCCATCGCGCGGCGCAGCCAAGAGGAGCTGGGGTTTGCAACCGCGATGTCCTTTGTCTACAAATTTGAGTACACGGCCCACTTCAGCGACTTGGGAACAGAACATGAACTGTGTTCGGTTTACACCGGTGAGTACCACGGCGAGCCAAACATTAACGTTGAAGAAATCAGCGATTACCGATGGATGAGCGCCGCCGAGGTAGATGCCTTTATTGCCGATGAAACCCAACCGACCACGCCGTGGTTTGCCATGGAGTGGCAGCAACTCAAATCTCGCGGCATCGTCTAAGCCTTTTTTAACCTTGCTTCATCTAACCTACCTTCATCGAACTCGGTTTTACAGACGGTCCAGCTACCGCGGTATGCCGATCAAACCAGTCATCTGCTGAAACAGCCATGCGGGCACGCATACCGCGCTTTATTTTTGCCGTAGTACCCGAGGGAAATGTCGCCATGCGCTTCGCCAGATCCGTGGCCTGGCGAATCACGTCCGCATCTGCAACGCAGACTGTGGCCAACCCCAGTCGCTGAAGCTCAACACCTGAAATACGGTCACCAACAAGCGTGATTTGGGCAGCAACAGACTCACTGTGACGTAGATTCAACCAAGCCATGTTGTACGGCGCCGCCATACCAATTTGTACCTCGCCAACCTGCAAGAAGGCCTTCTCGCCCACCACCAAGTAATCGCAAGCGATGGCGAGGGCCGCGCCGCCATTGATCGCATACCGCTCCATGGCGCCAATGATCGGTGTCGCACATTCATATAACGCTCGATGGGCACCGCGCCAGATGGTCGAAAAGTCCGCCAGCCACTCGGGTTCAGGCGAATCGTTAAATGCCGCTAGATCAAGGCCCGAGCAAAAACTGCCCCCGGCGCCGCTAAGCACAATGACCTGCACGTCTGCGTCATCATCAAGCAGACGGATACCGTCAGCGAGTCCGCGTCCCAGCGGCCCGACAATGGCGTTTTTGCGCTCAGGCCGATTCAAGACCACCTCGCCCCAGCAGCTACCACCCTCTTCGCTGTGCTTTAAAACCAAGACGTCGTCGTTGTCAGGTAACAAGTTCTTCATTTGCTCTCCCCAATCTAGATCAACATCAATATACCAGCCACCAATAAGGCCATGCCAAAAACCTCGCGGCGCGAGATACGTTCATTCAATAACCACACCGACGTAATCAAGGTGAAAAGCAGCTCAATTTGTCCCACCGCTCGCACCATGGCGGCATTGTGCATGGCCATGGCAGTAAACCAACAGGCCGAAGCAGCCATGGCGACCATGCCTACCATGAGCGCAGGCCGCCAACGATGAGTCACTGCCGTAAGTTGCCCAGGTTCAGACACACGCAGATAGATGCCCATGACGGCAGTTTGCACCGTCACCGCGATAGCAAGTGTCCATGCAGCAACCAGTAAAGTTTGAGAAAAACTCGTGGCCTGAGACGTCGACTCCAGCAGCGCGAGACTGGCCCCTCGATAACAGATCGAACAAAGCGCCAGACAGGTGCCTGCCAGCACACCGAACCAAACTCGACGATCCGCTCGCACCAGGTCCTTGGGCCGGATATTGCCGGAGAGCAAGAACACGCCGACCAAGCTGATGCCAATGCCAGCCAGAGCCATGGGCCCAACACCCTCGCCCAGAATGACAAGACCCAACAACGCTGCCTGTACTGCTTCTGTTTTACTCAACGCAGTACCCAGCGCGAAGTGTGAACCACTCACCGCCGCGACCAAGGCGGATGTCGCGATGATTTGGGTGACCGCCCCCGACAGCACATACAGCCAGAACTCCAAGTCCAAGCTTGGCGCGGCAACCTGAGAGACTAGGGATAACAGGGCCAAAAATAACCAAACGAAGGGCAAGGCAAACAAGAACCGCACATAGGCCGCGCCATTAACCGATAGGTCTTCAGTCAATTGCCGCTGGAGTAACGAGCGGAGATTCTGCAAAAACGCACCGGCTATGGTGAGTAGAACCCATACGCTCATGCAGGGCGCACCGCCACCAAGGAGATTTTGTGGAAACGCGGGGCCAGTACAAATGACGCGGCGACGAGACCCAGCGCTAGCCCGACCCAATAGCCGTGGATGCCGTAGTCCAAATCGGTGAAGAAGCCGAAGCCAAGCGTCCAGGCGATGGGAAATCCAAAAAGCCAATAACAGCCAAAGGCGATAAAGAATGGAACAGCGGTATCCTTGAAGCCACGCAATGCTCCCATGGCGTTGACCTGCACGCCGTCAAAAATCAAAAAGCAGGCAACGATCCCCAGCAAACCACTAGCGATGCCAACCACCTGCTGCTGCTCGGTGTACAGCGAGATCAACGTGGTACCGAAGATCAGCAAAACGATGATAGAGACGATGGCGAAACCTGCGCTGGTGGCCATGGCGAGCCAGCCAGTTTTTCTGGCCGCTGCAAGATCACCAGCGCCAACATTGAAGCCCACACGAATCGATGTGGCCATGCCCAAACCCAAGGGCACCATAAATACGAGACCGCTGAGATTGTTGATGATTTGATGCGCTGCCACGGTCTCTGGCCCCAAGCGACCGATGAGTAGCGTCACAACGGAGAAAAAACCGAACTCAACAAAGGTGGCCATGCCAATGGGGAGGCCGAGTTTAAACAGCGTACCGATCTGCGCGGTATCGGGTCGACTGAAGCGCTGCAATAGCCCCACTTTGCGAATGCGCGAAAACTGCACAACCGTGGCCATGGCGAGGAACTCGAGCAACATGATGAGCGCCGTTGCCCAACCGCAACCCTCGGCACCCATGGGCTCGATACCCCAGCCACCAAAAACGAACCAGTAGTTGAGCGGTATTTTGAGCAGCAGTCCCCCACCTGCGATGAGCATGGCAGGCTTGGTCCAAGACAGACCCTCGCACAGGTAGCGCAGGGCGAAATAGCCAAGTACTGGCACGATGCCCCAACTCACTGCATCGAGATAACCTGTAGTGACCGCGACAATATCGGCTTCGATTCCGAGGCCGCGATATACCAAACCCGCGTTTTGCAGTGCCATAGCCAGCAGCGAACCCAGCACCAATGCGATCCAAAGACCCTGCCGGGTCACCTCACCGACTTCAGATACTTTGCCCGCGCCATTGAGCTGGGCGATCATTGGCGTGGTGGCCATGACAACACCGCTAACCAACATCAACGTCGGCCAAAGAACCGCACCACCCAGTGCTACGCCAGCAAGCTCCAGGGCACCCACCCGACCGGCCATGATGGTATCCACAACACCCATGCCCATCTGCGCAAGCTGCGCAGCAACCAAGGGCAGCGCGAGCTTGATCAGCTTGGTCAATTCATAGCGGGAGCTACCCGCCGATGCATCGTGGGCCATGATTGTCAGCATTGGAGCCAAAAGGGGCGCGATTGTACGCTTCTTTTTGTGCAATGCTTGTCGCGGGTCAGCCGCTGTGTGAAGGGGCAGGAAAAACCAGCGGTTTCGCGGATAGCACCCCCAGGAAGAAGGTAAATGGGAATCATTATCATTTGCAAAAACAATCGTAGATGGCTATTTGATAGGCAATGCCTATAACTATGATCTAAACATTCAAATGGAAAGCTCGACGCCAGCACCTATACTGCGCCGCATCGGTAGGCCGCTCGCCGATGACTCGAGAATGTTTTTCGAGTCTTTGACAACCGGTTCCACCAATCGAACCACTTTAACTATCATGGAGTTCATGCAAATGGATCTTAAAGAAAGCCAAACTTTGCAAAACCTGAAGGACGCCTTTGCTGGCGAATCTCAAGCGAACCGTCGTTACCTGTACTTCGCAGCAAAGGCTGACGTAGAAGGCGAGAACGACGTAGCGGCAGTATTCCGCTCTACCGCTGAAGGCGAAACCGGCCACGCGCACGGTCACTTAGAGTACATGGAAGCGGTCGGCGATCCTGCCACCGGCCTACCCATGGGCAACACGGCAGATAACCTGCGCGCATCTGTTGCTGGCGAAACGCACGAGTACACCGATATGTACCCGGGTATGGCCAAGACCGCTCGCGATGAAGGTTTTGACGAAATCGCGGATTGGTTTGAGACGCTAGCGAAAGCCGAGCGCTCTCACGCGAATCGTTTCCAGAAAGCTCTGGACGCGATGGGCTAAGCCCAACCACCTCGCGCGACATACGCGAACATTAAGGGGGCTTGAACAA
Source organism: OM182 bacterium (assembly GCA_004213835.1). Taxonomy (GTDB): domain Bacteria; phylum Pseudomonadota; class Gammaproteobacteria; order Pseudomonadales; family Azotimanducaceae; genus UBA4421. Next base: position 2,405 of record SHAE01000046.1, on the reverse strand, counting down.
GCCCCTTTTTTGTTGGCAAATCAAAGATAGCCACCGTTAATCATTTCTATAGAGGTCTTCAATGAGCACCAAAGAGGGTAATTTACAGGCGCCGAAGCGCGATGCTCTGGATTGGAAAAATCCTGAGTTCTACGACGAGGCATCCCTGCACGCGGAAATGGAACGGGTCTTTGATGTCTGTCATGGCTGCCGCCGCTGCGTTAGTCTGTGCGACTCCTTCCCGACGCTGTTCGATCTGATTGACGAATCTGACACCTTCGAGGTGGACGGCGTCGACAAGGCCGACTACGGCAAAGTAGTCGACCAGTGCTTTCTCTGCGACCTGTGCGCAGAAACCAAGTGCCCCTATCTACCACCCCACGAGTGGGCACTGGATTTCCCGCATCTTATGTTGCGCGCCAAGGCACAAAAATTTCAGAAAAAGGACACCAAGTGGCGAGATCGGATCATTACCTCCACCGATCCCATATTCGACACGATCTCAACACCGGGTATTGCCCAGCTTGCTAACGCAGCTGCAGGTTCAAAGACCCTGCGCAAAGCGGGCGAGGCGCTGTTCGGCCTGCACCATGAGGCCCCCCTACCCCACTTCAGTCCTAAGGCGCTGACCAAACAGCTACCCGCCACCCTCGGTGACGAAAAACCGGTGACAGCTAACGAGCGTACCACTGGCAAAGTAGCCATCTATGTGACCTGCTACGGCGATCATAACGAACCACAAATGGTGGAAGACCTCGTCGCGGTGCTGAACCACAACAACGTACCGGTGAAGATTTTGCAGGACGCCAAATGCTGCGGCATGCCGAAGCTCGAGCTCGGCGACTTGAAAAAAGTCGAGAAGATGAAAGACGCCAACATTCCGGTGTTTCAGCAGGCCATCGCCGAGGGCTACGACATCATCGCGCCGATTCCATCCTGTGTGCTGATGTACAAGCAAGAACTGCCGCTGATGTTTCCTGTAGACGATGCGATCGCCAGCGTCAAGGCCCACTTCTTCGATCCCTTTGAGTACCTCATGCTGCGGCACAAGGACGAACTCATCGATACCGAATTCCCCCAGCCGCTGGGCAAGGTGGCCTACCACGTGGCCTGCCATCAGCGGGTGCAGAACTTCGGCATGAAAACCCGTGACTTTTTACAGCTGATTCCTGACACCGAAGTCACCGCCATCGAGCGTTGCTCCGGTCACGACGGCACCTATGCGGTGAAAGCAGAAACCTATGAGAAGGCGAAGAAAATTGCACGGCCTGTGGTGCGACGCGTCGTCGACAGCGAAGCCGACACCTTTGGTTCTGACTGTCCGATGGCAGGGCGATTGATCGCTGACGGCATGGATGAGGGCGAGGCACAGCACCCAGTCAGCATGGTGCGCAAGGCCTACGGCATTTAGTCACCGCTCGATTAACGACTCAGAAAGAGAAGACAAATGACACTCACTCGATCAGACCTTTGGTCCTTAGAAGAGTACGCTTCGCGCCGCCACGCGTTCCGCGCGGAAGTAATCGCGCATAAGAAGCTGCGCAACATCGCACTTGGGCCTCACGCGACCCTGTACTTTGAAGACCGCCTGACCATGCGTTACCAAATACAAGAAATGCTTCGCGTTGAGCGCATTTTCGAAGCTGCGGAAATCGAGGAGGAGTTAGAGTCCTATAACCCACTCATTCCTGATGGCAGCAACTGGAAAGCCACCTTCATGATCGAGTACGGCGACGTTGAAGAACGCAAAGTCGCACTCGCCACCATGGGCGGTATCGAGCAGACCGTCTGGGTACGTGTTGGTGAGTCCGGCGACAAGATCTTCGCGATTACCAACGAAGACATGGAGCGCACCCGAGACGAAAAAGCCGCCGCCGTGCACTTCATGCGGTTCGAACTGGGCGACAGTGACATTGCCAGCCTCAAATCCGGTGAATCGCTGTTTATGGGCATTGACCATGGATCACTACCGGGCATTTATGAGGTCGCCGCGGACCAGCGGACTGCGCTTATAGCGGACCTGGCCTAGGCGGGATCTGGGCCGGACTGCATCGCAGCAGGGCTCAAATCCCTGCCATGCACTGCTTGAGCACCGTGGCAACCTGCTGCAGTAAGTCACCACGCGTTGACGTCGCACGCCAGCACAGTCCCAACGTTCTCATCGGCTGATCAGCGCCCTTGGCCGCAAAAGGTATGTAGCGAATACGCTCATCCGCCTGAAGATTCTGGGGCACCGCGAGCTGAGGAATCAGTGTTACGCCGACCCCTGCCGCAACAAGCTGGCGCAGGGTTTCTAAACTGGTCGCACTGTAGCTTTTGCTTTCGATACCGCGGTGGGTCTGACAGACCTCTAAAGCCTGGTCACGAAAACAGTGACCATCTTCAAGCAGCAGGACTTCTTCACCCTCTAAGTCATCAGAGGTTAC
>SHAE01000045.1 GCA_004213835.1 OM182 bacterium | reverse complement strand
GGTTCGTGGAACATCGACGTGCGTCCGCCGTCGACGACGAGATCGTGACAGGTCACAAACCGACCCGCATCACTGGCCAGATACAGGGCAGCCTCAGCGATATCCTCAGCTACGCCGGTTTTCAGCAAGGGCACTGAACGCGCCAGGCTTTGCTGCAGCTTGTTCATTTTGCGCTCGTTTTCCTCGTCACTGAGGGTGTTGGCGCGTTGCGAGCCACCCCAGAATATCGGTGTCGCGATCGCGCCGGGGGAGATCGAATTCACGCGAATATGGTGCTCGCCGAGTTCGATGCCAGACATGCGGGTGTAGTGGGTGAGTGCTGCTTTCAGCGCTGAATAGAGAAAATCCCCCTGTCGATAACGCAGGCCTGCAATGCTGGAGTTGTTGATGATGCACCCACCGCCATTTGCCTTCATAGGCGCGACAGCATGCTTGGTGCCGAGCATGGCGCTGGAAAGCAGCAGTTTTACACCGTAGTCGATATGCTCTTGAGTGAGCTGCTCCAGCGGCGCACCAACAGGGCCGCCTGCGTTGTTGAACAAAATATCCAGTTTGCCGTGGGTACTGGTGGTGTAGTCGATACAGTCGGCGATGGCGGCTTCTTCCATTACGTCGGCCTCGCGATAACTTGCGTTGGGCCCAAGCGATTCGGCGAGGCCTTGGCCTTTCTCTACGGATCGGCCGGTGATGACCACGGTCGCGCCTTCCTTAATAAACAGTTCTGCAGTGGCCGCTCCAATGCCACTGGTGCCGCCGGTGATCAGTGCCACTTTTCCCTTCAGTCGATCAGACATGTCGCTTCTCCCCCTTCGCTAGTTTCAAAATGCCGAAGCAGAATACCGCAAGCTCTCCATCTCACAAGTTCGTCGATTGTGTCTTGTGCTCGCTGTAATCACTGGGCACCCTAGATCCGACTCGAGGGAAGAGTTGATCGCCATCAATCCGGGGAGAGGAATGAGCGGAGAACCGACGGCGCACAAGCGTCCAGTGAGCGTTTGGACGAAGGCAACCTACGGATTTGGCGCAGCGGCCTACGGCATCAAAAACAATGGCTTCGATTATTTTTTCTTAATTTTTTACAGTCAGGTGATGGGTGTAAGTGCCTACCTCGTCAGCTTGGCGCTGTTAATTGCGCTAACCTTTGACGCGGTCAGCGATCCTCTCATTGGTTTTCTATCGGATAACACACGCTCCCGCTGGGGAAGACGACATCCCTACATGTACGCCGCAGCGGTTCCGGTGGCGATTGGCTATTTCTTCGTTTGGAACCCGCCAAGCAGTTTGAACGGTGATGAGTTGTTCCCGTTCATCGTCGCTATCTCTATCGTCGTGCGCACGTTGATCACCCTCTATGAGATACCCAGTTCGGCCTTGGTGGCGGAAATTACAGACGACTACGATGAGCGCACGAACATGCTGACCTATCGAAGTTTTTTCGGCTGGACGGGTGGCACGCTCATGGCGACAGCGACCACCTTGTTGCTGTTGGTACCTACCGATGAGATTAGCAACGGCATGTTCAACGTTGAGGGGTTCAATCAGATGGGGCTGTTAGGCGCCTCATTGATGTTCCTCGTCATCATCAGTTCTGCTCTGGGTACGCATGGTTTTATCCCAAATCTAAAGGCACCGCCGCCGCGTAGGGCACTCTCCATTAAGACAATTTATCTGGAGATTTTTGAAACGTTGGCGACCAAGTCATTTTTAGCGCTGTTTCTCGCCGCCATGTGTGGCGCCATTGGATCGGGTGTTGCAGCGACCCTAAGCTACTACGTATATACCTTCATCTTTGAGTTCTCCTCCCAACAGATTGGCTATATCTCGGTAAGTGTCGTGTTGTCGGCAATCATTGCCTTTGTCGCCGCCCCGTTGATCGGCAAGACCTTGGGTAAGAAACGAGGCGCCATTGTCGTTGGTTTGTTCGCCTTCACCATTGTGCCGGCGCCGGTCATTTTGTGGCTCCTGGGCTTGATGCCGGAAAATGGCAGCCCAGAGCTGTTCCCGCTGTATTTGTGCATCATTATCGTGGACGTATCGCTCATCATTACCTATCAGGTAATGAGCGGCTCCATGATCGCCGACTTGGTCGAAGAGGCAGAACTGCGTACGGAACGACGCAGCGAGGGCATTTTCTTTGCTTCGGTCACCTTCGTGCGAAAAATAACCCAAGGACTGGGCGCTGCCTTTGCTGGGCTGATTTTGACCGTCAGTCAGTTTCCCGCTGGAGCTAACCCCGGCGAGGTGCCGAACGAGGTGTTGAGAGACTTTGCCCTCGTCTATGCGCCGACACTGCTGACGGTTTGGATGCTAATGATCTTCTGTCTATCGATGTATACGGTAGATCGAACGAAGCACGAAGAGAATTTAAAGGCCCTTGGCAGGATCTAGAGCACGGGTTCGGCTACGATGGTGTGACACCTTGGTTTAAAAACTGCGCGAAGGGGTCGTCATCGGCATGTCGATGCCACTGGTACTCGGTGTAGTTCATCACCTGCTCCGCCAACTCTGCGCCAAACACGCGCTCAATCACCGCAAGCGCCATATCGGTGCCGGCGGAAACGCCTGAGGATGTGACGTATTGACCAGCATCCACCCAACGCGCAGATTCCCGCCATTCGACGTTGTCACCCTGACTGCGTGCCAGCTCAAAAAACATTTTGTTCGAGGTCGCGGCTAAGCCATCCAACAGCCCGGCCTTTGCCAGCAGCGCAGAGCCGGTGCAGACGCTCATGGTGACTTGGCTCTGCGGACAGCGCTGACGCAGAAAATTGAGTAGTGCTTCGTTTTTCAGTTCAGGGATGGTGCCAATACCACCGGGGATCAAAATCAAATCCAGCGCTGGCGCATCATCAAACCCGTAGTCTGCTAGCGTTTTCGGGCCGACTGAGGAGCTAACCGGTCCTGCCTCCTGGGCGATGGTGACCAGCTCGATCTTATCTCCTAGCGCGCCAAACATTTCCAGCGGGCCATAGGCATCGAGCAACTCGAAGTCATGATAGAAAACCGTTCCGAGTCTCATGGCTTATGTCCTTTTCGTTGGTGAGTTTGGGTTTGGCTAACTCGTCGCTGCCGCAGCATCCCAAGATCGCGTCTCGCGTTGAATTAAATCGGCGGCTTCTTCGAGTGCAGCGGTGCGCTCCTTCCAAGAAACTCCGCCGGTGCCCAAACGGAAAGTATCGACACCCGCGTCGCGGAACGCCCGAAGGCGCTCGCGAATCATGTCTTCGGTGCCGATGAGGTTAGTAAGCAGCACCATTTCATCCGGTACACGAGCCACGGCCTGATCGCGTTTGCCGTCAATCCAAAGGCCCTGCACGGCCTTGGCATCGTCCTCGTAGCCGGCGCGGCAATAAGCGTCGTTATAAAAGTTTGTTTTTGCTGAACCCATGCCGCCCAGGGTAAATGCCATGGCAGGCTTACGCTCGGCGATGAGCCGGTCAACGTCATCGCTCATTTCAAAGTAGCCGCCGGTTTGGATGTCGATATCTGCCAACGTGCGTCCCGCGTTGGCAGCGCCTAGGCGCAGGTCATCGAGAAAAACATGGCCCTGTTCTGGCAAGAAACAGGTACCTAGCCAGCCATCCGCGAGTTCGCCGGTCATTTGCAAGGACTTCGGCCCAAGGGTCGCAAGATAGATCGGCAGGTTGGGACGCGGAGGCTGGGACAAGCGGATGGGCTTGCCCTCACCGCCAGGACGCGGCAGCACATAGTGTTCACCTTCGTACTGAAGCTTCTCGCCGTTCAAGGCCATGCGCAAAATGGCCATGCATTCGCGCAGACGCGATAACGGTTTGGCGAAAGAGGCACCGTGCAAGCCTTCGACCACTTGCGGACCGCTAACGCCGAGACCCATATTAAAGCGTCCTTTGGAAACCGTATCGAGACTCTGGGCAGTCATCGCCATCATGGACGGCACCCGAGAGCTGATTTGCATGATGCCGGTGCCAAGGCGAATGTTCTCGGTTTTCGCAGCGAGATAGGCCAGCGGCACAATGGCGTCCATGCCCCAGGCTTCGGCAGACCAAGCCTCGTTCACACCCATGCGGTCTGCGGCCATGGTGTAGTCCACCAAGCTATCCCACTCTTCGCCATTGTAATAGGCCGAGCCGATAGATATTGAAATGCGCATGGTCTGTCTCCCCTCAAAGCACCGAAAAATGAAACGATAAATGACTCAGCAAGGTCGTATGCCACAGACTCTTTGTCAAGGATGCGGACAAGCCATAGAATCTGCGCAGGATAAAGAATCTGTACAAGCCAGAGAATCTGGCGCGGACAAGAATCCAAAAAGCAAAAAATTCTGGTTGTGAAAATACTTGGGGAGAGAACATGCCAACGCTAAAAACCGGTGGTCGCTTTAAAAGCGCAGTTTGTGCGGGTGAAATCATGGTGGTCGCTGCTTCTGGCGACGATGTCGAGCTAACCTGTGGCGGTGTTGCCATGGTGGAAGCAGGGGCCGACGCTCCGGCAGGCGCCGAGGTGCACCCAGATCATGCGGTGGGTATCGCCATGGGTAAGCGCTACATCACAGCAGATGAAACCCTCGAGGTGCTCTGCGTTAAGGCAGGCGACGGCAGTTTGGCGGTGAACGGCGATCTGCTGCTGCAGAAGGATACCAAGCAGTTACCCAAAACCGATTAGGCGGCCACCATGAATGTGATGATGCTGCTGGAGATGGCGAGCGGTGCCTTTCCTGATCGGCCCGCGTTTACCGACGGCGAGCGGGGCTTAACCTACACTTATGGCGAGCTTTTTGAGGCAGCGCGGTTGCGTGCTGGTTCCATTCAAGCGCAGGGCGCTAGCCGCATGGCCAAGCTCGATGTCAGTAACCTCGGCACGCCGCTGGGGTTATTTGCCAGTGCTTGGGCAGGTGTGCCCTATGTGCCGCTGAATTACCGGTTAACCAACGAAGAAATTGCAGCGCTGCTGAAGCGTGTGACGCCAGCCTATCTGGTTACATCCAGTGATCGCGTCGCGGCCTTCGGCGCGTTGGACGATGTGCACGCGGTTGCCACCGATGCTTTCCTCGATGCACAACAAAACCAGATACCCATTGAGGACGAATGGGGTATGGACCCGGATGAGGTGGCCGTGCTGCTGTTTACCAGCGGCACAACCGGCGAGCCCAAGGCGGCGGTTCTCAGGCACAAACACTTGGTGAGCTACATTCTGACGTCGGTGGAATTTGCCAGTGCGCCGGAAGCAGATGCGTCCTTGGTCTGCGTGCCGCCGTATCATATCGCTGGCATCGCCGCGATCATGAGCTCGGTCTACTCCGGACGGCATGTTATTCAGCTGCCGAATTTCAGCGCTGAGCGTTGGATCGAACTGGCACAACAGCACAATGTCACCACGGCCTTTGTTGTGCCGACGATGCTGGCGCGGATTGTCGAAACCTTGGAGGCACGCGGTGCAACCGACGCTGGCATGCCGCATCTGAACTCCCTTGCCTACGGCGGGGGGAAAATGCCGCTTAGCGTGATTGAAAAAGCCATGACGCTGTTTCCCGATACCGATTTTTCTAACGCCTATGGTTTAACCGAAACCAGCTCAACCATCTGTGTGCTCGGACCGGATGCTCATCGTGAAGCAGTGGCCAGCACAACCGACGCCGGGCGACGACGCTTGGTGTCTGTGGGTCAGGCACTACCCGGCGTTGAAATTGAAATCCGCGACGACGATGGCAATGTGCTGGGCGCCGGCGAGCGGGGCGAAATTTACGTGCGAGGAGAGCAGGTCTCTGGCGAGTACGAAGGCAAGGGCTCCGTGGTCGATGCCCAGGGATGGTTCCCAACACGCGACGCCGGCAGCATGGACGAGGAGGGTTACTTGTTCCTCGAGGGCCGCGCAGATGACGTGATCGTGCGCGGCGGTGAGAACTTGTCACCGGGAGAAATCGAAGACGTGTTGCTAACCCATCCAGCGGTAGCCGATGCAGCAGTTTTCGGCGTGCCAGACGAACAGTGGGGCGAGGCAGTGGCCGCCGCAGTCGTCGCTAAGCCCGGTGCCAGCATCGACAGGCAGGCGCTCAAGGATTTGGTGCACGATCAGTTGCGCAGCTCTCGTGTGCCTGCGCATATGGAAGTCTGGGATGAGCTTCCCTACAACGAAACGGGCAAGTTGCTGCGTCGCGTGGTGAAGGCTTCCGTCATCGAGGGGCTATAAGCGCGCCTTACTCGATTGCGTCGATCAAGCCCCAGTTAAGTGCCAGGGCGGTATCAATACGTTGACCGCTCAAACCCAGCAATGCAGTTCGGTGGGTGCCGATGCGGCGAGGAATGCTCACGGTGCCTCCGGCACCGGGCACCAAGCCAAAGCCCACTTCGGGTAGCGCAAAGAATGCATCCTCTTTAGCGACCACACGTTTGGCAAAGGCTGTCATCTCGATGCCTGCGCCAATGCACGCGCCATGCAGGCGCGCGTGCATTTTGTCGCCCAAGCGGTAAATCAAGCGGCCCGCTGAACGTGTAGTTCTGGCCAGATGAGCCACAGCTGCATCACGAGCCTCGCCAAATTCATCTAGGTCGCCGCCGGCGCAAAATGACGGGCCTGCTCCTTGCAGGGTTACTTGCCCAATGGCGGCGTCGGCGCTGGCAAGCAGGAGTGCCTCGGTTAAACCGTCACGTACTGCGGCCGAGAACGCATTGTGCTTAGAGGGCCGATTCAAGGTGATCGTCAGATGTGCATCCTGCCGTTCACTCAGCACGACAGCCTCGACGTCTTGCGCCTGAGGTTTCGGCGTGGCTCTGTGTTTGAGCCAGCCCATGAATTCTGCGCCATGCTGCAGGCTGCTGTAAGTCAGCGACTCTAAGATTAGTGCTTGCTCAACAGATACCGCGAGACTCTGGCGAAGCACCTGTACCAGTGCCGTGCTGGCCATGGGGTGACGGGTGATATTGGCCAGCGCCGCGTCGAGTAGAAAATCTGGGGTTGTGGTGTCGGCGATCAGGTCAATAAAGGGCAGTAACGCCCGGGTAGAATCTGCCAGCGCGCTAACAGGTTCATCACAAACCCCGATCACCACCGTGTTGGGCTGCCAGCTGATTTTGCTCTTGCTGGCTATGTCGCTGGTGTCTGTCGGTAGCTGGTTGAGATCGACAACAAGGTGGCTGCAACCGCTGACAACACTGTGCTCTTCCGCCAACATGGGTGAGCGCAATAGGTGACAAAACGCATCCAGCGATATGACTTCAGTGGCGGCAAATTTGGCAGCATTCGACATGGCGATGAGTATACCCGCCGAAGATTTGCATGCCTGCGTGGATCATGGCCTGAACGCTATCAGCAAGCTCTGCCCTGAGGCGGTCTTGCCGTCGGCCCAATGGGTGTTGAGTGCTCGCGCGCAAGAGCTTGGTATTGCACCAAAGGGTCAGTGTTCAGCCAACGGCACCTGTCGGCTGCTTCGCTGTCTTGATGGCTGGCTAGGGGTGAATCTCCCGCGTCACAGTGACTGGGAATTGCTCAATCCTTGGCTGGCGACCGATGAGCCGCTGAGTAATTGGTCGATGCTGACCACCGCGGTCGCGTCACGAAACGGTCTGGCATTAGCTGCGCGTGGTCGCGAAATGGGGCTGCCTCTGGCCTTTGTTGCTGCGAACCCTTCCGCCGAGTTCCCCATGGATTTTGTCGACAGCGCACCCAGCCTGCTGCGGGACGCGAACATGAAATCAGCGCCGCGAGAACAAGCACAAGCGCGGGTCATCGATCTGTCGGCGTTGTGGGCTGGGCCGCTGTGCGCCCAGCTACTGCATCGCTGCGGTGCCCAAGTCACCACGGTAAGCAGTATGCAGCGCCCCGACGGCGCGCAGTTCGGCAGTCCTGATTTCTACCGACAGTTGCATGCGGGTCACGAGAGACTGCAGCTAGACTTTAGCGATGTTGCTTATCGTGTGCGCCTTGCCGAGCTGCTGGCGGACGCCGATGTGGTAATTGAAGCCTCTAGGCCTCGCGGGCTGGTTGGGCTGGGTCTTGATCGACAGTCGCTGACCATTGCTAAGCCGCAGGTTTGGCTGTCGATTACGGCCTATGGCAGAACGCCACCGGCAGACCAGTGGGTGGGCTTTGGTGACGACGTCGCTGTCAGCGCAGGCCTGCTGGATTGGAACAAACCGCATCACCCTGCCTTTGTGGGTGACGCCATTGCAGACCCGCTCACCGGTGTTTATGCGGCTTTAGCGGTCATCGATGCCATGGTCCAGGGCGAAAGCGGGTTGCTCGATTTCCCCATGGCTGCGGTTGCTGGGCGATGCCGTCAGAAAATTGTCCGCACAGGTCATGCCATTGCCTGTCCGCTGCAGGTAACGAGAACATGTTGATCAAGAACGCCCGCATCGGCGCCGAGTCGGTTGACCTGCGCATCGGCCCTACCGTTCAAGCTGTCGCCCCCCAGCTTGAGCCAACGCCAGATGAGAGCGTGCTCGATGCAAGGGGCGGAGAGCTGCTGCCGGGCCTGCACGATCATCATATGCATCTGTTTGCCGCAGCCGCGGCCCATGAGTCCGTCGACTGTAATGTGGGGGCGGGAACACGCAGCCAATGCCGGGAGTTGTTGGCGGCGCGTTTACAACAAGCAAGCGGTGGTGACTGGATACGCGGCGTTGACTATCAAGAGCAGCAGGTAGGCGAGCTTGATCGCTGGCGGTTGGATGAGCTGTGCCCTTCGCGACCGGTGCGTATTCAACATCGTAGCGGCAAGGTTTGGGTCTGTAACTCGCTGGCGCTGCAGGAGTTGGGTTTCAAGGACAGTGACCGGATCGATGGATTGGAAACGGACGGACGTGGCGCGCTGACTGGCCGCATCGTGCGTAACGATTCACTGCTAGCCGAGCGTATGCGACGCGCCAAGGCGCACAAGCCTCCAGATATCGCCGCCTACTCTCGGCTGCTCGCCAGCCACGGTATTGTCGGTATCACCGACACATCGGCGAGTAACCGGCTGGCTACGCTTGCAGATTTTCAGCGTCTATCTGCCAATGGCGACCTGCTGCAGCAGGTCACGCTGATGGGCGGCGATGATCTTGATAGCGGCTACCTAAAAATTCTCCTCGATGAAGACGGCCTGCCGGATTTAGCAGAGCTGGTTAGGCGCATTAACCGGACGCGGCACAAGGGCCGCAACGTGGCCTTTCACTGCGTTACGCACCTTGAATTGGTTTTCGCCCTAGCCGCACTGGCGGAGGCCGTACCCTGCGAACAAGGCTTTGATCGTATTGAACATGGCGCCGTGGTTGACGATAAAATGGCTCGGCGGCTGGCGGATTTGGGGTTGCCGGTAATCACCCAGCCGGGCTTCCTTTTCAGCAAGGGTGATCAGTACCTAGCCGATCTGACTGGAGCTGAGCTTGGCAACCTGTATCGCTTTGCCGGATTGCAGCGCCACGGGGTCTGCGTGGCGGCAAGTAGTGATGCGCCTTATGGCCCGGTCAATCCCTGGCAGATCATCGCGTCCGCAGCGACCCGGCGTACGCGGAGCGGTGCGATGTTGGGTGAAGATGAGCAAGTGACTGCCGAAGAGGCTTTGCGCGGCTATCTGACGCCGAGTAACCGGTTAAATCAAAGCGTATCGTTTGCGCAAACTCGAGGCATCAAGGTCGGCATGCCCGCGGACTTGTGCATTCTTCAGGGCGAATGGTCCGAGCGGCGAGGTGAGGCGGGGGGAATAGACGTAAGAGCCACCCTGATTGGTGGCTCCGTGGTGTTCGACAGTGAGCAGGATCGCTAGTCGGGAAGACCGAGTACGCGTTTGGCGATGATGTTTTGCTGCACCTCATTGGTACCGCCATAAATCGTCACTGCGCGATCACGCAGCCAGCCGCGAGTGGATTCCAGCTCATCAGCGGTGAAGTCGTTGCTTTCCCAAACTAGGCCCGAGGTACCGCGCAGCCGCGACTTGAGTTCAGAACCTGACTTGGTCAAGGAAGAACCTACCATCTTGAAGATCGAGGTTGCCGCACCCGGTGCGCCAGATGACCGGCTTTCTTCAACGACTCGCGTGGTGGTCAAAGACAGCGCGCGCTCGTTCATCACCTGCTCGAGCACATCGCCGCGCAGGTCGGTATCGTTAATGCGGCCTTGCCCGTCTTCGCCCAAATACTGCTTCGCGGTGCTGGCATAAACATTCAGCTTGGGCTTTTCGTTTGCCTTCTTCTTCGGCTTGGATCGTGTGGTGGCATTGCGCTCGTACTGCAGCAGGCGCTTGCCCACACTCCAACCTTGGTTCAGCTCGCCAATCAGGTCTTCGCGCTTGGCGATGGCGTTATCGAAAAACGTCTCGCAGAAGGGCGAACTGCCGGAAATTAGTTTGATGGGTTTGACGGTAACGCCGGGCTGATCCATGGAGAGCACCACAAAGCTAATGCCTTCATGCTTGGGTGCGCTGGGATCGGTACGCACTAAGGCAAACATCCAGTTGGCGTACTGGGCGCCGCTGGTCCAGATTTTTTGACCGTTAATGATGAACTGATCGCCCTCGAGCACTGCCTTGGTTTGTAGGCCCGCAAGGTCAGAGCCAGCGCCCGGCTCTGAATAACCTTGGCACCATTGGGCTTCGCCGCTGATGATCTTCGGAATATGACGCTGACGCTGTTCTTCAGTGCCCATCTCTAGAATCGTCGGCCCAATCATCGCAAGGCCCATGCCGGTAGCCGCAGGCAAAGCCTTAATGCGAGCCATTTCCTCGGCCAGCACTTTCTGATGCGCAGTATCCAAACCACCGCCGCCATACTCGGTGGGCCAAGTAGGTGCAGTCCAGCCCCGCGTATACGCACGATCACGCCACTCAATCGCTGCATCGGTGCGATAAATCTCATAGGCGTCTTCAAAGTGAACAGCGCCCAAGCGCATCTCTTGCGGACAGTTGGTTTCTAGCCAGTCGCGGGTTTCTTCGCGAAACGTATCCAGTGCCGTGTTGTCGGTCATTACGATATCTCTTAGTGCAAGTTTCTGTTTGGGCGGGCGCTCTGCCTGCGCATCAGCCGGTCATTATGCTAATCGCCAGCTCCCGTGCCAACGGCTTGTTATTGCAACGAAAAACAGCAGGGGTTGCCATCGGCGTCCACGAAATGTCGAGGAGGCCCAAAAGCCTCAGGCAAGGACGTTGGCTCTGAACATAAAGGTCAGGACGGCGTTTTCCAGGCGTCTGACCTTGGATTCAATATGCAGAGTTTCGGGTAAGTAAGTAGGTGGATCGGAAACCAAGTTACGAATACGCAGGCTGCAATCAAGATTGCGACAGACCTGATTGCCAATGCTACGCCGTCCGTCAGAGCCTTCCACGTAAACGCTGAACAAGGCAGTTCCCCGACTGCGGTACACGTGATGACACCAAGAGCACATGCGCGTGCGAGGTTTAGCGCTGGCGTTTAAGGCGCGGCGTAAACGCAGGCCGCGCAGCTCCCCCGCAACAGGCATCACCACAAAGGCGATTGCACCGGAAGGATGTACCCAACCTAAGTAGTCGAGAACGCCCCAGTCGATGGGCGCAAGATCCGGTAAGCCGAGTTCCGCGCCACTGGATTGGCGAAACACATCGCGAATATCTTTTGCGTTAACGGTATCCACGCAAGGCAGTCTAAGGGTTGTGCGAAGCGAGATACACACCTGCATATGCTTACAACAGACAATCGGCAGACACTTCTTGCCAGATCTTCTATGCTTCGCGCCGAACTTACAGGAGAGAGAATATGAGCGAACTGCCCACGACAAGCCGTCAATTACTGTCATGCGTAACATCCAGCGGCAAACTTCAACTCACCATCGGCGAAACCGCCGTTGCCGCCCCAGCAGACGCCGAAGTCGTCGTGCGCGTGGAAGCATCGCCCATTAATCCCTCTGACCTTGGTTTATTGCTGGGCATGGCAGATGTCGCCAATGCACAAACCCTGGGTGAGCATCATGTAGAGGCAGAGGTGCCCGCGAAAATTTTGCCTGCCCTCAAGGCTCGGTTTGATGAAGCCATGCCCGTGGGTAACGAGGGCGCTGGCGTGGTTGTCGCCGCAGGCAGCAGTGCCGAGGCCCAGGCGTTGCTCGGTAAGACTGTCGGCGTGCTTGGCGGCGCCATGTACTGCGAGTATCGAACCTTGCATACCAGCCAGTGCTTGGTGATGAATGAGGGGGTTACCCCGCGCGAGAGTGCGTCTTGTTTTGTGAACCCGCTGACAGCCTTGGGCATGGTTGAAACCATGCGCGGTGAGGGTTTTTCCGCACTGATTCATACCGCAGCGGCATCAAACCTCGGCCAAATGCTGCAAAAGATTTGCATCGCCGATGGCGTTGATCTGGTGAATATCGTGCGTAAGCCCGAGCAGGCTCAGCTGCTTAGAGATATTGGCGCTAAGCATGTCTGTGATTCCAGCCAGCCCAGCTTCGCCGAAGATTTGAAAAACGCCATCGTTGCCACAGGCGCCTATCTTGCGTTTGATGCCACTGGTGGTGGTGAGCTGGCCAATCAAATTCTCGTGGCGATGGAAGCAGCAGCGAATGAAACTGCCACAGAATACAGTCGCTATGGATCAACCCAGCAAAAGCAGGTGTACATCTACGGCGGACTTGAGCGTCGGCCCACAACGCTGACGCGTAGCTACGGAATGCAATGGGGTGTCGGTGGCTGGTTGCTGACGCCGTTTTTGCAAAAGATTGGCCGCGAGCGAGCCGGTGAATTGCGCCAGCGCGTGGCGGACGAGATTAGAACGACCTTCGCCAGCAGCTATGCCCAAGAAATATCGTTGAATCAGGCACTGGAGCTGGATGTGCTGAAAACTTATGCGCTGCAGGCTACTGGTCAGAAGTACCTGATCAACCCCAGTCTGTAGGTAGGCACGCCGGTCGCGTGGGTCATAGACCCGCGCAGGCCTCATAGGCAATGTCGTAGCTCTTACAGCGCGCCTGATGGTCGTGAATCTGCGACACCACGATCAGTTCGTCTGCCTCCGTCCGCTGCAAAAACTCCCGCACTTGGCTGCGTACCGAATCTATCGTGCCGACGGCTGAGGCCGGACTGACCTGCTGCAGCATGGCGCGGTCAGCATCATTCAATGATTCCTCAAAGTTTTCGTTGGGCTTGGGTAACGGACCAGGGTTGCCCTGCCGCAGACTCAAAAACGCCTGTAGACCAGATGATCGCAGCAGCAGTGCCTCTGCTTGGGTATCGGCGGCGCAAATGTTGTAACCCAAAATCACATGGGGCTTAGCCAATTGCTCCGACGGTTCAAACTCCTGCCGGTATAGGTTGATGGCGCGCATCATGGCATCCGGCGCAAAGTGTGAGGCGAAGGCAAAGGGCAGGCCGAGGATCGCCGCGAGCTGTGCACCGAACAAGCTGGAACCCAAAATATACATGGGCACTTGCGAGCCGAAGCCCGGCACGGCGGTCACACGCTGTTGCGGGTGGCATGTGTTGCTCAAATAGCCCTTTAACTCCACCACGTCTTGCGGAAATTGATTAGGGTCACTGTGCAGGGTGCGGCGCAGAGCATGGGCGGTGACACCGTCGGTACCCGGCGCGCGGCCCAGACCCAAATCGATACGTCCCGGATACAGTGCCTCCAATGTGCCGAACTGTTCCGCCACCATGAGAGGCGAATGATTGGGCAGCATAATGCCCCCAGAACCGACCCGTATGGACTGTGTGCCACCGGCAATATGGCTGATGACTACCGACGTGGCGGCGCTGGCGATACCGCGCATGTTGTGATGTTCGGCCACCCAGTAGCGGTGATAACCCGCCTTTTCACAGTGATGGGCCAGCGCTCGGGAATTGTTGAGCGCTTGGGATGCATCTGATCCTTCGCATATGGGCGATAGGTCAAGGACAGATAAGGTCGGCATGAATCTCCCCATCGATTCTGCGTATTAACGGGGCAGATCTTGCCAGAGCATACTCAGATTGTAACGCGGCCCGGAGACCAGCTAACGCGTCCAGCGCACGGGAATCATCTCTTCGAGCAGTCCATTGATACTGAATGCGTTGATGGTTTTTTCTTCAGCTACCGAGCTAGCAAAGCGCGACTGGGCATTGGAGCGTGCGAATACCTGGGACTTGGGGTACTTCTGTTTCAGCCATAGGGCTGTGCGCAGGTTGTCCCGCCCGCTACCGGTGCCAAGCAGAAAGAACGTATTCGGCTGCTCTAAATCTACCTTGGCTGCGACTCGCCGCCACACCTCGGGGTTGGAGATGTCGCCGCGCAGCACCGAGCGGTCGAAGTTCGACTGCAGCTGCTGCTGCTCCTCCACCACCATCATGCGGCGTTCGGCGTCTTGATCGATGATGACAACATGGGCAAGTTCTTTGCCTTGGGTAAGCCTGAGTTGCTCCACTACAGACTGACCAAATCGCCCGAAACCGGCGATGACG
>SHAE01000044.1 GCA_004213835.1 OM182 bacterium | reverse complement strand
CTTTATCGGGTTTGTGGGTTTGCATGTGCCTAAGGATTATCTGCCGTTTTCGCCCTGCGTCGAGATCGGCTGGCGTTTGGCCAAAACTGATTGGGGCAAGGGTTATGCCAGCGAAGCGGCGAAGGCAGCACTGGACTATGCCTTCACTGAGCTACAGCTCGACGAGGTGTTGTCGTTTACATCGGTCACCAACCTGCCGTCGGCAGCAGTGATCAAGCGTATTGGTATGACAAATACCCACCGAAACTTCATGCACCCAGATATCGAAGCCGGTCACCCGCTATGTGAGCATGTGCTGTATCGGCTTGATCGTTCAGAGTGGGCGCGAGGCGACTAGCCTCAAAGCTCGTCAAAAAATGCTAGGCACCGCTCGGCCAGTGCCATTCGATCTGCAAGGCTGACCATTATCGATGGCGCGGCAATGGTAGGCAGCGTGAATTGTTCAATGCTCCCTGCATCAGATTCATCGATGACAAAGCCGTCTAACAACCCGGGGTATTTGTCTTGATAGTGCTCTGCTACCGCCAGCGCACTGGAGGGTATGTTTAGCTCTTGCATCATTTTCGCGGCTGGGCCCTTGATGGCGGTGCCCGCGACAATCGGCGACACCGCGATGGTGGGAATGTGCGCTGCCGCGGCCAAAAAGCCTGCGACTTCAACAACCGGTGCGACGGATACAAACGGATTTGACGGGCAGATGATGATGCCATCGCAGTCGGCTAAGTAGGTTGCTAGCGCTGGGTTGAGCGCTGCGTTTGCTATGCCGTCAAAACGAAAGCCGCTGACGGCTGGCTGACAGCGCTCGCGCACAAAATAGTGCTGAAAGGCTAGATCACCTTGCTCACTTTGTACCACCGTGCGGATTGGATCATCGCTTATCGGTATCACCGCGTGCGCAATGCCCATGCGCTGGGTAATCTCTGCGGTCGCTTCGGTAAGGGTGGCGCCGTCGCCAAGCAGGCCGCTGCGGCGCATGTGCAGGGCCATGTCCTTGTCGCCGAGGCGAAACCAGTCATCGCCGCCGAGGCTGCCAAGGGTTTCTATGAACTGCCAAGTCTCGCCAGAGCGACCCCAGCCAAGTTCTTGATTGTTTTCTTCGGCAAGTGCGTAGGTGAGGCTGTCGATATCTGGGCTGATGTGCAGACCGAGGTGGGAGAAATCATCGCCCACGTTCACAGCGAATATGACTTGTTCCGGATCCAATACCTTCGCCAGCCCGAGCGCCAACTTAGCACCACCCACACCGCCAGTGATGGCGAGAATTTTGTTCGGGCGAGACATCAGCGGAACATGTCTTCTGCAAGCGGCCGGTTGATCAGCTGTGCTGTTTGCGTTGGATCGTCACTGAGCGTTTGCTGCGGCGGCAACCCGCGAAGAATCACAACAGGCATCTTTTCTGTGGTTTCGCCCATCATCAAGGTGGCGGCGCCAGCCAGCGCGTCGGCGCGGCTGATCAGCGTAGCCTGCAGGGTGCGACCGTAAATGTCCTCGCCGCCACGTGAGTCATCGAGTACCTGTATGCCCGCGCAGCCGATGGCGCTGCCGATGGTGCCCATACGCCAAGCGCGGTTGTGCGAGTCGGTTACCACGACACCAATGCGGGTGTTGTAGCGCTCTTGCAGGCCTTGGCGCAGTGCCGCCGCTGATCCATCGGGATCCTTTGGCAGCAGCAGGGCCATCTCGCCATCGCTATGATCGACGTTGGATTGATCAATGCCAGCGTGAGCGCCGACAAAACCAAGCTTGTGGCGTACGACCAAGACGTGGGGTTTGTGCCGCATCACTTCACTGGACTCATCCAGAATCAGCTGCACCATGCGCGGGTCTTTGTACGTGGCGGCAGCGAGTTCTTCGGCATGCTCGCCTGGCGCTATGGTATTGAGTGCCACCAAGCAGCCTTCGGCCTTAGAGATAATTTTTTGCGCGATGCAGACGACGTCGCCATGCTCGAGCGTGATCGCGTTGTGTTCGAGGGCTGCGCCGATCACGGCGACTAGATCGTCGCCGTGTTCAATCATGCCAATACCCGGCAGGCCGATGATGCGAAACTCGGGCGCCGCGTTGATGTTGGTGCTCACGGCCCCATGCTTCCCTGGGTCATGGCAGGCTTAGTGCTCCTGGCCGATGATTTTGATGCCGGAGTGCGACACGATGCCGCTACGGTTGATTTGAATCAAAATGGAGGTCAGGGCTTCTGCTGCCGCAGCGTTGGCGATTGGACCAGCGTGCCAGCCGTTCATGCCTGCTTCGCTGATCATTTCAATCACCTTGGCGCGGCAGTCTTTGCTGTTGCCAGCGACTAACACGTCGCACTCGATATGTACGTCTTGCTGCAGCAGATGCGCGGCAATGTTTTGGAAAGCGCTGACCACGTGCACCTCTTCACCGAGGAAATCTTGCGCGCGCTTGCCTGCACTACCCTCTTCCGGCATCTGTACGGTGCCTACCTTGGGTGGCACCAAGGGTACGGTCACGTCGATCAAGATCTTGCCCTTCAGGTCGTCTTTCACGGCGTCCAATGTCGAAATCTGGTGGGCTGCGGGCACGGTCAAAACGACGATATCGCCGGCCGCAGCAGCCGCGCCGTTCTCCATGGCTTCGGCGGGCGTATCTGGGCTGATTTCTTTCAGTGCCGCCACGGCATCGTCGGCTTTTTCTTGGGTGCGTGAGCCAATGACAATCTTATAGCCCGCTTTTGACCAGCGAATGGCCAGGCCGGTACCGAGATCTCCAGTGCCGCCCAAAATAGCGACGGTTTCTTTTGTTGACATGGACTATCCAAGTTATTTGATGAGGGTGGCGATTATGCCGACATTGATGTGCAAAAAAAATGAACGTACCAATGGACGTATATAGGTGCCGTCCTGACCGTTTTGACCGCGTACGGTTGCGCGCCGGGGGCGAATCGGTGAGCCTTTCAAAACGATTTTGCACAGCACAATTTTGCACAGTACAAGGAGAGGGAGATGCGCATAGGGGCGATGATCGGGGCCGACGGCACCAAGGATTCTATTGATGACGTGGTGCGGTTGGGCAAAGAAATCGAAGAGGCGGGGCTCGACCATGTGTGGCTTGCCAACATCTTTTCCTTTGACGCCATCACCACGCTGGCATTGATTGGTCGGGAAACCTCGCGAGTTCGTGTGGGCACGGCTGTCACACCCACGTATCCAAGGCACCCCGGTGCGCTGGCCCAGCAGGCGATGACCACAGCCGCTGCCACCGACAACCGGTTTACGCTGGGTATTGGGCTGTCGCATCAAGTGGTCATCGAGAATATGTTCGGCATGAGCTACGACAAACCAGCCAAGCATATGCGCGAGTACTTAAGCGTATTGATACCGCTTCTGCGCGGTGAAACTGCGAGCTTTCAGGGCGATCAGTATCAGGTGAACGGTTTGACGCTGGACATTCCCGGTGGCACCGATGTACCCGTGGTGGTAGCCGCACTCGGACCGGCCATGATCAAACTCACTGCCGAAATGGCCGATGGCACCAATACGTGGATGGTGGGCCCTAAAACCATGGAAGAGCACATTATTCCCAGCTTCCAGGCGGCAGGGAAAAGCGATCCTGACATTGTTGCTGGTATGCCCATCGTACTGACCACCAACATCGACGATGCCAAGGCGAAAATTGCCCAGAATCTAACGGTCTACGGCCAGCTCCCAAGCTACCGCGCCATGTTAGATCGAGAAGAGGCTGCCGGACCTGCAGACATCGCCATTGTTGGTGATGAAAACCAACTGCGCGGTCAGATCAAACGTTTTCAAGACATGGGCGTAACAGACTTCAACGCTGCGATCATGGACACGGAAGATGGCGCTTATGCGCGCACGCTGGAGTTTTTGGGCAGTATCAACGGCTGAGGCCTGAGGCAAATTAATAGTGCGGTGGCGGCGGCTCCACTTGGTTGGGATCCGCGCCATCGTCGTTGCCCACCAGTACTTGCAGTCGATCGCCTAGGTGCTTGAGCTGTTTCTCCTGCGTAAACAGCTTGTTTTGCAGCTGCACCATCTCGTCATTGAGCTTTTGAATGGTTTCGTCTTGAAACTCCAAGCGCGATTCAAGCTCGCTTATGCGGACATCCTGCACCCGCAGTTCATCCGCAGACAGGTCGGCTTTTTCTGACTTCATACCCATTCCCTCGTGTGACGCCCGCGCCTAGAGATGACCGCGAAAGCCTATCCTCATGCGAATCTTAAATGCCCAAAAGTTATCCTTACCCGATACCTTAATACGTCTCAGGCGCCAGGGGTCTGCTGCGCTTTGGCCAGCCCCGTCGATGCCTTCGTTTGTGGTGACCGCGTTGGTGAATCCCGCGTCGCGCACCAGAGCAACGTCTTCGTCATCAAAGATGCCAAACGGATAGGCAAAAGACGTAACAGGGGTGTTGAAGGTCTCTTCTAATGCCCATCGGCAAGCCGAAATCTCGCGGGCTTTGTCAGCGGGTGCCGTACTCGGCAAATGACAGTGGGTGAGGGTATGGCCGCCTAGCTCGAAAACGCCGCTGTCGAGGAGTTGCCTGACTTGGTCATCGCTGAGTTTGGGCTCGGCGGCCAGTTCTCCAGAGTTATGGTGAGCCTTTTTCTTCACGGACCAGTCGTTGTCGTGGCGTTCAACCACAAGGTAAAGAGTTGCCTTGGCATCGTACTTTTGCAGTATCGGCAGGGCGTTCAGTAGGTTGTCCTCGTAGCCATCGTCAAAGGTAATGGCCACTTGCTTACCACCGCGGAAATCCCGCTCAGTGAGTTCGGCCATGGTGACGAACTGCCAACCGTTAGCGGCGAGCCAAGCCACTTGGCGTTCAAACATGGCAGGCTCTACCCGCAGCCCCCGATGTTTTTTGGCCTCACCTTGCGCGCTTACCATGTGGTACATGAGCACCCGCGGCAGCGCATCTGGCAGGGCGGTCCGCCACCAGCAGTAGCGGGCCGACAGCCAGGCAAATGGTAGCAGTGCTGTCAGCCACCACAGACTCAAGTTTGCAGCTCCGCCGCCGAGTTGCCCTCGAGTAACAGTTCTGCATAGGTTTGCAGGGTTTGGTGGCACATATTGCTGAGCAAAAACTCGGTGTTCTCAGCCACGGTGGCAGATTTATCAGCGAGCACTGATGCCACAGCGGTAAAAAGCGCCTCGCTGTCTTGGTTCGGCACGCGTCCCTGGGGGAACATGACAGCCAAGATCTCACCCACGCCGCCAACATCAAAACCTACCACTGGCGTGCCGATGCATAGCGGTTCTAAGGCAGTGCGACCGAAAGACTCGGCTTTGTTGGAGACCGCCAACACAACAGATGAGATGGCGTAAATCTCGCGCATATCCGTGCGATGGCCTGTAAAGACGATGTCGTTAGAGACACCGGCCGCGGCCATTTGCCTTTGTAACTCATCGAAATAAGCCTGGTGAGCTGGGTCTTTGCCGCCCACGATCAGCCCCGCCACATCGCTGACGCCAGCCGTCTTCAGTCTGTGTAGCAGCGTGATGAGATGATGGTGGGCTTTGAGTCTGGAGAGTCGACCGGGAAGACAAATGAGTCGCTTGCCCGTGAGCTGCGGAAATTCTGCCCGCCACGCTTGTCGCCATGGTTCGCCGGGCTCATACCCGCGCGGGAACGCCGAGGGGTCCGTGCCGCGGTAGATCAGCCGAACGTTTTGCTGGGAAACGCCGCAGTGCTCCAGTAGGTAACGCTCAGCGGTTTTGGACACCGCGATTACACGCTCGCCCTTGCCCATGATTTTGCTGTACCAAGACACCGAATGCAGGCCATGTAGGGTGGTGACCAAACGTGGGCGTGTTGCGGGATTCATCTTGCGCCAAGCCAGCCAGACCACCCAAGCCGGCATGCGCGAACGCACATGGATAATGTCGGGCTGCAGATTTTCGAGCCAGCGCCGCAACGCTGCCACCTTTAATAACGTGGCAGGCGTTTTGCGATGCAGTGCCCATGGGTGGTGAGTGCTGCCTTGCCGCGTGAGTTCGTCCACCATGCGGCCACCGTTAGAAACCACATGGGATTCATGGCCAGCGTCCACCAAGGCTTGGGCAATTTCTAATGTGCCGCGTTCCACGCCACCGCTTTCTAGGTTAGGAACAAACTGCACAACCTTTATAGGTGGCATAAGCGGCACAGGTGGCATGAATGGCGATAGTCCTTACGAAGGTGGCAGTTCGGGCCGATATTTGCGGCCTTGGTAAGAACTGTCGATCAGCCGTCTTGGGTGCACACCATCCACGTAGCCCATAAAGCTGGGTTCGATAATGTTGTAGCCCAACATGTTCTGAATACGCTCACTGTAGTGGCCAGCGATAGACGGTGGCACCGACAGCACCATGTTCTCGATTTGGCGAAGGCCCGGATTGCAGTATTGGGGAGTAATGGCCAACCGGTCGGTGTTCGAGGTATTGGCCCCGCCGCGATGTATCAGCGCGCCATCGAACACCACGACAGATCCCGCCGGCATAAGTACTTTGATGGCTTCAGCCTCCCGAGGTTCTCGGTCTTCTGCCCAGCGATGGCTGCCTGGAATGACCTCGGTAGCGCCATTGGTTGCCGTGAAATCATCGAACGCCCAAATCGTACTGACGCCAAAACGCGGGCGCGGCTTGTAGACCGGCAGGCCGGCAATGCCATCGTCGTAGTGAAAGGGCTGGGGAGTTTCGCCGGGGTGCACAAGAATGGACAGCGCTGCCGAAAGCAGAAAATTTTTCGGCAGCAGCTGGTCGATCAATGCCAAGGTGGTGGGATGCTCGATGATCTCAGCGATGGATGGCGCTTTTGCCAGCAAGGCATAAACCCGTTCCGTGTGCGTGCCTTCGAAGTTATTGCGACCCAAGTATTCGCCCTGACAGTAGGGTTCAAGCTCCGCACGAATGCGCGTCATCAGCTCTGCGCTCATGACGTTTTCAATAATGGTGTAGCCGTCGTTTTCGATCTCGGCCAGACGGCTGGCGGTACTGTTCGGCATGGCCCCTCCTGATTTTGGGTCGTGTTAAAGTTTGGCGATTACAGACACTGACACGAGGGGAGAGAGAATATGCTGCGTAGTCTGGAAAACAAAGTCGCTTGGGTGACCGGCGCGGGCACCGGTATTGGTGAGGCTGGTGCCATCGCCTTGGCGCACGCTGGCATGCACGTGGTGCTGTCTGGGCGGCGGCGGGAAAAACTGGCAGAAGTGGCCAGCCAATGTGGCGATGCGGTGAGTATTGAAATGCTCGACGTGGCAGACCGTGACGCGGTCGCTGAGGTAGCCCAGCGCATCATTGCGACCCACGGGCGTATCGATGTGCTGGTGGCATCGGCAGGCATCAATGTCAAAGAGCGTAACTGGCACAACGTCAGTCTTGACGACTGGGACTCGGTGATCCGTATCGACTTAGATGGTGCGTTTTACTGTTGCAAGGCCGTGCTGCCCACCATGAAGGCGCAGGGCGAGGGCCTCATAATTAATATCTCCTCTTGGGCTGGTAAGCATGTCAGCGTGGTGACGGGCCCCGCTTACACGGCGGCGAAGCATGCGATGAATGCGATGAACGAGAGCATCAACATGGAAGCGGGGCTTTATGGCGTGCGCGCCTGTGCGGTTTGTCCGGGCGAGGTGGCCACGCCCATCCTCGATAACCGACCTGTGCCGGTATCGGCCGAAGATCGTGCGCAGATGGTGCAGCCTGAAGACTGCGGCGAGTTGATCAAGTTCTTGGCGCAAATGCCCAATCACGTGTGCATCAACGACCTGACCATTAGCCCGACCTTTAATCGAGGCTATGTGGCCCAAGCCAGAGGCTTAGAAAAACTCTAGCGCATGTCTGCCCGCTAACGGCGGGGCTAGCGCGAGTTCATGGCACTGATGGCGGGCAGTAGCTGCTCTACCATCAGCTGTGTCTGCGCCATCATGTCGGCAACGCCCATGGCGATAGGCCGCAAAATAAACTTGTGCGCACCGGCGCGGTGAAAGTCTTCGACCAAGGTCATCATTTCGTCTACACCGCCCACAGCGCTGTAGCCTTCGGGTTGTTTGCCGAGGCGTTTTTCCAGCACGGCGTGATGGCGCTGCACCACCGGATCATCGACGCTGCCAAAACGAAAACCAAAGCCCGCGCCAAAGTGGTCATCGTCGATTTTCCGGCCCAGTTCGGCGGTGCGTTCCTTGATGGCCGTAATCACCGGCGCAATTTGCTCAGCGTTTTCAATGCCCGCCTGCCAGCCGGTGCCCCATTGGGCCGTGCGCTCGATGGCCGCGGCGGCAGAACCGCCTACCCAGAGCGGCATCGGGTTCTGCACAGGTTTAGGCGCAATGGTTGCGTCTTCCAAGCGATAATACTCGCCCTCAAAGTTCACGCTGTCTTGGGACCACAGTCGCGCCATGATCTGCAGGCCTTCGGCAGTGCGTTTGCCGCGACCCTTAGTGTCCCGACCGGTGGCGGTAAAGTCGCGGGACAGCGCGCTGCCCACGCCGAATGCGGGCAGCAGACGACCGTTCGACAACACGTCGATGGTGGCACAGGCCTTTGCCATCAGCACCGGATCACGCAGCGCCATACTGGCCACGTTCATGCCGAACTTCAGGCGTTTGCTGCCGCCAGCCAATGCCGCCATGACGCTCATGGTTTCCAGATTTGGAGTCTTTTCGATAATGCGATCGCTTTGCCAAATGGAATCCACGCCACCGTTGTCGCATAGATCGACCCATTCCCAAAAACCGTTACCGTCCTCAAAGGTGAAATTGGCAATGCCAATGCCAGCGCCGATGGTCATAGCGTTCTCCCCGTCCTTTTTTGCAACTGGATCGTGTTTTGTTAACAGCTTACCAGTTCATTTGGCGTTTTAAGCCCTGTCCCAGCGTGTTGGGGAGACCGACATCAATCACTCTGACTGCGCCCTCGATCTTGAATTTGCTGCCGTCGCTCGGCTACTTGTTCCGCCGGTCTCTGGCTCTTGTCATGAGCGCGATTGGCCGTTTTCTCGATGTCCATACCCTCTGCCAATGTGGCATGCCAACCTTCATCCATAACTCGCCGTATCTCACCGCGAGTAACGGGTTCTGTAGAGGTGATGTCCATGGCCAACTGTTGGCAGGTGGGCAGCAGTGCTTCGTCGCTGACCACTCGGTTTACCAGGCCCCAGTCTCGGGCTGTCTCGGCATCGAGGAAGTTGCCGGTCAGGCTCAGTTCCTTGGCGCGGTTGATACCAATCAGTCTGGGCAGGCGCTGGGATAGACCCCATCCGGGTACGACGCCAACCCGCGCATGGGTATCGGCAAAGCGCGCGTTCGTGCTGGCAATAATAAAGTCGCACATCAGCGCGATTTCAAAGCCACCGGTGATGGCGAAACCATTTACCGCGCCGATAACCGGTTTACCCACTTGGGCGACGGCTTTGCCAACGTCTGTGTCAGTGATGGCATCATTTCTGTTGGGGGATACTTCTTGGCTCGGCACCACTTCGCCGCCGAGTTCTTTGAGGTCGAGTCCTACGGTAAATGCGCGACCGGCACCGGTGAGAATGATGACCTCGGTTTCGGCGTCATCGCGCAGGTGATGAAATGTTTCGACGATGGCTTGGCGTAGCGCGACAGATAGGGCGTTCAATGCGTCTGGCCTATTCATGGTGACGGTGGCGACGCCTTGGTTTTTCTCGATGAGAACGAGGTCATTGTCCATCGTGGGCTCTCCCTGTTGATTCGCGGCTCATGTTAGCGAATGGAGCAAGTGCATGCAGGCGCCTAGCGTTTGCCATGTTTCCGTGTCCATAGCGCAAACTTGTCCACTGTCATGGTTTCGAGGTTGATTTAACCAGCCTGCGTTGTTTTCATGCAGTAACGCTTCGGCAGGACCTAACGCTCAATGTATACGCCCAATTTTCAGCGCCAGCGGGCATCAAACTTTGTTGGATGGTTAGCACTGTCGGGGGTCTTCTTGCTCAGCGGTTGCGCGAGCATCGTCGGCTCGGTGACCGGCGGCTTGGCATCGAATTTGTCCGCAGCCATTCTCAACAGCGACGATCCGGCGATGATTCGCGATGGCGCGCCGTCCTACCTGATTTTGATCGATTCTCTATTGGCGGGTTCGCCAGACAATCCGGCGCTGCTGACTCAATCGGCGGAGCTGCACTCTGCTTACGCAGGTGCCTTCGTGGCAGATCCCGCACGGGCGGCGCGGCTGCACAGCAAGGCGAAGACGCAGATCTTGCGCGCTACTTGTTTATCGCTAAAGGATGCCTGCGCCCTGGAATCGCGAGACTTTGACGATTTCTCTGCCTGGGTAGATGCCCAAAACCTGAAAAGTGTCCCTGCGCTATACAACCTCGGCAGCATTTGGGCGGGCTGGATTCAGGGCAACAGTTCCGACTTTACTGCCATCGCGCAGCTGGGGCGGGTGAAGGCGCTCATACAGCGGGTTGCCGATCTTGACCCTGAGCATGCGAATGGCGGCGCGTTTCTTTACATGGGTGTATTCGAGACATTGCTGCCGCCTGCCATGGGTGGCCGACCTGAACTGGGTCGTCAGCACTTCGAACGCGCGCTGGCAATTTCTAATGAGCGTAATCTTATCGTCAAGGTCATGCTCGCAGATCAATACGCACGCCTGATGTTTGATCGTGAACTACACGACCAATTGTTGCTGGAGGTGCTCGCCGCAGATGTGCAGGCGCCAGGACTAACCCTAATGAACACCGTGGCGCAGGAGCGCGCTCAACTACTATTGGACAGTGCTGATGACTATTTCTAGTGCAACTTCTCGCCTCACCCAATCGCCAATGTTGGGCGTCACTACCCGTGCGCTAAGCCTGTGTGGGGTATTTGTTGGCCTGCTGCTGTCGGTGAGCGTGAATGCCGCGACCACCTTGAAGATTGCCACGCTATCGCCTGAGGGCACGGGTTGGATGATTGAGCTGCGCGCAGCGGCGAAGGCCATTCGCCAGCGCACCGACGATGAAGTGAAGCTCAAGATTTACCCTGGCGGCGTGATGGGCGATGACAAAGCCGTGCTGCGCAAGCTGCGGGTTGGCCAACTGCACGGCGCGGCCATGACCTCTGGTGGCGTGATGCAGCCCTACCCAGACATTGCGCTGTACAACTTACCGCTGGTGTTTCGCAGCGCCGAAGAGGTCGATTACGTGCGTGCGCGTCTGGACGAAAAGCTGATGGCCGGTCTGCGCGAGAACAAGTTTGTTGGTTTCGGGCTGGCGGAGGTGGGCTTCGCCTACCCAATGACCAAGGACCCGGTGACCGCCGTGGCAGATTTTCAAAATCAGCGGGTTTGGGCTCCCGATAATGATCCGGGTGCGCTTAAGGCCTATTCATCTTTCAACATCACGCCCATTCCCCTGCCGATTGCCGACGTGCTGACCGGTCTGCAAACCGGCCTGATTGATAGCATCGGTTCGCCGCCCATCGGCGCCATCGCCCTGCAGTGGCATACCCAAGTGGACTACGCCCTCGAGCTGCCGCTGATGTACGTCTACGGGCTGTTCGCGATCACTGAGCGCGCGTTTAACCGCATGAGCGAAGCCGAGCAGGCGATTGTCACCGAAGAACTCACCGCCGCCGTTGCGCGAGTGGATGCAGCTTCGCGCAAAGACAATGATGCCGCAGGCGAGGCGCTGGTTAGCGAAGGGCTGCAGTGGCTGCAACCATCCGAAACAGAACTGGCCGAGTGGTATGCCATTGCAGATGATGCTAACCAGAAACTTAAGGCGAACGATTACGTCTCTTCGGCCATGTTCGACGAACTGATGTCCTTGCTGCAGGAATATCGCAGCGCCCAAACCACCACCCAGTGAACGCGCAGGCAGATCGACAGGGCCGGGGCCGGGGCAAGATCGAGCGATTTTTAACCCAGCTGCGCCGTTTCGAAGACGGCATTCTCGTGCTGCTGTTAATGACCATGATTGGTGTCGCCGCCAGTCAGGTCATTTTGCGTAACTTCTTCGATGCCGGTCTGTACTGGGGCGATTCCCTCGTGCGGGTGGCGGTACTTTGGGTAGCCTTGGTAGGTGCCATGGTGGCATCGCGAGACGACAGCCATATTCGTATCGACCTGCTTGGCCGCATGGTCAAGCCAGAGCATCGGCATTGGTTGCTGCGGCTCACCCGTCTTTTTACCTGTTTCGTACTGGTGCTGTTCACTTGGGGCAGTGGCCAGTTTGTGTATTACGAGTACGTTGATAACGCCATTGCCTTTGGCGACGTGCCCGCGTGGCTGTGCGAGATCATCATGCCAATTGGCGGCGGGGTCATGGCGCTGCGTTACTTGTTGCTCACGGTGAAGCCATGATTTGGCTGGGCGTCATTGTGCTATTGATCATGGCTGCGCTGGGGGCACCGCTGTTCTCGGTGCTGCTGGGTGCGGCCATACTGGGTTTTTACAGCGCCGACATTGATCTGGCCATTATTGCGATTGAGCTGTATCGCATAGTCGATACGCCATTGTTGGTGGCGCTTCCGCTGTTCACCTTTAGCGGCTATCTGCTCAGCGAGGCGAACACCTCCACGCGTCTGGTCAACGTGATGCAGAGCCTGTTCGGCTGGCTTCCCAGCGGCCTAGCGATTGTCGCCTTCATTGCCTGCGCGGTATTTACTGCGCTCACCGGCGCCTCCGGCGTGACCATTGTGGCGCTGGGCGCCCTGTTGTTGCCCGCACTGAAGCAGGCCGGTTTTGCGGACAAATTCAGTCTGGGCTTGGTCACCACGTCTGGGAGCCTAGGTCTGCTACTGGTGCCTTCGGTACCGCTCATTCTTTACGGCGTGATCGCGCAGCAGCTTGATGTGGGCGAGCCTTTCACTATCGTTGAGCTTTTTGTTGCGGGCGTGGTGCCCCTATGCCTGATGCTGTTGCTGCTCATCGGCTGGACGCTGTGGCATCACCGCGGCGGCAAGATTCCGCGTATACCGTTCACGTTGGAAAAACTGCGCAGCGCGCTGTGGGAAGCACGCTGGGAATTGCCGCTGCCCTTCGTGGTGCTAGGCGGTGTTTTTGGTGGCTACTTCGCCATTTCTGAAGCGGCGGCGGTAACCGCAGCCTATGTGGTGCTGGCGGAAGTTGTGCTGTATCGAGAGGTCGCGTGGCGACAACTGTCGAAAGTGGCGGTGGAGTCCATGGTCATGGTCGGCGGTATTTTGCTGATTCTGGGCATTGCGCTGGCGTTCACCAATTTTCTGGTGGATGCGGAAGTACCCCAGCAGCTTTTGGCCTTTATCAATCGCTATATCGAAGACCCACTAAGCTTTTTAATACTGCTGAACGTGTTGCTGCTAATCTTGGGCGCCATGCTGGATATTTTCTCTGCGCTGGTGATTATGGTGCCGCTGCTGTTGCCGGTGGCGGTTGGCTACGGCATCCATCCGGTGCACCTTGGCATCATTTTTCTGGCGAATATGCAGATTGGCTACTTTACGCCGCCGGTTGGGATGAATTTGTTCATCGCCAGCTATCGATTCAAAAAACCGCTGACCGAGCTTTACTCTGCAACGCTGCCGTTCTTGCTGGTGCTATTGCTGGCGCTGATGCTGATCACCTATTTTCCTGTGTTAAGCCTGTGGCATCTAGACACTTAAAAGATCATTGAGTATTCGATTCTATGAGTAACCATGCCTTTGAAAAGTCTGTCGACGGGCAAGGCTTGTACGACATCACCGCGCAAGTCAGCAGCGCAGTTGCTAGCAGCGGTGTGCAAGATGGTTTGGCCACGGTGTTTATTCAGCACACGTCAGCGAGCTTACTTATACAGGAGAACGCCGACCCAGCGGTGCAGGCCGATCTACAAAATTGGTTGTCGCGCCTGGTGCTGGAGAATGATCCCCTTTATACCCATACCCAAGAGGGCCCGGACGATATGCCCGCGCATATAAAGGGCGCGCTGACGGCGGTACAAGTTGCGGTGCCAGTCATGCAAGGCGCACTGGCACTGGGCGTTTGGCAGGGCGTCTATCTTTGGGAGCACCGGCACAGTGCCCGCACGCGGTCGGTTATCGTTAATGTGATGGGCGACTAGCGGCGACTTAGAGATTATTCCGAATCTCGTCCATCCACTTTTTGTGCCCATCCGGATCTAGGATCATGCTCGAAAAGTACTGCAGCAGATCCTTATGGGTTTGGTTGAGCTTGGCCTCGATCATGGCCTGTTCGCCGGGTTTAGTGCTGATGAAGGTGAACACGGTAGTCAGGTCTTCGCTGCTCCCCAGCACCGACTGAATGTCGGCGACGACCAAGTCGTGCAGATCTTCTAAATCGTCTTCCGCAATGCCGGCCTCTCCTGGTGACAACACCACATTGGCCCACAGGGTTGCCACATAAACCTGATACGCACTGCGATCTATGAATCGCTCGGCCACCGTAGAGCGCTCCTTGATGTCGGTGAAGACCGGCTCAAAGGCGTATTTGAGTTCGTTGGGTTCAAGCATGGCCAGATGGTGCCACAGGCGACTTGCTAGCTCTATGGTCGGCGCCTGAATTTCGCTGTGTACAAGTTTCGGTGCGTTGGCAACATTGCATCACCCATCGCCCCTCAGTAGTGTTTAGCGGCTGTATTTCTGGTGAGAGGGTAAACGTGCTGCAATTTGATCGTGTCAGTTTGGATGATGAGGCTGAGGTTTTACGTCAGCAAGTCAGAGGCTTTATCGAGGACAACCGCGAGCATTTGCCGAAGCCGAACTCAGATTTTGTTACCGGTCATGACCCAGAGTTTTCCCAAAAACTGGGTGAACAGGGCTGGATCGGCATGACCTGGCCTGCTGATGTGGGCGGTAGCGACAAGACTAACTTCGAACGTTTGGTTGTCACTGAAGAGTTGCTTGCTGCAGGAGCACCGGTCAGCGCCCACTGGATCGCCGACCGGCAAAGCGGACCCTTGCTGCTGCGATTTGGCACCGAAGAGCAGCGC
>SHAE01000043.1 GCA_004213835.1 OM182 bacterium | reverse complement strand
TGCAATGACACACGGGTACCTATACTTAAGGAGAAAAACCAAGCATGAAATCGAAACTAGAATACATCTGGCTGGACGGCTACCAGCCAACGCAGAGCCTGCGAAGCAAAACGCAGATGAGCAAAGATAACTTTTCAGGCGCGCTGGACGAAGTACCCGAATGGTCATTCGACGGCAGCTCAACCGAACAAGCAGAGGGCGGCAGCTCAGATTGCCTGCTCAAGCCTGTGGCAATCTATCCTGATCCTGATCGTCAAAATGCCTACCTCGTTATGTGCGAAGTGCTTAATGCCGACGGCACGCCACACGCGTCAAATGGCCGCGCCACTATCGACGACGATGACAACGACTTCTGGTTTGGCTTTGAACAAGAATACTTCCTGTGGGATGTCGACACCCAACTGCCCCCGGGCTTCCCTGCAAATGGTTATCCCGGACCTCAGGGCCCTTACTATTGCTCAGTCGGAGCTGCAAACGCGCACGGGCGTGACTGCGTTGAAGAGCACTTCGACCTTTGTCTTGAGACCGGTCTGAACATCGAAGGCATCAATGCTGAAGTGGCGGCTGGCCAGTGGGAATTCCAGATTTTCGCCAAAGGCGCCAAGGAAGCTGGTGACCAGATTTGGATTGCACGTTACCTCCTCGAACGCACCGGCGAAAAGTACGGCTACGCCATCAACTGGCATCCAAAGCCCTTTGGCGACTTAGACTGGAACGGCTCGGGTATGCACGCGAACTTCTCCAATGAAGCGATGCGTACTGAAGGCAAGGAAGAAATCTTCACCAAGATCTGTGAGGAGTTCGGTAAGAACATTCAACGCCACATCAGCGTGTACGGGGCTGACAACGATCAGCGTTTGACCGGTAAGCACGAGACCCAGTCAATCGATGAGTTCAGCTATGGTATTTCAGACCGTGGCGCATCCATCCGTATTCCGGTTACCACACCGGCCGACGGCTGGGTCGGACGATTGGAAGATCGACGCACCGCATCTAACGCAGACCCCTACAAAGTTGCTGCGGCCATTGTGAAAACCACCAAGGAAGCGCTGGCCTAGGTGACCGCTTCATCAGCGCAGCTCTAGCGACAAGTTCGCAAGAATGCGCTGCAAACTGGTGAGTGAAGAGGGGTGTCGATGTTGATCGATGCCCCTTTTTTTAACGATCTTTAGCGGTGCACGTGCGAGTGTCTAAGGCTTAAATAGCCCGTAACAACTGTCAGACATTGATGAACCAAGTCAGAAAACGCCCAGCCAATACTCAAAAACTTGCCGAGCACTTGCTTGGCAGTTTGATGACGGCTGTGATCGTGTTGGACGAGCGGTTCACCATCAAGAAACTCAACAGCGCTGCCGAGGACCTGCTTCATGTATCCGCCAATGCAGTGCTGGGCAGCTTGCTGACCGATCTATTGCTGGGTAACGATGAACTGGTCACATCGCTGCGCCAAGCGGTGACTGACGACCAACCGTTTACCGCGCGCAATGTGGCGCTGCAGTTACCCGAAAACACCATAGAAGAAGTGGACCTAACCGTTTCCAACCTAGAGACCCCAAAGGGTTTGCTGTTGGAGCTACACCCCACGAGCCGCATCAATTCGATCAGCCAGGGTAGTTTTACGGATGAACAGCAAATCACTACGCGCAGCCTGATAAGAGGCCTAGCCCACGAGGTAAAAAACCCCTTGGGCGGAATCCGCGGCGCCGCCCAGCTGCTCGAGCGAGCCCTGCCTGAAACTGAGCTTAGAGAATACACACACGTCATCATCAGCGAGGCAGATCGATTAAGAGATCTGGTGGATCGCATGCTGGGGCCATGGCAGCCCATGCAATTTGAGCCGGTAAATTTAATCGAGGCGCTAGAACGCGTGATTCATATTTTGCAGGGCGAGTTCCATGCCGATCTGCAGTGGCAGCGAGATTACGACCCAAGCTTGCCAGAGGTTCAGGGCAGCAAGGATCAGCTGATCCAAGCCATTTTGAATATCGCCCGCAACGCGTGTCAGGCGCTGCAGCAAACCGAGCGCGCACGCATCGTCTTCAAGACTCGAGTGGTGCGTCAATTCACCATTGGTTCTGTGCGCCACAAGCAAATTATGCATTTGAGTATTACGGACAATGGGCCAGGCATTCCCGAAGACCTGATCGACCGCGTTTTCTTCCCGATGATCAGTGGTCGCAGCGAGGGCTCTGGACTGGGTCTTTCCATATCACAGAATATTGTTGGTCAGCACGGGGGCACACTGCAGGTCGCCAGCCGCCCGGGCAACACGACCTTTTCAGTCTACCTACCCTTCAGCGGACTGAACCAACTCAGCGAATCAAGAGAAATAATATGAACCAGCACGTATGGGTGATAGATGATGACAGTGCCATTCGTTGGGTACTTGACCGAGCGCTGAGCCAAGCTGGCATCCCGATAACCGCTTTCAATACGGCGGATCAGGCGCTGCATCACCTCGGCGACGACTCGCCCCTAGCGATTATCACCGACATTCGCATGCCAGGCACGTCAGGGCTGGAGTTCTTGCGCCAAGTTAAAGAGGTGCACCATCAAGTGCCCATTATCGTCATGACAGCCCACTCGGACTTGCAAAGCGCCGTCACCAGTTTCGAACGCGGCGCCTTTGAGTATCTGCCAAAACCTTTCGACGTAGACGAGGCTGTCGCCGTCGTGCGGCGGGCTATCGCGCAGACCGAAGATGTCAAAAGCGTTAGCCTGCCGGAGCCAACAGGTTCAACAGAAATCATCGGTCAAGCACCCGCGATGCA
This sequence comes from OM182 bacterium, assembly GCA_004213835.1. Taxonomy (GTDB): domain Bacteria; phylum Pseudomonadota; class Gammaproteobacteria; order Pseudomonadales; family Azotimanducaceae; genus UBA4421. The sequence goes on along the minus strand of SHAE01000043.1, from coordinate 12,403 downwards.
GGAGGTGTTCCGCGCCATTGGCCGCCTGTCGTCCTCCAACGTCTCGGTATTGATTAACGGTCCATCCGGGTCCGGCAAAGAGCTGGTCGCTCGCGCCCTGCACCGGCATTCGCCGCGGCAGAGCGAACCCTTTGTCGCGTTGAACGTAGCGGCCATACCCAGCGACCTCATTGAGAGCGAACTTTTCGGCCACGAGAAAGGCGCGTTTACCGGCGCTGCACAACGGCGCGTGGGCCGTTTCGAACAAGCCGATGGCGGCACACTGTTCTTAGATGAAATTGGCGATATGCCAGCCTCAGCCCAAACCCGTTTGCTGCGCGTTCTAGCAGAAAATGAGTTCTATCGTGTTGGCGGGCACCATTCGGTTGGCGTCGATGTGCGCATCGTCGCCGCGACACACCAAAATCTGGAGCGTCTTGTAGAACAAGGAACCTTTCGCGAGGATCTGTTTCACCGTCTCAACGTCATTCGCGTGCATGTGCCCAGCCTGTCTGAGCGCCGCGAGGACATCCCCTTACTCGCCAAGCACTTTCTTGATGCCGCCGCCATTGAACTCGGCGACGAGCCTAAGATCTTGGATTCCACCGCGGCAGAGTACCTCAGCCTACTGCCATGGCCCGGCAACGTTCGTCAGCTTGAGAACACCTGCCGCTGGCTACAGGTCATGGCCAGTTCCCGAACGATTTTGATCGAAGACCTGCCGCCAGAACTGCAGCAAAGCGAGACCAATGCCGATCACGGCAACTGGGAAACCGGCCTAGAACTCTGGGCGAACCAACAGCTGGAAAAGTCGCCCGATATGGCGCTGCTGGATACCGCCATGCCCAAATTCGAACGGGTGATGATTAATGCAGCCCTACGCAAATCTGGCGGTAGGAAAAAAGACGCCGCAGAGCTTCTTGGCTGGGGTCGAAACACGCTCACTCGAAAAATGCAGGAACTCGAGCTCTAGCGCTTACACCTAACATCATGCACGTCGTGCTCTACCAGCCGGAGATTCCGCCGAATACTGGCAACATCATCCGCATTTGCGCCAATACCGGCGCCGCCCTGCACCTGATTCGTCCACTGGGCTTTGACTGGGACGACAAGCGCATGCGGCGCGCGGGCTTGGACTATCACGACTTTACCCAGGTCACACTCCACGACAGCCTAGAAGCTTGCGAGCAGCTACTGAGCAAAAGCCGTTGGTTTGCAATGACCACTAAGGGCAGCCGCAATTTCGCAGAGATTGCCTTCGACGCTGCAGACGTGGTGCTGTTTGGGCCAGAAACCCGAGGGCTTCCGGATGAGGTGTTGGCGCGCTGGCCCCAAGAGCGCAAGCTGCGCATCCCGATGCAGGCGCCAAGTCGAAGCATCAATCTCGCCAATTCTGTCGCCATCACCCTTTATGAGGCTTGGCGGCAACGGGGTTACGACGGCATCCTTTAGTCGCTTGCGCGGTCTGCGCTTATCCCCGCAGCACTTCTGTGCGTTTAATGCGTCGTCGGTGCCGAGGCAGCCTCCTGCTGTTGCTGCTGCCTTTCTTGCATGGCCTGCACATACAACGCTTCAAAGTTGACCTGAGCAAGTTGGATTGCCGGAAAGCCACCTTTTACCACCAGATTGTCGAGGCTTTCTCGAGCATAGGGGAATAAGGTAGTCGGACAGGCGATGCCAGCGATTTGGCTAAGCTGCGCAGGATCTGCGTTCTTGACGAAGAAAATACCCGCCTGTTGAACCTCAACCAAGAAGCCCAGATAGTCCTCTTCAACGTTAGCGCGCACGGTAATGGTGAGCACCACTTCATGTCGGTCATCGGGCAGCGCAGCTGACCGCGTGTTGATGTCGACAGAAAGATTCGGTTGCCACTGTTTAGTAAACACCTCGGGTGAATTCGGTGACTCAAAAGATGCATCCTTGAGAAAGACCTTCTCGATACGCAACTGCACCTGCTGTTCCGCAGCGGTGCCCTCAGCTTGCTCTGGTTGAGGGTTGTCCTGATTTTCATCCGTCATGATTTTACTACCGGTAAGTTTTGCGCACGCCACTCAGCGTATCCGCCGGTCAGGCGCGTGACATTGGTGAAGCCGTTCTTTTGTAACAACGTGCCAGCGGCACCTGAGTGCTGGCCCATCTTGCAAGCGATGACAACGGGCGTTTCTTTGTGCTGGGAGATCTCGTCTAGCCGCGCTTCGAGAGATGCGTAAGGAATATTCAGCGCATCAACGATATGACCTTCCATGAATTCGGTGCGTTCACGCACGTCCAGTACAATGGCATTTTCTTTGTTGACCAGCCGCACCAGTTCCTGTGTACCCACCGTCGCACCGGCACGCGTTCTTTCATTGCGGAAGAACAAAAACAATAGCAGCAAAAAGGTGCCAACCAAGATTGGATGGTTACCCAAAAAGGAAAAAAACTGTTCCATACCTGCGCCTTTTTAAGGAGGCGCGATTATACACATTCATCCTGAATCACTGAGCTTTTTGCTAAACTCTCCGCCGCATCAAACCCAAGGGTTCCTCAACATGTCTACTGTCAGCCTGCTGGTGATTCTCGACGGATTCGGCCACAGCCTCGAAGTCGAGCACAATGCCATTGCACTTGCGAAGACACCCACATGGGACCGCTTCATCTCACAGCGTCCGCATACCCTCATCTCAGGTTCAGGTCTGGACGTGGGTCTGCCCGCAGGACAAATGGGCAACTCAGAAGTAGGCCACATGAACCTTGGATCGGGCCGGGTGGTGTATCAGGATTTCACCCGCATTAATCGCGCCATCGACGATGACGAATTTGCCAACATCCCGGCCTTCAAAGATGTTTTCAAATGCGTTCAGGACAAGGGCAGTGCGCTACATATTATGGGTCTGCTCTCCCCCGGCGGTGTTCACAGCCACGAGGAACAGATTTTTGCCTTGATCCGTGCCGCCGCCGCGGCCGGGCTAAAAGAGGTTTACCTACACGCATTCCTAGACGGCCGGGATACGCCGCCGCGAAGCGCAATGCCATCGCTGGAAGCCGCCGAAACCTTGCTCGAGACGTTAAATTGTGGCCGTGTGTTGAGCGTCTGCGGGCGCTATTACGCCATGGATCGCGACAACAATTGGGAACGTCAGGCCAGAGCCTACAATCTACTCAGCCGCGGCGAGGCACCCTTTCATGCCCAGAGTGCGGTTGAGGCTTTGCAAGCAGCCTATGGCCGCGATGAGAGCGATGAATTTGTGCAGCCAACTGCCCTGCACGACGCCCAGCTGCCACCCAGGGGCATCGCCGCCGAAGATAGCGTGGTGTTTATGAACTTTCGCGCCGATCGCGCTCGTCAACTAACGCGCGCGATGACCGACCCTAACTTCGCCGGATTCGAGCGCCGATCGTTTGAGCCAGCGACCAACTTCACCACGCTTACCCAATATGCCGACGACATCGCATTGCCCTGCGCCTTTGCCCCCGAGGAACTTCACAACACCTTGGGCGAATATCTGCAAAGGCATAACAAACAACAGCTGCGTATCGCCGAAACCGAGAAATATGCTCACGTCACGTTCTTTTTTTCTGGTGGCCGAGAACAACCGTTTGAGGGTGAAAAACGCATTTTGATCCCCTCTCCCAATGTAGCCACCTACGACCTGCAGCCGGAAATGAGCGCCCGCAAAGTCACCGATCAACTCATTGAGGCAATTCACAGCGGTAGCTACGACGTCATCGTGTGCAACTACGCCAACGGCGACATGGTTGGTCACAGCGGTAAGCTGGAACCTGCCATTAAGGCGGTAGAGACCTTGGACGAGTGCTTAGCGCGGTTGGAGCAAGCGGTACAAGCCGCCGCTGGCCAGATGCTGGTGACCGCCGATCACGGCAATGTCGAGCAGATGCGAGACCCCAGTAGCGATCAAGAGCACACAGCACATACCAGCAATCTTGTGCCCTTGGTGTATGTGGGCGACCAAGACCTCACCCTACGTCCGGGAGGCAGCCTGTGTGACGTGGCTCCTACTTTACTGCAGCTCATGGAGCTTGAGATTCCGCCAGAAATGACCGGCAAAACACTCGTCGCATCGCGCTAAACATGATGACGCGATGCTCGATTGTCGCCCAGCAACTTTGTGCAGTAATCGCGCTGTCCGTCGGCGTCCCGAGCACACACTCTGCAGAGGAGACTGACGCCAATCAAGCCCTCGATCAGGTGGTGCAAAAGCTCAATGCGCTGGAAGAGTGGTTCACCGACGCCCAGCGGCGCAGCGCCGCTATCGAACAACAAATTCAGCTGCAAGACCAAACCATCGCCGGGCTGCGCCAACAGAGTCGAAAGCTAGAGGCTTCGCTGTCGCAGACGCAAATCGCCGTGACCAAGCTGCGCAAGCAGCGCCACACACTCACCGAACAAACCCAGGCACAACGCAGCATTATTGTTGCCCATGTGCAGGCAGCATCGCGATTAAAGTCCGACGATTTCGTCAAGCTGCTGCTCAGCAAGCGCTCCAGCGCTGACACACAGCGCTACATGCGCTATCACGGCTATTTTAGTCAGCAGCGCCTTGAAAGCATCGAACAGTACAAGGCCAGCATAGCCAAGCTCACCAAGACCCAAACGGCGCTGAATGAGCAACTAACAACCCAAGAAATGCAAAGCCGAGCGCTGGCGAAGCAAACTACCGCCGTTCAAGCCAAACGCGATGAACGGGCATCGGCCATCAATGCACTCGCCGGGGAGCGCGAGAGCAAAACCAAGCAGCGCGATGCGTTACTGGCCGACAGCGAACGTTTACGCGCGCTGCTTGCACAACTGCGCAGTCAACTATCGGCGCTAGATGGCAAGGCATTTGCCGCGGCCAAGGGCAGCTTACCTCGCCCATTGCGAGGACCAATCAGACATTCATTCGGTAAACCTCGTGCAGGCACCAACCTAAGCTGGCGCGGCATCGATCTGGCTGCGGGTTTTGGCGATACCGTCAGCGCAGTGTTCCGCGGCAAAGTCGTTTTCAGCGACTGGCTGCGCGGCTTCGGGCTCATCGCCATTGTCGATCACGGCGGCGGATACATGACGCTATACGGTCACGCTGATGCACTGCTGAAAAACGCAGGCGATTGGGTGGAGAGCGGCGAGCCCATTGCCGAAGCTGGCAATAGTGGCGGTGGTTACGAACCCGGCATCTACTTTGAACTGCGTCAGGATGGCGCCGTGCAAAATCCAACGGCTTGGCTTGCCAAATGAAACGCGAGCGACTCGTATCTCGCCGCACCTTGGTGCTGGGTGTGCTTTGCGGTCTCGTCGTTGGCATGTTGCTGCATCGCAGCTTAATGGATGAAAGCGCGCTGCTCCGTCACCAGTCGTTACGCAGTGTCGATCAGGCAACCGATCAACTCATCCAGCACTATCAGGCACCGCTCAATCAAAGCACCCTCACCGAAGCAGCCATTCAAGGCATGGTTAACCGTTTAGACGAGTACTCTCAGGTGCTGGATGCTCAGGCTTATGCGCGACTGAAGGCAAGCACACGCGGCACATTCGCCGGCGTGGGCATACAAGTTGGTTTGCGCAACGGTAACTTCGCGGTGCTGAGTTTGCTGCAAGACTCACCGGCAGCGGCAGCGAATATCCAAGTGGGTGATGTGATTACCAAGATCGACGGCGCGGCCGTTACCGGGTGGCAACTCAGCCAGGTCGTCGACCAGCTGCGCGGTTCGTCTGGTAGCGCGGTGAACCTAGAGCTGCAGCGATCTGTGCCTGGCGGACCGCCAGATCGCACCGTAGGTATCGCCGTCGTCGTCGTGCGCCAAAAGCTTGAAGCCGTCTACCTACACACTCGCTTACTGGAAAATCGCATCGCCTATGTCAGAGCAGACCAGTGTTATGACACTCTCGCCGAAGACTTAACCGCAGCCGTTACCACTCTGACAGAATCCGCGGCTGACAACCGCAGCGATACCGCCGTGCAGGGCCTCGTGCTCGACCTGCGAGCCAATCCCGGCGGCTCTTTGATCTGCGCAGTAACGAGCGTAGATCTCTTCATCGACTCCGGCACCATCGTCACCACCGAAGGCCATCGAGGTACCGAGTCCTATGACGCGACAAGCTACACACCATTCGCATCGACGCCACTGGTGGTTCTTGTCGACGGCGGCACGGCATCTGCTGCGGAAATTATCGCCGGTGCGCTGCAGGACTACGGCCGCGCAACCATCGTCGGCGGCCAAACCTTCGGGAAAGGCAGTGTGCAAACGCTACTACCACCCTTGGCCAATGGCAGCGCGCTAAAAATCACCACCGCACATTACCGCACCCCCAAGGGACGTGGGTTTAGCGAGGTGGGGTTGATGCCAGATGTTGCAGTGAATTCCTTGGACGAAAGCGCTGTGCTTGCAGCGGCGCTGCAGGTGATCGCAGATCAAGTAAATCAAGCCCAGACACCGAGCTTATCAAGCGTCGAGTAAGGCCTGCCCCGCAGCCACATCTAACGTGCCTTCGTAGATAGCACGGCCAGTAATTGCACCCATCAGCAGCTCAGTGTCTTCGGCAAATGCTTCCTTCAACGCCTGCAAATCGGCCAACTCAGTAACACCGCCAGATGCGATAACGGGTAGTTGCGCGGCCCTAGCCAGCGCCAGGGTCGAGGCGATATTGAGACCTTGCATCATGCCATCACGGTCAATATCGGTATAAACAATGCCGGCGAGGGGCAGCTCGATGAGATCGCGCACGAAGTCTAAAGCTTGGATGCCGGTTTCTTTATCCCAACCCTCAGTGGCCACGACACCGCTGCGCGCGTCCAGACCCAACAGAATTTTGCTTGGGTAGGCCAAAGCCATTGCCTGCAAAAAATCGGGTTCGTTGACGGCCTTGGTACCCAGAATCAAGCCCTGCACACCGGCATCCAAGTACGCCTCAATGATTGCTTCGCTGCGAATACCCCCACCTACCTGCACTGGTACATCGCCCATGACGGCGACCATTTCGCGAATGAGGTTGCCATTGCGAGGTACTCCTGCAAAGGCGCCATCCAGATCCACAATATGCAGGCGCCGCGCGCCCTGATCTTGCCAATGCGCAGCCATGGCCACAGGGTCGTTGGAAAACACCGTGGAATCGTCCATGCGGCCTTGACGCAAACGGACACATTGACCGTCTTTCAGGTCAATGGCGGGGATCAGTAGCACGCCTACAAACTGCCCTTGGTCGAGGGCACGATACCCTTCATACGCGCATCTTCGGCCACTGCCATACGCAGGGCGCGTCCGAAGGCTTTAAACAGTGTTTCTGCTTGGTGATGGGCGTTATCGCCCAGCAAGTTATCTAGGTGCACAGTCATCATCGAGTGATTGACCAGGCCCTGAAAAAACTCGCGCAGTAGGTCGACATCAAAGTCCCCAACCCGGGCGCGAGTATAGTCCACTCGATAGTGCAGGCCGGGGCGACCGGAGAGATCGATGACCGCCCGCGAGAGCGCCTCATCCAACGGCACGTAGGCATGTCCGTAGCGAGTCAGCCCGCTCTTGTCGCCCACGGCTTCGTTCAAGGCTTGGCCCAATACGATACCAACATCTTCCACCATATGATGGGCATCAACCTCTAGGTCGCCAGAGGCCTCTATGTGAATGTCGATCATGCCGTGGCGGGCAATCTGCGTGAGCATGTGGTCAAAGAATGGCAAGCCGGTATCGAAGTGACTGGTACCATTGCCATCTAGGTTGATGCTGAGCTTGATTTGAGTTTCGGTGGTGTCGCGATGAATAGAAGCCTGACGCACGCTGTTCTCTCTTAACAAAAAGGGTGGATTTGCATTGCCCGCCTTGATGAACCCCGCCACCGCGACCAAGCCGTGGGAAGTTTAGCCGCCTTTGCAGCACATTGCCCACTTGATGCCGGCTAGGCGGTAGAAGCCGTATTTGCTAAAGCCGATCCATCAGATCGCCGTGGGGCAAAAATCGGTTGTCAGAATTGGCCTTTATCCAGGCGGTTAGCTCAGGCGTCATTTCCTTGCGCTGTTTCATGACGCGTACCAGTTTAACCACGGCAGATTTCGCGCCAGCCTGCCAGCTGGAGAACTGGCCCTCGCCCAAGGTAAAGAGCCGTATCAGCATGATTAACTCTTCGGTCGATAAGTCCTGTGCGGCCGCTCCCCAGCCCGCATGCGTCGTGGCCGGCGCCAGCATCGCCACCTCGTCTGCGGTTAGACACAGCTCTGCGCCATCGTCTTGCGCACGAGCCGCGGCCAACGCTTGTTCAACCAGAGTTTTACCGAGTTCTGTTGAAACCCGGGACGGGTCAAATTGTTGCGGATCAAAGCTGTTAACGCTCATGTACACCTCACGCGTATTACCGTGCTAGAAACCTTACGAGCCAGCGAACTGAGCCGTTTGCACAGTTTACTGCATATCGCTGAGCCTACTGCGTGCTTAAAGTGTGGACTAAGCCGCGCAAACGACGTTGCCGGCTTCGCAAGATGCTCCTAAATTGCATCGGCTAGCATTTAATAGGGTATCGCAGTTAAACGTCGGCGCCGCCGTCACGAGGAACTTCCCATGCTGAAACGATTTTTCATCACGCTACTACTGCTGCTGGTTTTTTTGGGTGCAGGACTCGGCTACTACTTAAGCGACACAGAGCGGCTAAAAACGCAGCTCAGCGCACAGCTAACCATCGCGAGCGGCTATGAGGTCGATATTCAAGGCGACCTAAACTGGCAGCTACTGCCCAATCCGGGGCTGGCCGCGGCGAACATTAAGCTGCGCGACGGCGAAACCCAAATGCATGTGCACAAACTCCGGGTCGGTCTCAGTCTGTCAGAGCTGATCAAACCGCCTGAATCGTGGCAGTTAGATGACCTGATTTTGGACGAGGTGCGCATTAAAGATGCGGGCTTTCGCGTGCAGCGATTTGCGATGCAGGATTTTGCGCTGGGCCAAGCCACCCCCTTTCAGGCGCAAATGTTGATGCTACAAGCTGGCGAGCCAAGTGAGGTGCGGGAAGATGCAGCGCCAGTAGATGTGTCCGGTACCCTGACTTATGCCCTAACCGACTCACAGAAAACTTCGGGCGCCACGCTATCGGATCTCACCATTTCGCAAACGACCATCGCGACTCGCTTGGGCGAAGTGCCGATTAACGCCACCTGCGCAGGCTCACTTAAAGAAATCGACGGGGCTGCAAGCAGCGAAACCGACACGCTCAACATCTACAACGGTCAAATGGACTGCACGTCGTCTCAGTTCAGCGTCAGCAGCCTCAGTTGGCCAGAAAGCCAAGTGTCCATGGTGGTTCAAGACGGCAAACTAAATGCCACCCTGCTGGCGGCTAACGGCAGCGTAGACATACAAAAACTCAAAGATACTGTCACCAACATCAGTGTCTTAGCAGGCAAAGAGAACCCCGCTGCTGACTGGCCCAATGTCATGGGGTATCAAAACCTGCTCGTGAATGCATCGTTACAGGACGAGCAGGTGGTCGCAGATGCCAACCTCGATAACCTTCAGGTCGCGATGCGGGGCACGCTTGCCCAGGCAGACAGTGCGCTGAATCTCAAGGGCACCCTTACCGTCAAACAAGCTACCGCCGATCAACTGATTCGTCTCGATCCGCTGTTTACCGATTTGCCCCTGCCTTTTGACTGCCAGGGCACTGCGGCTGAACCCGACTGCGGCCCCGACACCAGTGCAGCTATGTCCATTGTCGGTGAGCTGGCCAAACGTGAAGGCAGACGTGTGGTGCAGGAAAAAGTTCAGGAGTCGCTGTTAGACGGCATCGAAGAGAAAATTCCCGAAGAACTCAGGGAAGGCGCCAAGCAGTTGTTGAATTTGTTCAAGCGCTAAGAACACAATGATGGATGGATTGGTTCGCCAAAAGACTGCTTGATTGGTTCGACCTAAACGGGCGCAAGAATCTCCCTTGGCAATCTGAGATCACACCCTATCGGGTGTGGGTCTCGGAGATCATGCTGCAACAAACCCAAGTTGCTACGGTAATCGCCTATTACGAGCGTTTCATGCAGCGCTTTCCTGATGTGACAAGCCTTGCCCGAGCGAGTACTGACGAAGTACTGCACCTTTGGACAGGCCTTGGCTATTACGCTAGGGGCCGCAATTTACATAAAGCCGCCAAAATCATCGTCGATCAATACAACGGCCGCTTTCCAGAAGATCAGCAACGGCTAGAAGCCTTGCCGGGCATAGGACCATCTACGGCAGGCGCAGTACGCGCTATCGCCATGCAGCAACGCGGTGTCATCCTCGACGGCAATGTGAAACGCGTACTCGCGCGCTTCCATGCCGTGACCGGCCACTACAGCGAGGCATCCGTAAACAAACTGCTCTGGCAGCGAGCAGACGAACACACACCCACTAAGCGGGTAGATCACTATACCCAGGCGATTATGGATCTAGGCGCCACGCTGTGTGTGCGCAGCAAGCCTGATTGCCAGGCTTGCCCCCTGAGCAGGCGTTGCCAAGCCTTGGCTGAGGATCGAGTTCAAGAGCTACCGACCAAGAAAAAAGCCGCCGCCAAACCCATTCGCCAAGCACGTTTTTTCGTACTGCGCCTGCCAGACAATCGCGTACTACTCGAACAACGCCAGCAAAGTGGACTCTGGGGCGGCCTTTGGAATCCGCCGGAGCGGGGTGTGGAGGTAAGCATCGAGGCGTTTTTGCGACACCAAGGCGTGGCGCAACAAGACGTTATCGCCACCCAAAATGGCGAGCGCTTTCGGCACACCTTCAGCCACTTTCATCTAGATATCGAACCCGTCTACATCGATCTTAAGCGGCAGCCGCAAATGCTGCAGGAGACCCACCAGCGCTGGGTGGCAGCAGACAGGCTGAACCAGCCCGCGGTTCTCGCGCCGATACCATCGGATGAAACCATTGGTCTCTCTGCGGCAGCAGTGAAAATCTTGGCGCCCTAGCGTCTAACGCCCAATCGATTGGCCAACAAGGTAAGCTGCCCAGACATTGGAGGCCATTCGTACCATGACTAAGACCGTTATTTGCAGCCGCTACAAAAAAGAACTGCCTGCTCTTGAGCAGCCGCCTCTACCCGGTCCCATGGGCGAGCGCATTGCCAAGGAAGTGTCTGCCCAGGCTTGGCAAGAGTGGCAAACGCTGCAAACCATGCTGATAAACGAAAAACACTTGAGCCTCATTGAGCCAGATACACGTAAGTATCTCAGTGAACAGATGTGGCAATACTTTGCTAACGAGGCCACCGACCTGCCGGAGGGCTATCAACCCCCAAGCCAGAGTTGACGCTGGCCAGTCACATCGCTTTAATACGCGGCCTGCTGGGGCGCAGCCTCAGCTTTAGAAGATCCCTCGGCCAGATAGCTCAGTTGGTAGAGCAGAGGACTGAAAATCCTCGTGTCGACAGTTCGATTCTGTCTCTGGCCACCATTTTCTACTTTGAAAGCTTCACAAGTCTCTGAAATTGCTCACGTTTTCATCAACGCGGACTCAGGCGGTAGACAAAGTGGTAGACATTCCTCATCCCCAATACACCTACACCAAGCGTGGTGTGTTCTATTTCTCCAAGTCAGTTCCTACTGATTTACGACATCATTATGTGAAACCAAGGATTGTTCAGAGCCTCAAGACCAAGTCTCAGGCACAAGCTCGTTACGCCTCACAGAAACTGTTATCACGCTTGGATGACTATTGGCTGAGTTTACGCCTCAAGGAAATTGAGATTCCCGCAGCGCATTTGTTGCGTCACGCACCTAGTCAAAATCCAGAATCTGCTCTTCCAACAATTGTTGATGCGCTGGAGCTTTACCACCGTGTTAAGGGTGAAAACAAAAAGAAAACCTTCTTCACTCACAGCAAGCGTTCTGTTGATTATTTGATTCAAAGCATTGGATGCAGATCCCTTGATCAGTACTCAAGTGCGGACGCAGCCTCTTTCAGGGATTGGTTGCGCAACAAAGGGCTAAGCTCAGGTTCAATCCAACGCAACTTCACCAGCATCAAAGCAATGGTGACTTTCACAATCAATGAACTTGGGTTGGATTGCAGGAATGCTTTTAGCGGTGTCTATCTTGCACCGGAGACAGATAAGCAAAAACGACAACCCTTGAGCATTGATCAAATCAGAACTCTACAGCGACACTGTTATGAAAAAGATGATGATGTCAGGTGGTTAGTAGCTCTGATCAGCGATACCGGAATGAGACTAGCGGAGGCAGCTGGATTGATGATGAAAGACCTTATCCTTGAAAGTCCTTATCCGCATGTTGTTGTTACGCCCTACCCGCACAGATCGTTGAAAACAAAAGCAAGTGAAAGAGTCATTCCTATTGTTGGTGCATCGCTATGGGCGGCGCAGCGGCTTTCTGAACAGAATGAAAGTGTCTTTTGTTTTCCTCGTTATACGAACAAACAACGATGCAACAGCAACTCAGCAAGTGCTGCCATCAACAAGTGGGTTAAATCTATT
>SHAE01000042.1 GCA_004213835.1 OM182 bacterium | reverse complement strand
CAACCTGAAACACCGGCGTCAGCGTACCGCTCTTCTCGCGCTTCATGCGGCACAAAATGCCCTTGATCTGACCTGTTTCGTCGAGGTTGATCTCGCGATCGTTTTTATCCCGCTTTTTCTGCTGCAGGACTTTCAGCTCCGCATCACGCGTATCAGCCAAGGCCTTTACCTCAGCTTTCTTTGCGCCGCGCATGCGCTTGCTATTTTCTTTCAGTGAAAAATATTCTTGGTAGGTCTTACCATCGATTTGCCGTCTGACTCTAAAGCCATAAAATCGAGGGTTGTCTAACAGTTCTACACTCATCGAGGGATCCTTCTTTCGCGTTTTTATTTTCAGGATAAGACTGCGGTGCCCGGTGATATCGCCCAGTTTCCCGCTAAGGCGTCAGTCCCCTTCGCTCTGACGTCTACGCCTACCTTTTTCTTGTTCTCTCACCGACGAAAGTATTTAACCGCAAAATAGCGGCACTTTCACGACTATCATCACAAATTTCTCCGTCAACATCGTTCGAAGGTGTTTGTGGGCTTGCAGGGTGGGGGTTGCTTCGCCGCGTGATGCGCTGACAAATTTCAATCTCAGCGAATGCTCAGCTCTGGGAGGCTTTTGACCAAATCGTCTAAGGCCTTCATCTCGGCTAGAAACGGCTCAAGCTTATCCAGCGGTAAGGCACTGGGGCCATCACACTTGGCGTTATCAGGGTCGGGGTGTGTTTCCAAAAATAAGCCCGCTAATCCAACCGACATACCCGCTCGACCTAACTCCGCGACTTGCTCCCGACGACCGCCATAAGCAGCCCCCATCGGATCGCGGCACTGTAAGGCGTGGGTAACGTCAAAAATCAGTGGAGCACCGTTACTGACTTCTTTCATGGTGCGAAAGCCGAGCATGTCCACGACCAGATTGTCGTAACCAAAGCTGCTGCCGCGCTCGCAGAGCATGACCTTGTCGTTGCCGCACTCGCTGAATTTCTCCACGATGTTGCCCATTTGCCCGGCGCTGAGAAATTGCGGTTTCTTGATGTTCACGACAGCGCCAGTATTCGCCATGGCCTCGACCAAGTCTGTCTGACGTGCCAAGAAAGCAGGCAACTGAATAACATCGCAAACCTTGGCCACCGGCTCGCACTGATAAATCTCATGCACGTCGGTGATCACTGGCACATCAAATGTCTGCTTAATCTCAGCGAAGATCTTCAGGCCCTCGTCCATGCCGGGGCCTCGATAGGAATGCACAGAAGATCGATTCGCCTTATCAAATGACGCCTTAAATACGTATGGGATGCCCAGTTTTTGGGTGACAGTCACATGATGTTCCGCCACTTGCATGGCGAGATCTCGCGACTCCAGCACGTTCATGCCTGCGAACAAAACGAAAGGTTTGTCGTTAGCCACGTCGATGTCTTTCACGCGAATGGTTTTGCTGTTCATCGGTTGAGCCTAATGGGTTGTGGTTCGAGTATGTGGGCGGATGATCAACCCGCCACCACACCGTTGCTGGTAAGTGTGGCGATTTCGTCCGCCGTTAGACCACAGTCGGCGAGCACCGCAGCGGTGTCTTCGCCGGGCACCCTAGGCGGTGCAATGTCGGCGGCTGGGGTGCGCGAAAATCGTGGCGCGGGCGACTGCTGCAGCATTCCGCCCACCGTCTGATAACTGTTGCGGGCCTTATTGTGTGAGTGTTCGGCGGCATCGATTAGGTTCAGTACTGGCGCGAAACACACATCACTTCCCTCCATAATCGCGCACCACTGAGCCTGTGTTTTGGTCAAAAACACCTCGGTGAGCTTGGCCTTTAGTTCGCCCCAACGGCCGCGATCCATCTGCGGTTGAAAATAGTCCGCATCAAGGCCCGCCTTCTCCATCAACAGGGCATAAAACTGTGGCTCGATCGAGCCGATGGAGATGTACTGGCCATCTGCTGTTTCGTAGGTGTCGTAAAAATGCGCGCCACCGTCGAGCATGTTGGTGCCGCGCTCGGTAGCGAAAACGCCGCTAGCGGACATGGAATAGAACATCGCCATCAGTGCGGCAGTGCCGTCGACCATGGCGGCATCGATTACCTGCCCCTGATTCGACTTGGTGGCCTCCAACATGCCGCAGACCATGCCGTAGGCCAGCAGCATACCGCCACCGCCAAAGTCGCCAACCAGATTCAACGGCGGCACCGGTCGCTCGCCGTTGCGGCCGATGGCGTGCAGGGCCCCCGCCAATGAGATGTAGTTGATGTCGTGTCCGGCAGCCTGAGCCATGGGACCTTCTTGGCCCCATCCAGTCATACGCCCATAGACAAGGCGTGGGTTTCTGGCCTGACAGTCTTGGGGCCCGAGACCCAAACGCTCTGTGACGCCAGGCCGAAAACCCTCGATCAGACCGTCTGCTTTTTCCACCAGCCGCAAAATCGCCTCAACGCCTGCAGGACTTTTCAAGTCCACTGCGATTGAACGTCGATTGCGCGTCAGTACATCTTTCGGCGCTTGCGTCGCTTGCGCGGCACCAATGCGTTCAACCCGAATCACTTCGGCGCCCATATCTGCCAGCATCATGCCGCAAAATGGCCCCGGCCCAATGCCCGCAAGCTCGATGATTCTGAATCCCTGAAGCGGCCCCTTGCCCTCAAATGTCCCCATGCGTTGCTCCCTTTGCTTACGCGATTTTGCTCAAACCTCTGCCGCCGAGATCTTACTGACCAGCATGAATTTCAGCCACCAACAAAAATGCAATATGCTCACTGGCACCTCGTTTCATACCAGCCGGCGGCCATAAGACCGAATGCGCAAAATCATTCACTGCGACTGCGACAGTTTTTATGCTTCAGTTGAAATGCGCGACGACCCGCGCCTGCGCGATGTGCCGATTGCGGTGGGCGGCAGCGCAAGTCGACGCGGCGTCATTGCTACCTGCAACTACGTTGCACGCAAATATGGCCTGCACTCTGCCATGCCCATGGCCCACGCTCTCAGGCTTTGCCCCGATCTCGTTATAGTGCCAACCAATATGGAAAAGTACCGGGTTGAAAGCCAAAGAGTGCAGCGCATATTTTACGACTACACCCATTTGGTCGAACCGCTGTCCTTGGATGAGGCCTTTCTCGACGTAAGCGAATGCGCGCTCCATCAGGGTAGTGCGACACGTATTGCCACTGAAATTCGCGACCGGGTACGCGACGAGGTAGGCATCACCATTTCTGCCGGCATCGCACCTAACAAGTTTTTGGCGAAGATTGCATCGGACTGGAACAAACCCGATGGCCAGTTCACCGTGACGCCGGATGAGATCGATGACTTCATGGTCACGCTGCCGGTGAACAAGATATTTGGTGTTGGTTCAGTGACCGCGAAAAAGATGAGTGCAATGGATGTACAAACCTGTGGCGACCTGCAGCAGATCAGCGCCAGCGAGTTAGTCCGGCGATTCGGTAAATTTGGCACACGACTGCACCAGCTGTCACGAGGCAACGATGAGCGCCCGGTCAGCCCTGATCGTATTCGCAAGTCTGTGAGTACCGAGCGCACATTTGCCGATGACCTACCCACCCTAGCCGCCTGCAACACCGCCTTGCGGGATCTGTTTGAAGATTTGCAGCGTCGTCTCGCCAAAGCCCAGTGCGCGCATCGCATCAAAAGTCGGACACTAAAATTGCGCTTTAACGGATTTGATACAACAACCGTCGCCAGCGCCGGGCACCAAGTCGCCGTAGACACCTATTTGTCTTTGCTCGAGACCGCTTGGCATCGGCAAGAGAAACCCGTGCGCTTAATCGGTTTAGGCGTCCAGCTAAGAGACGATGAAAACCCAGATCAGGCTGACTTGTTCATCGCGCCGAGTGCCGACGACACCTCAAGCTGAGCCACTGAACCCTGGCCAGTGGCGATACGATGCGCGGCGAGATCAACCCGCAAACTGAATGCTGGCAAACCGCGCATAAAGGTCGCTGTCCTTCATCAGCTCATCATGAGTGCCGCTGGCGATCATCCGTCCCTCTTCAAACACTAAAATACGATCCGCTTGGCGCACCGTGGAGAGTCGGTGGGCGATCACCAATATGGTCATCTCGCCTTTCAGCGCCTCAACGCTCTTACGGATACTCTGCTCACTCTCAGCATCTAGCGCACTGGTGGCTTCATCTAGGAGCAAAAACGCAGGTTCGGCAATGAGCGCTCTAGCAACCGCGAGGCGCTGACGCTGACCACCGGACAGTCCAATGCCGTCTTCTCCCAAGGGGGTTAGCAAGCCTTGTGGCAGGGCATTCACAAAGGTGTGTGCATTCGCAAGTGAGAGCGCTCGCTCTACTTGCTCGTCGCTGGCATCCGCTCGGCCATAGGTTAGGTTGTCTCGCACGCTACCTGAGAACATGGCCGGAGTTTGCGGCACAAAACCAAACGCACCGCGCAGGGCCTGAAGCTTAGCCTCGCGTACATCAACACCGCCCAGCTTTATCGACCCTGCGTCGACATCGTAAAAACGCTGCAGCAAATCAAAAAACGTACTCTTTCCGGCACCGGAGGGTCCAACAAGCGCCACCATCTCACCAGGCTGAACATTGAAAGATAAACTTTGCAGCACCGGTTGATCCGGCCGGCTGGCGTAGCGGAAAGCAAGGTCTGTTACCGACAAATCCAGCGACTGCCACGGCGCCAGTTGCTCCACGGTTCCGTCTCGGATCGCGCTTGGCGATTCCAACAGTTCGACCAAGCGCTCGGTGGCACCCGCCGCTCGCTGCAGGTCCGTCCAAACCTCGGAGATTGCCCCAACAGATCCCGCAACGATGAAGGCATAGAAAATGAATGCCACCAACTCGCCTGCCGTCGTGCGTCCGCTGAGCACATCCTGACCGCCAATCCACACCAAAACAGCGATGGCACCGAAGGCCAGCATCATCACCGCGGCCACAAGCACCGCGCGCAACCAAATCCGCTGTAGGGCGACGGTCAGTGCCTGCTCAACAACCTCGGCAAATGTTTTGATGTCTGAGGCCTGATGATTGAAAGCCTGCACAATTTTGATGTGCCGAAAACTTTCGCTGACATGGGACCCCACATCGGCCAGACGATCTTGGCTGGTACGCGACAGCGAGCGTACTCGACGACTGACAAAAATCACCGGCAACACCACCATGGGCACGCTGGCCAGCACAATGAGCGACAGCTTGGCGTTGGTCACAAACAGCAGCACCAGGCCGCCGATAAACATCAAGATGTTACGCAGTGCGATGGAGACGGAAGAGCCGATAACGGTTTGTAGCAATGTCGTGTCGGTAGTCACTCGCGATTGAATTTCGCTTGGAGAGTTTTCTTCAAAAAACCCTGGATGCAGGTGAATGAGATGATTGAACACCGCCAACCGAATATCTGCGCTAACGCGCTCCCCCACCCACGACACGAAGTAGAAACGCACAAAGGTGCCAACAGTGAGCACGGCAATAAAGATGACGAACAAACCCAGTGATTCGTTCAGCACGTCACTTTGACCACTGGCAAATCCACCGTCGATGACGACGCGCAGACCTTGGCCCAAGGAAAGTGTTGCGCTGGCGGTGATGATCAGTGCAATGCTCGCCAGCACGACTTGGGGCAGGTAAGGGCGCAGAAACGAAAACGCCGGACGAATCCGGCGTATGTTCTTCGAGGACGGTCTTTCTTCTTCTGTCATGGCGACATTATGGCTTGGTGGACTCGCTCATGCACGACAAGAAACTCACCCAACAAACGTTGGGAGCGAAACCACGAATTGAGATCATCATTCACTGCCGTTATCTTGCGCTGAACTCTCAACTACAGGTCCGGACCCAACGTTATGGAAGAAGTTGAATTTCTCGAAAACGCAACCGGCGCCAATCCGGTCGGCTGCGTCATTTGGATGCACGGCCTCGGCGCTGATGCCACAGACTTTGAACCCATCGTGCCGCTGCTGCCGCTTGAAGTGGATCTGCGCTTTGTTTTCCCTAACGCACCAGTAAGGCCGATCACTGTGAACGGCGGTATGGAGATGCGGGGTTGGTACGACATTGACCCCAACTCACCCCTCGCCAGCAACGACGACATACGATCCTCCGTTGACGCCATCACGCAGTTGATTGAAGCCGAAGTGGCCAACGGCTTTCGCTACGATCAAATCACCATCGCAGGATTCTCCCAGGGCGGCGTCATTGCGCTGGAGCTGGGGCTGGGCTTTCGCCAACGTTTGCGCGGCATGATGGCGCTCTCCACCTACGTCAACGATCACGAGCATTTGGCCGAGCGCGTGGACTTCGCCAATGTCGACACACCTATCTTCATGGCGCATGGCGTCAGCGACCCCATGATTCCGATCACGCGGGCCATCACCTCCCGCCAGGCACTGTTAGATCTTTCTTACTCCGTGCAGTGGCAGGAATACGCCATGGGCCATCAAGTCTGTCCGCAACAAATCACGCATATTGGGCAATGGCTGAACACCATTTACAGCCAGTAACGCAGGCCAAGATCGACACGGTGGCGCTAACACCGCTCAGTGCGTCCCCCCGTGGCTGGATTAGCTGTGTGCTCGCGGACTTTGACGCCTTTATGCAGGACCACGCGTCGGCAGAGAAAAAAGCCTCTGGCATGGCGCTAAGCATGGTGTCGCACTATCCGGATCAACCGGCCCTCGTACAGGCCATGGTCGATCTCGCTGTGGAAGAGCTCAATCACTACAAAGAAGTCATGCGCCTGCTCATGGCCAAACAAATCACGCCAGCGGCAGATCGTAAGGACCCCTATGTCACGCGGCTGAACAAGCTCGTGCGCAAGGATGCTGCCTTCTTTTTGCTTGATCGATTACTCGTTGGCGCCATTGTTGAGCGTCGGGGCGCAGAGCGTTTTGCCTTGGTCGCCGAACATGTGGCGGATTCAGAGCTGCAAAAATTTTACACGGCCATCGCCAAGAGCGAGGAGCGGCACTGGCACTTGTTCGTGCAACTTGCGAGAGACCTGTGCGGACACTTACCGGTGGACTGTCGCTTTTGCGAACTCGCAGATCTCGAAAATGCCTTGGTGGCAGAGCTGCCTGTGCGCCCTGCGCTGCACTGACCCACCGTCAACGATTCTGCCTCGAGCATTGAACTCACAGCATTTCGCTCCTTACTTAGCCGACTACGCAGAGCCAGAAGCACGCGCCCTGCTGGCGGGCAGTTCACAGACTGCGGACGTGCTCGGGCCAGCCCTCGAGAGAGATGACCGCTGGCAAGGGTGCCTTGTGGTTCCTGCCTTTGATGAATCGCTGGAAGCCCTGCAGCAACAAATTGACGCCTTAGCAGCGACACAAGTGCTGCTAATTCTGGTCATCAATGCACCGCAAAATGCCTCTGCAGAGGCTTTGGCACGAACCCAAGATTTGTTCAGGCAAGTCACAGCGGCGCGTCATGCGCATGTAATCGTCGTTGATCGCGTCTCTGCCCCTTGGCGACTCAATCCCAAACACGGTGTCGGACTGGCGCGCAAGATTGGCACCGACCTCGCCCTTGCGCTAATCGAGCAGGGCCGCATTCGCTCGCCGTGGATTTTGCAAACGGATGCCGACGTGGCGCTGCCACCCACCTATACCGATCTGCTGCATGAGGTGTCCCCGCAAATACCCAGCGGCGTGAAAATTTTTCCGCACACGCACTTCAGCGGCGACCCCACACTGCATTTTGCTGCGCAGCTATACGACCAACACATGGACTACTACGTGGCTGGTTTACGCGCGGCGGGCAGTCCTTATGCCCATCACAGTCTTGGCAGCACGATTGCCGTACACGCCGTGACCTATGCCGCCATTCGTGGCTATCCAAGACGCAGCGCAGGTGAGGATTTTTATCTGCTGAACAAGGCTCGTAAAATCGCGCCCATAGAGGCGCTGGCCGAGCCGTTGCTCACCATTCAGGCGAGGCTCTCTGAGCGGGTGCCCTTCGGCACCGGCCCTGCCCTCCGGGATATTGTCGCGACGTTGCAAAGCGACCCAAGCGGGGGTAGCTATTTAAGTTATCACCCCAAGTGCTTTGAGGCGCTGGGGTCAGCGATTCGCGCGCTAGACCATTGGGCAAAAGAGCCTGCTGTCACCTTGGATGCCGACATCGACCAGCGCCTATCCGAATTGGGCTTTGATCGCTTTAAAAAAAATCTTGCCAAACAACCCACAACCACAGCAAAACGCCAGCAATCGGTACATGACTGGTTTGATGGACTGAAGACGCTGCAGTTTATTCATGGCATGCAATCAACATGGCCCGATTGCCCACTGCAGCGCACGCTGGCGCAGTCGCCGGAATTCTTCCAAAGTCGTTGAAATTCAAACAAATACTTAAGGACACGCCTTAACACCCGGCGCCGTAAAACGTACACTGCTTGCCGCTAATTTCTGCCGTTCCGCAGTCAGAGCACACCAAAGCAACAGCAATGCATAAGATCTTTATTGACGGACAAGCCGGTACGACCGGGCTGCAAATCAGTGAGCGATTGGCGGCCCATGCCGATATTCATGTGCTACACGCTGACCCCGCCATGCGCAAAGACCCTATCGCCAGAGCCGAGCTTTTAGCCTCTGCAGATGTGGCCATACTCTGCCTGCCAGACGACGCGGCCCGGGAGTCTGTGGATCTAGCAGAGGAGAAAACGCGAATCTTGGACGCTAGCTCGGCGCATCGCACCAATGCCGCTTGGCAATACGGCCTACCGGAACTCACGGCCCAGACACGTGCGCAGATCGCCGCTGCTCAGTACGTCAGTAATCCAGGTTGCTATCCCCAGGGATTTATTTTGCTGGTGCGCCCACTCATTGAGGCGGGTTTGTTGAGCCGTGACATACCACTGCGCTGCAACGCGCTCTCCGGTTATTCCGGCGGCGGGCGTCAAATGATCGAGCAATTTCAAACGATGGACGCTAACACCGCGAACACTTTGGCGGTGCAAAGCTACGGGCTCGATCAAGACCACAAGCACTTACCTGAAATGACTACGTTCAGCGGCACATCGGTGGCACCCATTTTTGTGCCTACGGTTGCCAACTACGATCAAGGCATGCTGACGCAAATACCACTATTTGCTCGCGAGCTGGGCGGGGCTTCACCGACCCAGGTGCACGCGGCGCTGGCTGAACGCTATGCCGACGAACCCTTTATTCACGTCGCCGACCTAGGTGATCGCAGCATGCTGCAGGGTAACTTCTTAAACCCCACCGCACGTAACAACAGCAACGATATGGATCTATTCGTTTTTGGCGATGCCCAGCGTTTGTTGCTTTGCGCCCGCTACGACAACCTCGGCAAGGGTGCCGCTGGCGCCGCCGTACAGAACTTAAACCTTATGTTAGGACTAGAAGAGACCACTGGATTATGACCATGGCGACCACCGAACCTTTAGACCAATGGGAACCAGCAGCGCTGAAGACGCAGTTGGCGAACTGGCAGAGCCATTACGATGGGCTTAGCGGCGGTAATTTGAAACTCGATCTGAGCCGGGGTAAGCCTGGCGTCGAGCAAATCAGTCTGAGCGACGGCTTAGACGGCGTGCTCAACGGTAACTTCATCGCCGCAGATGGCACGGACACTCGCAATTACGGCGGCGTGCGAGGCATCGCCGAAGCGCGAGATCTGGGTTGTGAGCTGATGGGCGTTCCGGCAGAGAATATTATTGCAGCGGGTAACTCCAGCCTCAGCGTAATGCACTTGGTTCTGCGCACTGCAACAGACCTCGGGCTTTGGCGCGATGAGCGCACGTGGTCACGCAGCGACAAACCCAAGCTGCTGGCCCCAGTGCCAGGATACGACCGGCACTTCACCCTCTCCGAGCATTTCGGCATCGAGCTAATCGCCATTCCAATGACGGCGCACGGCCCTGATATGGAAGCTGCGCGGGCAGCAGTCAGCGACCCGTCGGTAAAAGGCATCTGGTGTGTGCCCAAGTACGCCAACCCTACAGGCTGCACCTATCATCACGACACGGTCGCCGCTCTCGCGCAATTACCAGAACTGGCGGCAGCCGATGACTTTGTCGTGCTTTGGGACAACGCCTATGCGGTGCATGACCTTGACGACGAGGGCGACGTTTTAGCCTCGATCTTTGACGCAGCCAACGCTGCTGGCACCGGTGATCACGTTGTTCAGTTCGCCTCGACATCCAAAATTACCCATGCCGGTGCCGGCGTTGCCTTCATCGCCGCATCGGCCAAGGTGCTGGATGCTCTAGACGAACACCTCTCGGTATTCACTATTGGCCCGGACAAAGTCAATCAGCTACGGCATGTAAAATTTTTGCAGGGCAGGCTGAAGGAACATATGGCCGACCATGCCGCCATCATTCGCCCTAAGTTTGATTTGGTGGAAGAGATCTTTGCTCGCGAACTCGGCGGACTCGGTATTGCCAAGTGGACCAAACCCAGGGGTGGCTACTTTGTCTCCCTCGATGTGCGACCGGGACTGGCGCGCAAAATCATCGCCATGGCCAAGGATGTTGGCTTGACCCTGACCCCCGCCGGGGCCACCTTTCCCTATGGCAATGATCCACGCGATCAGAACATACGCATTGCCCCAACCTTTGGCTCCATGGAAGAAATACATGCAGCCATGGATATTCTGACGCTTTGCATCAAAGCAGCGTCAGCCGAACAGATCTTGGCGGGTCTATAAGACGCTTCGATCCAATTACTCAATCATTTATCAGGATCCCATGTCAGAGAAACCCCCAGAAACTGAAGCGCCAACAGATCAACCGATCGATAGCGCTCTAACCGCCGATCAAGACAGCGGCGAAGAAGTACACCCGGAGCCATCGCCAGTCGAAGAGGTGCCCGAGGCAATCGAAGAAGCCGCTGATGAGACCGTAGCTGAAGCCTTCGCAGCAGCTGACGCAGACGCAGACGCAGACGCAGACGACACCACGGTCGCAAGCGATCTGGCTGAAGAGTCGCAACCCGTTGTGTATGAAACCGTGCGGTTTCAAGAGTTAGCGCTGCCTGAGCCGCTGCTCAACGCCATTACCAAGCTCGGTTTTGAAGAGTGCACGCCAATACAAGGACGGGCTCTGCCCTTCAGCCTGTCAGATTACGACGTCACCGGCCAAGCACAGACAGGCACCGGCAAAACCGCAGCATTCCTCATTACGCTATTTACCCGCTTTTGGGAAAACCCGCCGCAGCAGCGTCCCAATCTTGGCACTCCTAGAGCACTGGTATTGGCGCCAACCCGGGAATTGGCGCTACAGATTGAGGGCGATGCTCAGGGTTTGAATCGCTACATGGATGTGCGCACGGTGTGCGTGGTGGGCGGCATGGACTTTGACCGCCAGCGCGCGGACCTCATGAAGGGTCCGGTAGACATCTTGGTGGCAACACCGGGGCGACTGATCGATTTCTTGGACCGACGCGACATTAACCTCAGCGGCGTTGAATGTCTGGTGATCGACGAGGCGGATCGTATGCTCGACATGGGTTTCATTCCCGACGTTAGGCGCATCGTTTATCAAACCCCGCACAAACGGAAACGCCAAACCTTGTTTTTCTCTGCCACCTTCAACGATGCGGTCATGCGTCTTGCAGATTCCTGGACCATAGACCCAGAGCATATTGTGGTTGAACCCGAAAGCGTGGCCACCGATACCGTGGAGCAAAAATTCTGGCTGGTAGAAGGCAGCAAGCGCCAAAAGATATTGCTCGACTTCATCAATCACGCCGAACCTGAGCGAGCGATCATCTTTGCTAACCGGCGCGACCGCACCCACAAGCTGGTGGAGTATCTGAAGAAAAAGCAGATTTCCTGTGAAGGCTTGGCTGGCGACATTCCGCAAAAAAAGCGTTTATCGACGCTGAACAAATTTAAGAGCGGCGAACTGAAGTATCTGATCGCAACGGATGTTGCGGGGCGGGGCATTCACGTCGATGGCGTCACCCACGTCATCAACTTTGAGCTACCCGACGATGCCGAAGACTATGTCCATCGCATCGGCCGCACCGGTCGCGCGGGCTCCTCGGGTACGGCCATCAGCTTTGTTTCAGAAGACGATGCCTTTAACTTGCCGGCGCTCGAGGAATACTTAGGTGGACCCATTCAGTGCATTCAGCCCGACCTATTGCCCGATAGTGACTAGCGATGACGGACGCTGTACAAGCCCGTGATAAGCCTGCGGCGACCCTGGTCGCCGTGGTTCAGCACAACGCTGGCACAGATGTTGAACATAACCTCAGCACGTTAGAAACCTTGTCGACCCAAGCCGCCAGCGAGGGTGCTCAGCTCATCACTTGGGCGGAGGCCTTTGCCTATCTCGGCAGGCACGACGGTAAAAAAGACATTCTGGAGCCGCTGCCCCAGGGTGGGCCGATCCTGCAGCGCTGCCGAAACTTAGCAAGGTCACTGAACTGCGATTTGCTCTTAGGCGGCTTTCACGAAGCCATGCCCGGAGACACCGAGCGCTGCTATAACACCAGCGTGTATCTCAACAGCCGCGGCGAAGTCACCGCCATGTACCGCAAGATCCACTTATTCGATGTCAGCATTCCTGACGGGCCACAGTTGATGGAGTCCAAGCAAACTGGCCCCGGTGATCGCGCAGTTTGTGTCGCAAGCCCCATGGGCACCTTGGGTTTAACCATTTGTTACGACGTCCGCTTTCCTGCCCTGTATCAGCGTTTGGTCAACATGGGCGCCGTGGCGTTGACCGTCCCGTCGGCCTTTACCGCGACCACCGGAGCTGCACACTGGCACGCCTTGCTGCGCGCCCGCGCAATTGAAAATCAAAGCTATGTGATTGCTCCGGCGCAGCATGGGCAGCACAGCGCCAACCGAGCGTCTTACGGGCACTCGATCATTATTGATCCTTGGGGCGAGGTCGCTGCGGAACTGCCGGATGGCGACGGCTATGCCATCGCTGAGGTTGATCCTGAACATGTGGCACAGATACGCCAGCAGGTGCCCAGCTTGGCCAATCAGCGGCCGTTCACCTAATATCGTCAGGGCACGAACCCCTGCTGCGTGAGCAAAACCTATGACAGGATCTGACCAACACAATGCATCTTCCGGCCGCGCAGGACGCGGCTTCGTTATCTTTGCCGCGCTCATCATTATTGCCGCAGGACTTAAGGCCGCCCAAGCCATCGTCGTACCCATGTTGCTCGCGGCGTTTATCGCCACCATCGCGGCCAGCCCAATGTTCTGGTTTAAAGCCAAGGGCATGTCGAATGGCTTAGCCCTGGGCTCTGTGGTGCTGGGCATCTTTCTTGCGCTGGGCTTGATCGCAGCCCTACTCACGCAAAGCACGTCGGCGTTCTCCGCCAAGCTACCCTTTTACCAAGAACGCCTCGCGGTACTGCAAAGTGACGTCATCGTGCTGCTGCAGGGTTTGGATATCCCGCTCGATGCTGCCCTGCTTACCGATGCTTTTCCGCTAGGTTCCTTACTCACACTCGCCGGTAGTGCACTGCGCAGCTTGGGCTCAGTGCTCAGCAACGGCTTTCTCATCATTTTGACGGTGATTTTTATTTTGGCTGAGGCCGCAAGCTTCTACCCCAAACTACGCGCCGTACTGAACAATCCGGATCGGGACCTCGCCCACTTTGGCCGCATCACTGGCACCATGAACCGCTACATCGCCATCAAAACCTCAGTAAGCGTGCTCACCGGTTTATTGGTCACCACCTTTTTGTGGATTTTGAACGTAGATTTCCCTGTGCTCTGGGGGTTGGTAGCGCTGCTACTGAATTTTATTCCCACCATCGGTTCGATTATCGCCGGCGTTCCACCGGTACTGCTGGCCCTCGTGCAGCTTGGTCCCACCGAAGCGCTATTGGTCGTCGCAGGTTTCTTCGCGGTAAATACCATCGTTGGTAACGTGCTTGAGCCTCGCTACATGGGCCAAGGCCTTGGACTGTCTGCCCTCGTGGTTTTCCTGTCGTTAATTTTTTGGGGCTGGCTGCTTGGCCCTGTGGGCATGCTGCTCTCAGTGCCCCTGACCATGAGCGCGAAAATCGCCCTAGAAGCAAGCCCGAGCACGCTTTGGCTGGCGCGTTTGCTGGCGCCTGCCCAAGAGCTGGCTGATCAAGCGTCAAACGAGAAAACGCTCGCGCAAGAGGAATCGCGCACGGCCGAAGAGCAAGCGACATGAGTCAGTTTGAGCGCCCCAACATTGCCAAGATGCAGGGCTATACCTCGGGCGAGCAGCCCCAAGACGGTCGCAGCATCAAACTCAACACTAACGAAAATCCGTATCCACCGAGTCCAGCGGTGGCAGCAGCGCTGCACACTTTCGCCACAGACCAGCTGCGCGTCTATCCCCAACCCGATGCCAAAACGCTCCGCCAGGCCATTGCTGATCATCACGGCATCAGCATCGATAGCGTAGTGGTCACCCACGCAGGCGATGAGGCCCTGCGCTTAGCCGTTACGACCTTCGTTGCACCGGGTGGCGTGGTGGCGTCAACGGAGCCAACGTATTCGCTGTATCCAGTGTTGGCGCAGATTCAAGATGCGCAGATGTTTACTAGGGACTTAGCCGCGGACTGGTCGCTGCCCGATGGCTTTGCCGATGACGTGAATGCGGCAGGTGCCCAACTGACCTGTGTGGTCAACCCTCATGCCCCTAGCGGTTATTTGAGCAGTCACGCCGTCCTCGAAGAATTGGCTAATCAGCTTCATGGCGTGCTGTTAGTCGATGAAGCCTATGCGGACTTTGTCGACACCGATGGCCCCAGCAGCATCGCCATGCTCGTACGCGAGCAAGAAAATTTGTTGGTGCTACGCACCTTCAGCAAGGGCTACAGCTTGGCGGGATTGCGGCTGGGGTATCTGCTAGGCCACCCGTCGCTCATACGACCCATCCTGGAAAAGACCCGCGACAGCTACAACGTGGATGCCATCAGTCAAGCTATAGGACTGGCCGCAATTCAAGATCAGGCCTATGCCCAGCAGACCTGGGCCGATGTGCGCCGAGACCGCGAGACGCTGGCCAAAGGCCTTAAGGTACTGGGCTTTAACGTCTCAAGCAGCCAAACCAACTTCGTGTTGGCCAAGGCACCAATCCATGCCGCCGCGGTTGACCTTTACCAAGCACTCAAAGATGCGGGTATTTTGGTGCGCTACTTCAACACCCCGCGTTTGCAAGATTGCCTGCGCATCACCGTGGGTACTGCCGAGCAAAACCGACGATTGCTTGATCAACTGGCGCAACTACTCAGCCGCTGAGCTGCTGTGCCTTGTTGGTTAGCTGGTTGGTGATCACGACGGGCTCGAGTAATCTGTTAGCCGTTTTGTTGATCCATGGAGAGGAGTGATCATGACCCAACTACCCGCCGTCAGCTTAGCGGCCGTACCCGGCCGACGACTACGCACGATTGAACTGGCCAAAGAAATCGAGCGTCGCGGTTTTCCCGGCATATTTGGCCCGAGCCTAGGCGATAGCCTAGCGCTGTGTAATGCCATTGCGCTGAATACCACTGACGTGATGATTGGCACCAGTATCACGCCAATCTATACCCGCAATGTTGCTGACTTCGCGCAAACAGCGGGT
>SHAE01000041.1 GCA_004213835.1 OM182 bacterium | reverse complement strand
AATCGCTAGTCGACGTTGCAAGGTCTCTTTAGTGCAAAATTTCGCTAGCAAGGCCCTTTGATCTATCGCCTCGCTGCCAACATCGCCACACCCGCCACTATCAACAAAACCACTGTCAACAATGTCAGCACCGTATTCACCTCAAACCACAAGATGAAATAGAACGAGGTCATCAGCGTGCCGATGGCGCTGCCTAGGGTTGAAACGAAATACAGTGTTCCAGCGACTTGCCCGCTTTCCTCCACCTTCGTCACCAGCAGCCTTACCGAGTAAGGCGAGATCATGCCCAGTATCACCGTTGGCAAAATGAATAAAAACGCCGACGCCATCAGCGATCCGTAGCGTGGGTCTTCTATGCGCAGAAAGATAAATTCCATGACCGGTTCTGCGAACAGTATCAGTGGGTAGAGTAGTACCGCGCCCAGCGCGAATATTGCGGCAAAGCGCTTCAGTGATGGGTTGTTGACCGATAGCCTGCCGCCCAGCAGGTAGCCCAGCGACAGCGAGAGCATGAACACCGTAATGATACTGCCCCATACGTATACGCCGCTGCCGAAGTAGGGGGCGAGGATGCGTCCGCCGAGCAACTCCATAGACATAATGACGAAGCCGCCGCAGAAGGCGAGTATGTGAATCAGCAGTACCATGACTACTCCAATGGGGCGCTGGCTGTTGAAATCTTGGTTAGCCCTCGCAGTTTGCTGCGGCTAACCAATGTCTGGTGGGTAAGTGCCCTAGCGACGCTTCGGCTCTACTGTTTCGGTGTCTGCGCCGCTGTCTTTCCAGCCTCGGTAGCCATCGCCTATATGACAGACCCGCTCTAAGCCCATGTCCTGCACCGTCTTAGTGGCCAGCGCCGAACGCCAGCCGCTTTGGCAGTAAAACACCAGCCGTTTGCCCGAGGCGAAAACGTCTTTGTGGTAGGGCGACGATGGGTCGACCCAGAATTCCAACATGCCGCGCGGTGCGTGGAATGCGTTTGGCACTTTGCCTTCGCGTTCGAGTTCGCGCGGGTCGCGTAGGTCGACAAAGACCGTGTCGTCGTCCGCCAGTAGCGCTACGGCGTCGTCTACGTCCAGCGTTTCAACCTCGGCGAGTGCGCGGTCAATTAAGTCTCTGTGGGTTACTTTCAACATGGTTTTTCCCTCTTTTTGCCTGCAGCCGAATAAGGCTGTGGGCTATTTGCCCTGCCAGTTGGGTGCGCGCTTCTCGGCGAAGGCCTTGGGGCCTTCGATGAAGTCTTCGCTGCTGACCATGGCTTTGACTGAATCGTATTTGCCTTCCATGGCGTCTTGCAGTGAAGCGCTGTCGAGGCTTTTGTACACCACGTCTTTGCTCGCGCGTATCGACAGCGGTGCGCAGGCGCAGATTTGCTTCGCCCAGTCCATGGCGGCATCCATTAGCTGATCGTGGGGGACTACGTCGTTTACAAAGCCCAGTTCCTTGCCTTCTTCTGGGCTCACGTGGCGACCGGTCATAATCATACCCAGGGCGCGTTTCGGGCCAATTTGACGCGGTAGTCGGTTCAACCCGCCCGCCAGTGCCGCAAGGCCAACCTTGGGCTCTGGTAGTGCGAACTTGGCGTTTTCAGACGCGATGATCAGGTCGCATGCCAGCGCAATCTCGAAGCCGCCACCCATGGCAACACCGTTTACCGCTGCGATCACGGGCTTAGTCATATCAAAGCGCGAAGTGAGGCCACCGAAGCCGCGGGGTGTGGGTACACGTTCGCCACCTTCGGCTTGATAGCGTAAGTCGTTACCGGCGCTGAAACCGCGGCCTTCGCCGGTGATGATGGCAACCCACATGTCATCGTCTGCTGCAAAATCATCGAATACTTGGCCTAACTCGGCGTTGGCCAGTGGATGTAAGGCGTTCAATCGATCGGGTCGATTGATACGTACCGTCATGATGTGATCGGCTTTTTCTACAATAGAATACTCACCCATTTGCGTTCTCCTCCCATGCGCAACTGTGTTCTTCGTTTGCTCTGACTTTAACTGAAGGGCAGTCGGTGTGCATAACTGTTGAAATCAATCAGCTGCGCTGGCCCGCCGTCTTCGCCCAATCGCAACTGGGTCAAGCTGCAATTGGCAAATTGGTAGCGCGCCCACTCTGTGGGGTGGCCGTGTACCAGTTCGCCTAGTGCAACCGCCATGGCCGCGCCGTGGCTGACCACTAAGATCGTCTCGTCATCGCCGTGGGCGGCGCTGATGTCTTCAAGGCTCTCGCGCATGCGCGCCGCCACCGTGGCTAGACCTTCACCGTTAGGCGGTGCCCAGTGGATGTCTTGGTTGAATCGCTCGATCAAGTTGCGTTCGCGGTTCAGATCTTCAAAGCGTTCGTCTTCCCAATCGCCAATGGACATTTCTGCTAGGCCGTTTACCACCGTGTGGCTCGCCTTGGATGCCGGTGCCGCCAGTGCTGCGGTATGGCGGCAGCGCTGTAAGGGACTGGTGTAAACCGCAGCGAACGTCTCGTTTTTGCTCAGATAACGGCCGGTGCGCCAAGCCTGCCAGCGACCGCGCAGAGTCAGCGGGCTGTCCGTGGAGCCATGCCAGCGGCCAACGCGATTGGCGGTGATTTGTCCGTGTCTGAGCAGTAACAGCCGTGGTGCCATAGCAGTGCCTTGTGAGAATTTAAAAGTCTTGTTGTTGAGTGACTGGTTTATGAGGCGAATCGTTTGGCAACCAAACAGCCGACTAAATCACCTTCCACGTTAACCGCGGTTCTGAAGGTGTCCAGTGGTCGCTCAATCAGCAGCAGCAGGCCAATGGCTTCCAGTGGTATGCCCACCGCCAGCAGCACCATTTGCATGCCCGCCATCGAGCCGGAGGGTATGCCCGGCGCGCCGACAGACGACAGCATGGCCACTAAGAAAATGGCGATGACGCCAGTGGTGCCCAGATCAATGCCGAACATGTAGGCCAAAAATACCGCGGCGATGCCTTCGAAGAGCGCGGTACCGTCCATGTTCGCAGTTGCTCCCAAGGGCAGCACGAAGGCGCTGCGGGCCTGGTCAACGCCCAGTTTGTCTTGAGCCGTTTGCATCGATAGTGGCAGGGTGGCGGCGCTAGATGAGGTAAACAGTGCGGTCACCATGGGCTGGCTGACCGCGCGCAGAAATTGCAGCGGGTTTTTACCAGACACCAACCACGCGATGGCTGGCAGTACGACCAGCCCGTGAAACAGGGTGGCTCCGAACACGACGCCAGCAAGCTGACCAAGAGCCGCGAGTGTGGAGAAGTCGATTTTTTGGGCCAGTTGGAATGTTATCGCGAACAATCCAATGGGCAGCGTTGTAAGTACCCAGCCTGCCAGTTTGTAGGTGACTTGGGCCAGTTCATCGAAGATTTTCGGCAGCGCAGAATCTGTGGGTAGGGTGATCGCAGCGGCAAGACCGAGCAGGATGGCGCCTACCAAAATGCCGAGCACATTCATTTCGGCCAGGGCGTCAAATGGGTTTATGAGCATGCGCTGCACTAGGTTATTGAGCAGGCTGAAGGTCGAGCCGTCACCGGGATCTATCAGTCGGGCCGATTGCGCGGTGACATCGCCGAGCACGCTGGGGTCTTCAACCAGTGGCGGAAATGCCGTCCAAGGGTGGTAGAACAGCACGATGATCAGGCCAATCAGCACCGCGATGCCAGTGGTGGTGAGGTAGTAGGCGATGGTAACGCCGCCGAGGCGACCCATCTGGCTGGAGGCGCGAAGCTGCATCACTCCGGCGATTAGCGAAAAGAAAATCAGCGGCGCGATGACCATTTTCAGCGCTGAGAAAAAGGCCGTGCGCAGCAGTTGAGTAAGTTGATCCAGCCACAGCACATCAGGCAGCGCCATGGCGGTCAGCCAGCCAAGAATGGCGGACGCAAAGATCAGCGGTGCAAACCAACGTGAATTCATGTCTGTCCTATGATGCTGTGAAAGGTTGCGGTTAGCGGGTGCAGATGAGTGAACCGCTACGCCCAGAGCCCCTCAAGGCGTGTCGTACTCTCGCAGCGGGAAATGGTGCCTTTTGCCGACCGAATTAGCAAAAGTACAGCCGCTGTCGCGAAGAACGCGCGACCACGGCAACGATAGCAATCTGATTTGGCGGCCAAGCGCGTTAAGCTTTGGCCATGAGATTTGGGCGAGCGCACATGGACAGTCGAGTATCCGGTGTTGGGGGATGGCTAACACTGCTGATGTCGGTGGTATTTCTCGCCGCCTGTGGCAGCGAGGCCGACAAGGACCCAGCACCGAGTTATCGCAATGTTGAGGGCGCCACCATGGGCACCTACTACCGCGTGCAGTATCGCGAGGCGCAAACCTGCGCGACCAGCCAACAAACCTTAGATGAACTGCTGATGGCTTTTAACCAAAGCCTGTCGACCTACATACCCGATTCCGAAATCAGTGAGTTCAATCGTGCGAACGCTCAATCGTGGCAATCTTTGTCGCCGCGTTTTTCTGCCGTACTGCAGGCGGCGCTGCAGGTGTGGCGGCAAAGTGAGGGCGCCTTTGATGTGACCATTGGCCCCTTGGTGAACTTGTGGGGTTTTGGGCCTGAAGACATGGTTGAGTTGCCCTCGCCGGAGGCGCAGCGGTTGACCTCACGCTGGGTCGGTATGGATCAACTGCAGCTCGATGCAGCCAACAGTGCAGCGCAGAAAAAAGCGGACGAGGTCTATGTCGATTTATCGGCACTGGCCAAGGGCTTGGGGGTGGATGAACTCGCCGAGCATATGGCAGCCAAAGGCTGTACCGACTTTATGGTGGATATCGGCGGCGAAATGCGCACCCGTGGGTCGAGTCCCGCCAATCGGCCTTGGCGCATTGGCATTGAGAAGCCCGTGCCCGGTGCGCGCAGCTCCATTCAGCGTGTGCTCAGCGTGTCAGGGCAGGGCGTGGCGACTTCTGGCGACTATCGCAATTTTCGTGAGGTCGACGGTATTCGCGTGGATCATGTGATCGATCCACGCAGCGGGCAGCCTGCAAACAATCAGGTCGCCTCGGTGACGGTGATTCATCCTCAGGCAATGTACGCCGATGCTTACGCCACGACCATTATGGTGCTTGGGGGTGATGCGGGTTTGGCCTTCGCCGAGCGCCTAAACCTCGCCGTGCTGATTATTGAGAAAAGCACTGATGGCGCATTTGTTGAGCGCTATACTCCGCCCATGCTCGCCTACATTGTTGCGCCAGCTTCTTAGTCCTCTTGGCTTTCGGAGTAAGTTATGGAAACCATTATCGTTGCATTCTTTGTCATGTTGGCTCTGGTTGCCGCCATGGCCGTTGGCGTGATGTTCGGTCGCCAACCCATTGCCGGTAGCTGCGGCGGTATGAAAGCACTGGGCATGGAAATGGAATGTGAGGTCTGTGGCGGCGACCCGCAGATGTGCGAAAAATCCCCCTTTCTCAAATCTCCAGCGGCTGAGTCAGCGCAGCCTTCCGCCGACGACCTTGCGCAACGGATCGGCAAATAGACGGTAATTTCTAGCGAACCTGAACGGTGAGCTATGCCGGTTAAACTGCTACTCGACATGGCATTTCGTTATGCCCTAGGCCGGTTCGGCTCCGCCGGGCGCAGTGGTGGGAATGCCACTGGGGCTTCATTTGTGGGTTCCCTGGCACTGGCGGGGCTGGTGGTTAGCATCGCCGTGCTGGTATTTGTCATTTCGGTGGTCAATGGCTTTGAGCGCGAAATGCGCGAACGCTTGTTGAATGTGCTGCCCCATATCACCGCCACGTCAACCCAAGGCATACCACTAGCTGATATTGCCAATCTGCCGGCACCAGATGTCCGCTCTGGTTTGACTGCGCTTGCTCCTGTTACGCAAAGCAGCGGACTGCTTGCTGCCAATGGCCAGGTGCGCCCGGCGCAAATTACCGGTGTGGATGACAGCTACAGCAAGGTCAGCGCGGTTGCAGAATTTGCCATTGATGGTGCCTTTGCGGACCTACAGCGAACGGCCTTCGGCATCGCTCTTGGGGGACGTCTGGCTGATCAACTTAAGGTTGGGGTAGGCGATGACCTGGTGGTGTTGCTACCGGATCAGCGCATTAGCATTGCCGGTGCTCTACCACGGCAAAAGCGTTTTACCGTGGTGAGTGTGTTTCGCAGCCAATCTCAACTGGACACTAGCGGTGCGTTCATTGCTCTTGCTGACGCCCAACGACTGCTGCGGATGCCAGGCCGCGCTCATGGTGTGCAGGGCCGATTGACTGAGCTGTTTAATAGCTACGGGGCGAGCCAATTTCTATACAGTCACTTGGCCACCAGTACGCCGCGGGTGCGCTCGTGGATGACAGAATTTGGCACGCTTTATCAGGCGATATCGGTGCAAAAGGCTACGTTGTTTCTGCTGTTCTCGCTGCTGATTGCGGTGGCGGCTTTTAATTTGGTGTCGGGCTTGATCATGATTGTTGAGCAGCGCCGCAGCGATATCGCCATTTTGCGCAGCATGGGCACCAGCCGAGTGCGTGTGCTTGGCCTGTTTTGTTTGGTGGGCACGGTGCTGGGTGTGGTGGGTACCGTGGTGGGCATTACCGTTGGTCTGTTGCTGGGTTTGGGTGTTCCGCCCTTGGTGAATGCGGTCACCGCGTCGCTGCAATACGATTTGATGTCGCAGTACTTTATTGGCTATCTGCCGGTGCAGGTGTTGTTCGAGGACCTGCTATTCATTGCCGGTCTGTCTGTAGGTGCGGCGCTGCTTGCCAGTCTTTATCCGGCGTGGCGGGCCATGGGATTGATGCCCAGTCGAGTACTTGCCAATGAGTGACCCAACCCAGGTGTTAACAGCCAACGGCATAGTCAAAGCCTTCGCCCAGGGCAGTAATGCCATCAGCGTGCTGCAGGGCATCAGTTTGCACGTCGCCGCCGGTGAGCGAGTCGCCATCGTCGGACGTTCGGGTTCTGGCAAAAGCACCTTGCTGCATTTGCTCGCAGGTTTGGATGAGGCGGATGCTGGCCGCATAACCATCTCTGGCGAGACCATGACTCCGGCCAGTAACGAGGCGCGAACCACATTGCGCCGCCAATACATGGGCTTTGTGTACCAACAACATCATTTGCTGCCAGAGTTTACGGCGCTTGAAAATGTAGCTCTGCCGCTGCGTTTAAACGGTGCCAGCCAGCATGATGCGCAGGCCCAAAGCGCCGATCTGTTGGAACGCGTAGGTTTGGGTCATCGGCTGCGCCACATACCCGGCGAGCTGTCAGGTGGCGAACGGCAGCGCGTGGCAGTGGCTCGGGCGCTGATTCACGCGCCAAAGCTGGTGCTGGCGGACGAACCTACGGGTAATTTGGATGCCACCAGCGCCGCGGAACTGATGTCGTTGATGGTCGAGCTGAGCGAATCGCGCAGCGTGGCATTTTTGGTGGTCACCCACGACGCCTCCATGCTGCATCAATTTGACCGAGTACTGACGCTAACGGATGGCGCGCTGAGCGAGGCGGATTCGCTTGGTTAGCCAAGGTGCCGAGCCGGCGCAAACGTCAACGGGCCAGGGCCTGCTAGGACAGATGGCCGCGCGTATGTTGTTGCAGGGCGCTAACGGGTTCGCGCGTTTTGTTACTTGGGTATCGTTGCTTGGACTGGTGCTTGGCGTCGGCGTGCTGACCTTGGTGGTCAATGTGATGAACGGCTTTGACCACGAACTGCGTCAACGATTGCTTGGCAGTATTGCGCATATTGCGATTCATCAGCCGACGCTATCCCAGCCCATGCAACAGACATTGGCCGAGCGCGCCGATGTGCGCAGCGTAGCCAAGTATTTTCAAGGTTTCGGCATGGTCGGGGGCAGTGGTCGGCCCCAGGCGGTAAATATCATTGGCTTTGCGGGGGATGACCTCGCGCAGATGACCGAGCTGACCGAAGCCATGCAACAGGGGAGTCTCAGCCACCTTGAGAATTTCGCCGACGCCGTTGTCATGGGCGAACCCTTGGCGCGCTACCTCGGCCTATCGCTTGGCGATGCGGTGATGATCGCGCTCACGGTAAGCCAAGGCGACAGCGTG
This sequence comes from OM182 bacterium, assembly GCA_004213835.1. GTDB lineage: Bacteria > Pseudomonadota > Gammaproteobacteria > Pseudomonadales > Azotimanducaceae > UBA4421. Next base: position 7,540 of record SHAE01000041.1, on the reverse strand, counting down.
GGTCTGCGGTGGCTGCGACTGAATTTGGTGGGTACCTTCGAGCTGCAAGCGGAACCTGACTACAGCATGGTGTTAGTCAATCTAGATCATCGTGACGATGCGGCTTGGCAGGCGCTAGGCCAGCTTGGCACGCGGGTCATGTTGGCGGACCCCATGCAGGCATCGAAGGTTGGGGCACTGCTGGCCCGCCAAGATGCCAGCAGTGATTTGGAAACTTGGGAAGAGGTTTATGGCGAGCTGTTTCAAGCTGTGCGTATGGAGAAGTCCATGATGTTCGTGCTGCTGTTACTGGTGGTGGCCATTGCTGGATTCAACATCGTCGCGGGGCAGTCGATGATGGTTCACGACAAACGCGCACAAATTGCCATGCTTCGCACCTTGGGGGCAGATCGGCGTTTCGTGCTGTCGCTGTTTTTGTCGCAAGGTGCGCTAATCGCCTTGGTGGGTACCTTGGGCGGCATGGGTTTGGGCATGCTGATGACGGTCTTCGTGAACGAATTGGTGGACTTGGTCGGCGCGCTCAGCGGCCAGCATTTACTCGATGGATCGTATTTTGCGCTGGTGCCGACGAAGTTGGTGGGTGTTGATCTTGTGATTATCGCGGGTATCAGCGCGGTGATTGCCCTGCTCGCCGCGTGGATACCGGCGCGCCGCGCCAGCCAGCTCAACCCCGCCCAGTTTTTACACTAGTCATCGCTGTTCTTCAGCGCGTAGGCGGCGACGCTTGCGCCATTGGCGCATGACTCGATTGCGCCAAAGGAAGTGGCTGGCGGTGAAGCCAATGCTGCCTGCGACCAGACCGCAAATCACCGAACCAACGAACAGTGGCTTACCAATGGCCATAAAATTCGCTAGCACCCAATCCAGCGACAGTTCTACCTGTAGCTCGGCAACATCAATGCCCAGCACCCAGGCACCGACGCGATAAGAGCCATAAATCATTGGCGGAATGGTGATGGGATTGGTGATCCACACCAGTGCCACGGATATGGGCAGGTTCACACGGACGTAGATCGCAATGATGGCTGCCAGCAGCATTTGCGAGGGCACAGGGATAAAGGCCGAAAAGAGCCCGACAAATGCCGCTCCAGACACCCCTCGCCGGTTGAGGTGCCAAAGCTCCGGGCGATTGAGCAAATGGGCTACAGGGCGAAGGGCTGAAAACTCACGCAACTTGTCGCGGCTGGGAATTAATTTGCGCAGGCGGTCTTTCATGATGATCGGCTACCGAATACCCATTTTGCTCGTCAAAAATCACTCAAAAGTTGTTGCCGCAAAAATGCCCAAACCCTTCCGAATCATGCTCTCGCTGTACTGCGCGCCAACGCGCCGCGGTTTTTTCTCTCAACCTGTGCGCCTCGAACACTGCTTTGCCGGTGGCCCCCGTCCTTTGTGAAAGCTCAGGTTTGGTGGCTATTGCTGCTGGGTCTCGTTGCGCTTGGCGTGATTACTGCGTGGCGCTCTGCAGGCCAGCGCATCATACCCCAATGTGCCGAGGGGATTGATCACAGGATAGTTGCACAAGTGCTGGCCGCTTCACCTAAAACGGCTTCCGCTGACGCCAAGGCGACAAAAGTCGTTGGGGGTTCTTCAATCTTTGTTTGGTCCTTAGATCTCAACGTGCTGACGAGCCCGCAACTCCCAGACCGAAGCCAGCAGGCGTCTGACGAGAATTGTCATCTACAGCCTGGCCAACGTCTGCTAGTGCGGTGGCAGCCAACCGAAGCTGTTGTCGTTGGTTCGCAACTGGAGGTGACGGTAAGGCTGCGCCGACCTTGGGGTGCGTCAAACCCACATGGTTTTGATTTCGAGCGCTGGTTGATCGCCAGTGGCTATGCAGCCACTGGGTATGTGCGCAGCGGTCGGGTGCGAGAAGCACCGGGCGTGACGCCTGTGCGTGCCCAATGGATAAGTGCTGTAAATGCCTTGCTGGCGGCAGAAGGTTTGGTGCATCACGGCACGCTTATGGCGCTGGTCACCGGTGATGGTGGCGCGGTGCCAGCGCAAACTTGGGAGCGGTATCGACGCACCGGTGCGATACACCTGTTGGTGGTATCGGGCTTACATGTGTCGGTTTTGGCGGTGCTGCTGTATGCGCTGATCAGTTATCCATTGCGGCTGGTTACCATCGCCCAGCACAGAGCGTTTGCACCCTTGGTAGGTGCTGGCTTGGTATGCCTCTGCGCCATCGCGCTGGCGTGGTTTACCGGTCTTGGGTCACCGGTGATGCGGGTCGCGCTGATGCTCATAGGTCTTTGGCTGCTTCAGTTGCTGCCGCGTCGAGCGTCGATCTGGCGTATTTGGCTGCTGGCGGCCTTGGTGTCTGCTCTGCTCATGCCCCTGCAGACTTTTCATTCTGGGTTTTGGCTGTCCTATGGTGCAGTGGCCGTGTTAATCGCGTTTTTTGCCCCTCGCAGTCCTGCGTCCGGGTCTGTGGCCTCCGTGATACAGGCCCAGGGCGCGCTTTGGTTGGGCCTGACACCCTTGGTGATTTTGTTGCTCGCAGAGAGTTCCCTGTTGGTGGTGCCAGCTAACTTGCTCACTGTACCGATCATGACGCTGGTGACGGTACCGACGCTGTTCGTAGGCCTAGGCATTGGGTTTATGCAGAGCATCTTCCCAGAAGCAGAGGGCCTCGGGTGGCTTTGCACCGTTGCGCTGCGCGTAGCCGATTTCAGCTTGGCGCTGATCGATGTGTTGCTCAATGCGCTTCTCAACACGCTACCCCAGCGCAGTTCGAGTATTGGTTACGTCAGTGCTGTTACAGCCGTTGTCGCATTGCTTGGCGGGTTGATGTTGCTGCTGCCATTGTCTTTGTATTTTCGTGCTGGTGCGATCTGTGCTTGGTTACCCCTGCTGATAGGGGTGCAATCGAATGTGCCGCCGGGGGAATTCTGCGTGCGGGTTGTCGATGTGGGGCAGGGCAGTGCCGCGGTCGTAGACACCGCTGGCTATCGTTTGCTGGTGGATACTGGGCCGCGTTTTGCTAATCGAGACGTAGGTCGCTCCAACGTATTACCGGTGCTGCGCTCCACCGGGCCCCACCACTTGAACTTACTGCTCTTGAGTCATACAGACATAGACCATGCCGGTGGTTTATCGTTTTTCCGCGCCTATTTTGATGTTCTGCCTGAGATCGGACCGCGCGATTGCACACATGGCATGTCATGGCAGCAAGATGGCGTGCGTTTTACAACGCTGCAGGCTAAGGGTTTGACGTCGGACAACGATCTGTCTTGCACCCTGTTGCTTGCAAGCGACGAGCAAACAGCCTATCTCAGTGGCGACATTTCTGCCCGTGCTGAACGGCGGTTGCTAGAGGATTTACCCGAGCACACATCGCTGTTGCTGGCGCCCCATCACGGTAGCAAGACGTCATCGTCGATGCCCTTCGTGCGGCATTTGTCCCCCGATATCGTTGTGTTCAGCGCAGGTAGAGCCAATCGTTACGGGCACCCCCACAAGCATGTCGTGCGCCGATTTACCTGGGAGCAGTCGCGACAGTTCAACACGCCGACAAGTGGTGCGATTCAGTGGTGTTCTCATCGGCCCGATCGCGTGAAGCAGAATCGGTCCTGAGATTTAGGCAAGCAGCGCGAATCGCAAGCGATGGAGATCTGCGTTTTAGGCGTGTCTCACCATGGCCGCATCGGCGCGGCGCACCATGTCATACAGAGATTCGATCAGTTCCTCTTTTTCTGGAGAGGTGAGAAAGGCGCCAATCTCGAAACTATCGCCGCGATGCACCAGTTCGACGGTTTTTCGGTACCACGGATGAATGGCTTGAGTGACGTGAATCTTGGTGAAAAAGCGTTCCCAAATTTCCGTTTGATCCGGCGCGTCGATACCGGTTTCTAGCCGAACCTCTTGGGCACTGAAGGTGATGACTTCTTGCAGGCTGCCGCGTCGCAAACATAGCCACAGGCAGTAGCTGAGCACGCCCATCTCCAAGCCGGTGAACGGCAGTACCAGCCAGTAACCGAAGAACATGAAGGTAATAGCGATGCCAAAGGACAAGATCATCATAAAGGCGAGGAAATACTTGAGCGCCCGCCAACTCATGGAGTGATTCGGCTGCAACACGATTTGCCCAACAGTTTGGTTGGTCTGGCTAGCGTCGTCGGCTTTAGCGTCAAAGTACTCACAGCGAATCATTTGTGGGTTGAGCCTCGAGGGGAACTTGAAAAACGGTATAGCAACCGCCATTGAATAGGCCAGAGCGTAAGTGAAAGACACGTCAATCAAGGCTCGCAGTGAGCTTTTGTTTAGCTTTGTGCAGTCGTGTTTGGCTATTTGGAGGTTAGGCAATGACATCGATGCAATTTACTCAACGTGTAGAGCAGGCCTTTGCTCAGGCACATGCGCTGGCGAGTGCAAAGCGTAACCCAAGCCTTGAGCCGGCGCACATTGCCTTGGCAATGATCCATGATGCACAAAGCTTGTTAACCACGCTGGCGCAATCGGCGGATGACAATGCATCGACCATGGCGAGCGCATTGGTGCGCGTTGTTGATGCGCTGCCTACGTTGGGTAATCCCTCTGCAGATGTGTCCGGCAGCCCAGCACTGCAAAAGGTACTGCAGCGAGCACAGGCGCTGGCCGCGCAAGCCGGTGATGCCTACGTGCCCGAGGAATGGGTCGTACTGGCGCTGTTGCAAGACGCGCAGGTCGGCAAGGTACTTAAGTCGAGTGGTTTGACCGAGCAAAACGTTAACGAATTCATCGAGTCGCAAAGACAGGGTAGAACAGTGGAAAGCAAAAACGACGAAGAAACACGCAATGCGCTGGAGAAATTTACTCAAGACCTCACCGCGCTGGCAGAGCAGGGCAAGCTCGACCCAGTCATCGGACGCGATGAGGAAATCCGGCGCACGGTGCAGGTCTTGCAGCGTCGAACCAAGAATAACCCGGTACTCATTGGTGAGCCTGGTGTAGGTAAGACCGCCATTGTCGAAGGTTTGGCTCAGCGCATCGTCAATGGCGAGGTAGCCGACAGCCTGAAGAACAAGCGCGTGCTGTCATTGGATTTGGGTGCGCTTATTGCTGGCGCCAAGTATCGCGGCGAGTTCGAGGAGCGCCTCAAGGCGGTGCTAAGTGATCTGGCCAAACAAGAGGGCAACATCATTTTATTTATTGATGAGCTGCACACCATGGTGGGCGCTGGCAAGGCGGATGGCGCCATGGATGCTGGCAACATGCTTAAGCCTGCCCTTGCTCGCGGTGAACTGCACTGCGTAGGCGCAACGACCCTTGATGAATATCGGCAGTACATTGAAAAAGACGCGGCGTTAGAGAGGCGCTTCCAAAAGGTGCAGGTAGATCAACCAGACCTGCAGGACACCGTTGCAATCTTGCGTGGTTTGAAAGAACGCTATGAAGTACACCATGGCGTGGATATCACCGATCCGGCCATTGTTGCCGCAGCAAATCTGTCGCATCGCTACATCACCGACCGGCAGCTACCGGATAAGGCCATCGATCTGATTGACGAAGCGGCTAGCCGCATCCGCATGGAAATGGATTCCAAGCCAGAGAGCATGGATGTGCTGGACCGTCGTTTGATGCAGTTAAAGATGGAAGTCGAAGCGTTAAAAAAGGAAGACGACGAGGCGAGCAAAAAGCGGTTGCAGGAACTGCGTGAACAGGTGAGTTCTATTGAGGCGGAATATGCCGAATTGGAGGCTGTTTGGGAGGCGGAAAAGAGCGCGCTTAAGGGATCTCAAGACACCAAGGAAGAACTCGAAGCCGCACGTTTGCAGTTTGAGGCAGCGCGTAGGGAAAGCGATCTGACTCGCATGTCGGAACTGCAGTACGGGGTGATTCCCGAGTTAGAGCGCCGCCTGCAGGCGCAAACAACCAGTCAAGATGCCGAGACGATAGACGAGTCAGCGCAGCCGAGGCTGCTGCGCAACAAAGTAACCGCGGAAGAGATTGCCGAGGTGGTGGGTAAATGGACGGGCATACCCGTTGCTCGACTTCTGTCTCAGGAAAAAGAACGTCTGTTGCATTTAGAGCAGTCGCTGGGCGAGCGCGTTATAGGCCAAGCCGAGCCGATTGCTGCGGTCAGCCAAGCGGTGCGACGGGCCCGTGCAGGCTTGTCGGATCCTAGCAAGCCTAATGGTTCCTTTATGTTCTTGGGGCCTACGGGCGTGGGTAAAACTGAACTGTGCAAGGCCCTCGCTGAGGTTCTCTTTGACAGCGCCGAAGCGATGATTCGGGTCGACATGTCGGAGTTCATGGAAAAACATTCGGTGGCTCGGCTGATTGGCGCCCCGCCTGGGTATGTCGGTTACGAAGAAGGTGGTTATCTCACCGAAGCCGTGCGTCGGAAGCCTTACTCGCTGATCTTGCTCGACGAAATCGAAAAAGCGCACAACGATGTATTCAACATACTGCTGCAAGTGCTGGACGACGGGCGGCTCACAGATGGCCATGGCCGCACTGTCGACTTTAGCAACTGCGTGCTGGTGATGACGTCGAATTTGGGTTCTGAGGCGATTCAGGCGTTCACGCAGGATGCGGTGAATGCCAGCGATACCGTCGCACAAGCCAATCCGCTGGATGCTAACGAGCGACTGAATGCCATGGTCATGGGCATTGTGGCGCAACACTTTCGACCAGAGTTCATCAACCGGGTTGATGATGTGGTGGTGTTTAGACCGCTGGATGCGTCGGCGATCAAACGTATCGCTTCACTGCAGCTGGCGTTGCTCAATAGCCGTCTAGCGGAGCAAGATTTGAAGCTAAGCCTAAGCAGTGCGGCGATGGATGCGATATGCGAGGCAGGCTATGACCCTGTTTACGGTGCTCGGCCGCTGAAGCGCGCCATGGTGCGACTGGTTGAAAACCCGCTGGCGGAGGCCATGCTTGGTGACGGCTTCGCTGCTGGCAGCGCGCTCTGTGGTGACTGGCAGGGTGATCGATTGGTCATTAGCAGCGAAAAAAATATCGCCTAGAGAGGTTGTATAAATATACAGTAGTTGGTATTTATACAGTATGAACGAGCAAAAGAGAGATCATCGTCAAAAGCAGGCCATGCAGGCTCCCGTCCAGCTAGCGTTAAACGTGCTCGCTGAAGTGGAGACTGGCAGTGCAAAGGCAAAGGCACAGGCACGGACAAAGACACAGGCGTTGCAACCTGAATTTGTCGAAGCGCCAAGCATAGAAGCGCCAAGCATAGAGGCGCCAAGTACTCGAGCGCCAAGCGGGGAAAGTCGCGAGCACGCCCTGTTGCGTGACGCTCAGGCACATTGGCAGGCGGTGGATCGACTGACTCGAAACCTGCGTAAACGCGCGCGTGTGTCAAAACGCCCGTCGGCGAGCCGATGGGCCAAACCTGCAAACACACAAACCTCGGCACAAAAAACGCTCTGGGTGTCGGTTGAGTCTAATGATGGCTCTGGTCTTAGCTCGGACTTTGGCCCTGGCTCTGATCGTGGAAAAGGCCATCAAATCCGCTCGGATAACAGCGCTGCTCGTAATGGCACCATGGTGAGTTCAGATCCGGGTTTGGAGATATGTCGCCACCTAGTGGCTGCGC
>SHAE01000040.1 GCA_004213835.1 OM182 bacterium | reverse complement strand
GCTTCTTCGTATCGCGACGATATGTGCTGCCATGTCAGATCATCATCACTCATGTACCGGTGGCCTCGTCGTTGCTAAATCCTGGCCTAAAAGGCTGCATACCCTGACTACCCAATTGCGGTGTCCAGCCACGGACATGACGCTCTGCACGAACCTCGGTTAAGGCCTCCTCGACACTAGTGTAGGCTGCGAGGGTTTCAAGTGAGCGCAGCGTGGGGTCGATCATCAGCCATTCGCCAGCCACCTGTTTTGCCAAAGCCTCGCCAGGCTCAACCCACTCACCGGCAATGGTTTCTTGAGTGTCTGCTATTGCCACCTCGCCTTCCGGTAGGGCAGCAAGAAAAAAGCGCGTATCAAACCGTCTGGGAACCGACGGGGGCGTAATCCAATGGCTGAAGTAGACGAGTCGATCTACGGCGACGGTCAGCTCGCTCGCCTGCAGCAGGCCATGCCAAGACACTTCGTCTTTTAACAACTGTTGGCGTGCGAGCTGTAGCACTGCTCGCTGGGTGTCAGCAAAACCCATGGCGCCAAGTCGATCTCGAGCGAGCAACACACCGCATTCCTCGAAGCACTCGCGAGCAACCGCCATCCAGTAGCGCAAACCGCCTGCCGCAATGCCAAGACGTTCGCTGGCCTCCACATCTGTCATGTCAGGACAAAGCTGTGGTTGCCAGTCACTGGTCTCTACCTTGCCGCCCGGAAAAACATGCAGATCAGGAAAATCACCCTTGCCCGGCCGCTTCATCATGAAGACCTCGATGCCAGAGCCAGACGAAGCAGGTTTGTCCCGCACAATCATGACCGTGGCGGCTAGCCGAATGTTCTCTCGCTGTAAGGGTTCCAAAAATACTCCTCTGACCCGCGTTGCTGTTGCACAGTGTAGCCGTCGCAATGCGAATTTCACCTGCCGTTATCTTGGCGGGCTAACTCTTCGCTCCAGCGCCGCAAATACTAGCTCAACGACAATTGCCAACACCGCTGCGGGAATCGCGCCGCGCAAGATCATATTAGTATCGTTCAGCGACAGGCCGACGACGATGGGCTCGCCCAAACCACCAGCGCCGATAAAGGCCGCCAGCGTCGCGGTGCCGATACTGATCACCGCGGCCGTTCGGATGCCCGCAAAGATGGCTGGGGTAGCCAGCGGCAAGCGTAAATAACGCAGCTGCTCCCAGCCACTGAGTCCCAGTGCCGCAGATACCCGTACCAGTGTTGGATCGGTATTGGCTAGGGCGGTGATGGCATTGCGGACAATGGGCAGCAAGGAGTAGAGAAAGAGCGCGATGATCGCTGGCAAAAAGCCGATGCCGAAGAGCGGGATCATTAACGCCAGCAATGCTAAGGAGGGAATCGTCTGCATGAGCCCGCACAGGTAGACGACGATTTCTGCCAGACGCTGGCGGCGATATACGAGCAAGCTAATCCCTAGGCCTATTGCGATGGCTGCGAATAACGCACTGCCGGTCAGCTGCAAATGACGCATAAAGTGCCCCCAAAGCTGACCAACCCAAGGGCTTTGCCCCGACAGCGTCTCGATTTTCGCTGTGTCTTGCTCAGACAAGCCTAGCCTGCTGGCATTCGCGCGAATGAAGTCGGCGGCCACCTGCTGAAAACTCTGCCCTTGCAGTGCCACCTTGCCATTCAACGCTTGTACTTGAGATTCGTCCAGCATGTTGTGCAACCCCGCCAAGGCTTGGCGCAGCTGCGGTGAGGCGCTGGTTTGCACGAGGGTGGCAGCACGGTATTCCGGGAAGTAACCGAGGTCGTCTTGCAGTATGCGCAGTTGATAGCGCTGCAGTTCACCATCGGTGCTGTAGGCGTCGGTGACATCTATGGCGCCATCGGCAATGGCCTGGTAAGCCAAACCATGCTCGATGCCCTTGATCGGCTGCTGCAGGTTGTAACGCTGGGCCAACCCCGGCCAACCGTCTTCGCGCTGCAAAAACTCGTGACTGAAGGCGGCGGTTAGATTCTGCTGATGCAGGTCGCCAATACGCCGCAGCCCAAGTTGCTGAGCCTGTTCGTCCCGAACCACAATGGCGTAGGTATTGTTGAAGCCGTATTCGGCGAGGAGTTCCAAGCCTTGGTCCGCCAATACCTGATTAATTTGCGTGCGATCAGGATTGCCCGGCAGATTCAGCACCGCCTGGCTGAGCGTGCCCGTGTACTCTGGATACAGGTCAATCTCGGCGTTTTTAAGGGCCTCGTAGCAGATCAGTGTGCCGCCCAAACCCAGCTTTCGGTTAACGCGAAAGCCCTGGGCCTCTAGCACTTGGGCCGCTATTTCGGCCAGCAAATAGCTTTCGCCAAAGTTTTTGCTGCCTACCGTAACCGTTTGCACCGCTGCCGCCCCAACGCTGCCCAAGGCGCACCAGACGAGACATAAGCCTATGACTATGCGCTTAGCAATCACGATAACTGACTCTCGATTAAACGCTCGGCATAGGGTGTTGCAGGGTTTGCGAGAACTTCCCGAGGGACGCCACTTTGGACCACCTCACCGGCGTCCAAAATAACCATGAATTCAGCCAAGCGCCTGGCCTCGCGAAGATCGTGGGTAACCAGTACCGTTGTCGAAGGGTGGGCCTGTCGCGCCTGTTCAAAGCTCTCGTACAGACCCAGCCGGGTTATGGGGTCGACGGCAGAAAACGGTTCATCCAACAGCAAAATACCTGGCTGTAGCATCAGCGCACGACAAATCCCCAAGCGTTGTTGCTGGCCACCGGACAGCTGCCTCGGTAAGCGACTGGCGACGTCTTCATCTAAATCGACAGTTTTCAGCAAATCCAAAAATCGGCTGCGCCTTTTTGCTTCGGACCAGCCCACCAGCTTCGCTACCAGGGTGACATTTTGTTCCGCGGTCAGGTGAGGAAACAGTCCGGCGCCCTGTACCGCGTAGCCAATGCCGCGCCGATAGGACTCGAGATTCTCGTATGGCACTGGACGCCCGAGCACTTCTACCTCGCCTTGGTCTGGTCGCTCCAAACCGTTGATCATTTGCAGCAGCGTCGTCTTGCCACTGCCGCTGGTGCCCACGATCGCGGTGATCTGATCCTTGGGCAGGGTTAGCGATAGATCTTCAAACACCGTCAGTGCCCCGAAGCTTTTGCTCACTTGGTGAAAACCCACGGCGCTGTCGTTTGGGGTGTCGATCTCAGTCATGGGCTGACGCCAAGCCATACTTCGCCTTAAGTGCATCGCCATGCTGACGCAGCTGAGCCAACACGGCATGCCGCTCTGGTGCGGTCTCGAGCGCCTCTAGTTCAGTCAGGCGATGCTCGAAATCGGCGATGTTGAGCCAGTCTCCCTCAGTGGAGAGTTTTTCCTTCACGTAATCGTGCCAATCTGCAGCTTCTGCTGGGTCCAGCAAGTGCGCGAAAGAACGCGCCTTCATTCTTGTCGCCAAGACTGGCAAGCGCTGATCGCGAAAGTCCATATTCGACCAGCGACCTGCGTCAATTTCTGCATAGAGGTGGTTCGAGCGCGCCTTATCCTCGTCCAGCAAAAACGTACCGTATAGCGCAGCATCGGGGTCAGATTCGTTTTTCATGCCGTCCTGTACATAGGCCCGCCGTACTTTTTGTGCCAAGGCTGGTTGCTTCAGGCGCCGCCAACGTTCTTTAGTGACCTTGGTCGACAGCGACAGTTTTTGCAGGTTTTCATCGGTCAGCACTTCAAAGGGTGCGACAAAGGGACTGCGGTTTATTTTGATCTCGCGCAAAGGCGCCCGCATTTCACCCTTGGGCACGAACAGCTTGCGACGAATTTCATCCTCATTCCAATCGAGCAGGCATTCGATGTCTTGTCCCAGATCCGCCACCACGATGGCGTTAGTGTTGGTTGGGTGCCGCGTCAACGACACCACTGGAGCGACGTTAAAGCGATCCTTGCCATATACCGCTGAGACGTGGGCGCACAGGCGGGCGCCCAGAGGCTCGAGCAATTCCTTGACGTATTTCTTCTGCCGCAGCGAATAGTAGTACTCGAACAACTTCGGCTGCTGCTGCTTTAGCAGCTTAGCCATACCGATGGTTGCATAGACATCTGACATGGCGTCATGAGCATTACCGTGATCAATGCCATTGGCCTTGGTGAGTTCCTCGAGTCGGTAGACCGCTTGTCCGGCATCGTCCACGGGCCAATGAATGCCCTCTCGTCGCAGTGCGCCGGAGGCGCGCACGAGGTCGACCATGTCCCACCGAGTATTACCATTGCGGTACTCACGCGCGTAGGGGTCTTGCAAATGCCGGTAGAGTGCGTAGCGCATGAACTCATCGTCAAAGCGCAGACTGTTATAGCCAAGGGCGCAGGTTGCTGGCGTGTTAAATTCCTGCATGATCTTTTGCAGACCCTCGAATTCGCTTACGCCTTCTGCCGCCAGTTTGTTTGGTGTGATGCCCGTCACCAGTGAAGCGTCGGGGTTGGGCAGGACATCGTCGGGTAGCCGCATGTAAAAGCATAGCGGCTCGCCTACTGGATTGAGCTCGAGATCCGTACGTAGACCCGCAAACTGGACGATTCGATCCCATTTGGGATTTGTGCCCGTCGTCTCTAAGTCGTACCAATAGAAAGTGTCTGCCATGTCGGCTACCCTCGCCCGAGATGTCAAAACCATACCTGAATCCGCGCATGCTGGCGCTCTACCTTGGGCCCTTCGCCGCCCTTTGCGCTTTTTTGCTGATGTTACAGAACGACGGCGCATTTGCTCCCGCTGTAACGATGGCCGTGACCCTGTGGGTGGTTATCTGGTGGATATTCGAACCCATACCCATTCCCGCCACCTCTCTACTGCCCATGGCCTTGTTGCCACTCTTTGGCGTGCTGACGCCCAAGGAACTGGGCGCCGCCTATGGCAATCCGCTGGTGCTGTTAATGCTTGGTGGGTTCATTTTAGCCACGGCGTTGGAACGCAGCGGTGCGCATCGGCGTATCGCCCTGTACATGGTGCGCGCCTTTGGTGGCAACAGTTCGCGCAGGCTGGTGTTCGGTTTTATGTGCGCTAGCGCCTTTTTGAGTATGTGGATCTCCAATACTTCCACCACGCTGATGCTTTTACCCGTAGCACTCGCCGCACTGGAAAAGTCTGACGACCCGAGCTTGGCCAGCCCGCTGCTGCTGGGCATTGCCTATGCAGCCAGCATTGGGGGCATTGGCACGCCCATCGGCACACCACCCAACATGGTGTTCATGGGGGTATATAGCGAAGTGACCGGCGGCGCGATTTCGTTCGGACAGTGGATGCTATGGGCCATACCCGTGGTACTGATCATGCTGCCAATTGCGGGACTGTGGATTACCCGGGGGGTATCCAAATCTGGCGGCGTGGCCTTACCTGAGAGCGAAGCCTGGAGCACTGGCGAGCGTCGGGTGCTGATCGTTTTTTCCATCACTGCTGCGTTGTGGATGACCCGCAAAGGTCCTTGGGGCGGTTGGAGCGAGTGGCTGGCGCTGCCCTATGCCAATGACGCGATGGTCGCCTTCATTGCGGTGATCGCACTCTTCGTCATTCCCAGCGGCAAGCAGGACGCAGAAGGCGAGCCGGAGCGTCTACTGGACTGGCAAAGCGCGGAGCGCATTCCCTGGGGCATGTTGCTGCTCTTCGGTGCGGGCATCACCATCGCCACAGGCTTCATTAACTCTGGGCTGAGCAACAGTATCGGCGAATCGCTAGAGCAGCTATCCGCCCTGCCGCTGCTGTTGATGATTGCCACCATTTGTCTGGCGGTGACCTTCCTTACCGAAGTCACCAGCAATATGGCTACTACCACGCTGCTGATGCCGATCTTGGCCGCCGCCGCAATTGGCGCGGGTACAGACCCGGCCTTGTTTATGATTCCTGCGGCCATGAGCGCCTCTTGTGCCTTTATGCTGCCCGTGGCAACGCCCCCAAATGTCATCACCTTTGCTACCGGGCGATTCTCAATTCAGACCATGGTGCGCGAAGGCGTGGTGCTGAATTTGGTCGGCGTTTTGGTCATTAGCTGTGCTTGCGTGCTTTTGTTGGGTCGACTTTGAAGACTGGATCAAAGATCTGCGGCACGCCAGTTGCTGCCTTTTAGCGACGATGCCAACATTCGTGCTTATTTTTTGAGCCAAGTCCTATGCACCTACTGAAAGGCATTTTGGCCAGCCTCTCCATTGGCATCACTACCATCGCGGTGTGCGCCGTGCTGTTTTTGTGGTGGCTACAGTTAGCGTTTTCTGGAGCCGAAAAAAAGCAACAGATCCGGCAAAGGATGGATCGAATCATCGTTTGGTGGACCTCTTCGAATCGTTGGATGCTCAACACGCTGCGACTCATCGAACCTGAGGTTCACTGGCAGGGCCGGGAGCATCTGTCCCCCGAAAAGTGGTACTTGGTCACCAGTAATCATCAAAGCTGGGCCGACATTGTACTGCTGCAAACGTATCTGCTGGATGATATTCCAGCACTGAAGTTTTTCACCAAGTCGCAGCTTATTTGGCTGCCCTTTATTGGTCAGGCGATGTACGTGTTGGGGTTTCCTTACGTCAAGCGCGTCAACCGCGCGCAAATCAAAAACAACCCAGAGCTGCGCAACGCCGACCGTGACAATGTGCTCAGCGCCTGCGAGGGTTTCAAAAATCATCCCACCAGCATCCTAAATTTCGCCGAAGGCACCCGTCGCACCGATGAAAAGCATGAGCGTCAAGGCAGTCAATTCGAGCATCTGCTGAAGCCAAAAATCGGTGGTATTACCTACATCCTGCAGGGTATGGATTCACATCTAGACGGTCTGGTCGACGTCACCATCGTGTATCCAGATGAGGTGCCGACCTTTTGGGAACTGCTGCAAGGCAAGTGCGGCCGAGTCATTTTAGACATCCGCTATCGCACCCTTGAGCCTCTGGATACTCAGGGCGACGAGATCCGATTCAAATCAAGCGTGGCGCAGTGGGTAAATTCCGTATGGGAAGAAAAAGACGCCCGTATCGCCGGTTATCTTGAATCCAAGGCTACTGACTGAGTGGATTCGCCGATGCTGAGGATTGACCAGCATTTTGTATCTGACTGAGCTGGCGTTCTAGCGCCACGATGCGTCTGTTAGACGCGATGCGAAAAGCATCAAATGCGCGTACTGCCTCGGCATTTTCGTTCACCATTGGCGACAAACTGGCCTCAATTTGCGCCAGACTTTGGGAGGCGACATTGGCTTTGTCGACCAACTCGCGCTGGGAACGCAACATTTGCTGCAGCTGTAGCTCCAGACTGGTTACCTGATCAATTAATTGTTGCTGAACTTTGAGCGCCTCCTCGTGGCGACCGGTGGCTGCTTTGAGGTCACGGTTGCTCGCACGAATACCGTTTAACGTACTGCTGACCGTTTTCAGTTGCGATTGGTTTTCCTGAATCCACTCTTTGTTGCGCTCGTTAGCAATCGCCCATAGCTTGCGAATCTCAGACTCCCACAGGTTAATCTGCTGCTTGGTGTCTTGGCCCTCTTGGCTCATGGCGCTGTCCGTGGCTGACAAACGCTCTTCAAGGTAGGCCAAACGGCTGTTCGCCTCATCGAGTCGGCTTTGCTCGGCGAGCAAGGTTTGCTGTTGATTGGCGATAAACCAACCGGCACCGGCAAGTCCCGCCACCATGATCGCCAGCACCAGCGTCGTGCCCATGCCTGATGAAGAAGCCTTAGCTGGCGCGCGCCGGGAGGCACCGGAGCGATACCGCTCATTTTCTTCGGTGGATAAAACGTCTTTTGATGATTCGTCCATAGGGGGCGCTCACAAGTGCTAGTCACACGTCGATTATAGTTGGGCCCCGGAAACAAAAAAGCCCGCCATTTAGGAGGCGGGCTTGCATTCGTTTGCGGTTCTTGGCCTATAAATAGTTGAGTATGAGGCCGAGAACGACGGTCAGCGCCAGACCACAGTGAATCACGCCAGGAATGGTCGTCAGCGGGCCTTGCTTACCAAAGATTGCGTTGGCTTCAAGCGCGGCAACGATGGCCACACACACCCAAACGGCTGTGGTGTTGGTCATCAAACTGCCACTGGCGTAGTGCGCACTAGAGCCCATGAAGTAGAGCATGGGCAAGGAGAACAAGGTATTGGTACGAGATGCCAAGGCAGCCTTGGGAGCCGCTGCAGCCGCCGCTGGGTTCGGCTCATTGCCGGCCTGCACACCTTGGTTCGATTCGACAATGATTTTTTGGTTGGGCCAGATAATTAGCCAGACGTTCAAAAACATAAGCGTACCCATTAGGGCGCCGACGGTGATGTCTGCGGTTAGGCCGGTGTGACGATAACCCAGCAAGATAACGCCGGTGAGGAATGTCGCTAATGCCGCCCAACGAAACCACCATAGTGCGCGGGGCGCCAGCTTGGAGAACGCATCTACTCGCGCACTGGCTTCAGCTTCTTTGAAGTATTCCGTTTGTACGAAGTTGAAGTAGTACAAAAGACCGATCCATGTAATGCCGAACAGGACGTGTCCGAACCTAGTCAGATAATCGATAAAAGCCATGTCCATAGCGTTGCCTCGCCCATTGATAAAGATACCGCGGAAGAATAGCTAAACCCTTGGGCAGGTACCAGCGCTGACCAAGATTCGTCGCTGTACCTCACGCACCTTTCGCAAAACGTGCCCAAATTTCAGGCAAAAAAAACCCGCGGATAAGCTCCGCGGGTCTTATCGACGTAAGGCCTGTTTACATCATGCCGCCCATGTCGGGCATACCACCAGGCATACCGCCGCCGGCAGCGCCTTCTTCTGCGGGTAGTTCGCTGACCATGGCTTCGGTAGTGATCATCAGACCAGCCACGCTTGAAGCCGCCTGCAGCGCAGTACGGGTAACCTTGGCTGGGTCTAGGATACCCATGGCCAACATGTCACCGTATTCGCCGGTTGCCGCGTTATAGCCATCGTTACCGGAAAGCGCTGAAACTTTATCCAGTACCACCGCACCTTCAACGCCTGCGTTGGTCGCAATCTGACGCAACGGCGCGCTCATGGCGCGTACCGCGAGCGCGATACCCACGTTTTGGTCTTCGTTATCGCCTTCTGTGGCCTCTGCCGCGGCAATTGCGCGAACCAAGGTCACACCACCGCCAGGCACCACACCTTCTTCAACCGCAGCGCGGGTAGAGTGGAGGGCGTCTTCAACGCGGGCTTTCTTTTCTTTCATCTCGACTTCGGTTGGTGCTCCAACCTTGATCACGGCAACACCGCCAGCCAACTTGGCCAAACGCTCCTGCAGCTTTTCGCGATCGTAGTCTGACGAAGTATCTTCGATCTCTTGACGGATCTGCTTAATGCGACCAGAGATGTCGTCCTTCTCACCAGCGCCATCAACGATGGTGGTGTTTTCTTTCGTAGAAGACACGCGCTTGGCGGTGCCGAGATCTTCCAGCGTAGCGCCTTCAAGCGTCAGGCCAACCTCTTCAGAGATAACCGTTGCGCCAGTCAGAATTGCGATGTCTTGCAGCATGGCTTTGCGGCGATCACCGAAGCCAGGCGCTTTGGCGGCCGCCACTTTAACGATGCCGCGCATGTTGTTCACAACTAAGGTTGCCAGTGCTTCGCCTTCGATATCTTCAGCAATCACAACCAACGGACGGCCTGCCTTGGCGACATTTTCCAGCACTGGGAGTAAGTCACGGATGTTCGAGATTTTCTTGTCGCACAACAAGATGAAGGGATCATCGTGTTCAGCGGCCATAGAGTCTTGGTTGTTAATGAAGTAAGGCGACAGGTAACCGCGGTCGAACTGCATGCCTTCAACGACGTCTAGCTCGTTCTCAAGGCCGGAGCCTTCTTCAACGGTAATAACGCCTTCCTTACCAACCTTGTCCATCGCCTCAGCGATGATCTCGCCAACCGCGCTGTCGCTGTTTGCAGAGATGGTGCCAACCTGAGCAATGGCCTTGGAATCTTCACATGGGGTCGCTAAACCTTGAATGTGCCCTACAGCAGAGGCTACGGCTTTGTCGATACCGCGCTTGAGATCCATAGGATTCATGCCGGCGGCAACAGACTTAAGACCTTCTTGCAAAATGGCTTGGGCCAATACTGTTGCCGTTGTCGTGCCGTCACCAGCCTCGTCAGAAGTTTGGCTTGCAACGGTCTTGACCATTTGCGCGCCCATGTTTTGAAACTTATCTTTAAGTTCAATTTCTTTTGCTACTGAAACACCGTCCTTGGTCACCGTGGGTGAACCGAAGGCTTTGTCCAGTACTACGTTGCGGCCCTTAGGGCCCAGCGTTACCTTGACCGCATTGGCCAAGACATTGACGCCTTCCAGCATTTCAATGCGGGCGTCATCTCCAAATTTTACGTCTTTAGCGCTCATCGCTTATTTCCTCTTAATCGTATCTGACTCTTAGTCGTGTTGAACTGTCATGCGTGTTCAGTCGGGCGAAGGTCTAGCCTTCCAAAACGCCGAAAATCTCGCCTTCGCTCAAAATCAGCAGCTCTTCACCGTCAATCTTTACGGTGCTGCCGGCGTACTGACCGAAGATGATTTTGTCGCCGACTTTAACGTCGAGGGCGCGAACGTCGCCGCTGTCGGTTGCCTTGCCCGGTCCAGCGGCCAAGATTTCACCCTGTGAAGGCTTTTCGGTCGCAGAATCAGGAAGAACGATGCCGCCAGCGCTGGTGGTTTCTTCTTCCAACCGGCGTACAACGACACGGTCGTGTAGAGGTCGAATATTCATGAACTATGGTCTCCCAGTTACTCCAATGTGATTCGTTATTATTTGCCTGCGCTGATTCGGCATTTCCTGAGTTTCCCCAAATCGGCGCCTCAACCGGCAAATAAACGGCTTAGCACTCACACCTCATGAGTGCTAGCGCGGTGTGCATAATAGAGCCAGTCGATGGGTTTTCAAGGCTTTTGGGCGGGAATCTGGCAAAAATTTGCCGATTTGAGGCTGGCCGAACTGCGACGGTAGAACCGCGCTAATCTTTGCGCTGGTATTCGCCTTCAATGGTTTTTGAGGTAGGCCCGTTGTCTTGCCCTTGGTGGTCTGTGTGAGGCGCATCGCCAGAGTACCCATGAAACCCTTGCACACGCACTTTCGTCAGCAGCACACTGGCGATCAGTACGCGAGTCGGCGGGAATAGGATCAAAAAGCCGACAACGTCCGTGACAAAGCCCGGCGTAATCAGCAAGGCCCCTGCCACGGCCAGCAATACACCCTCCGCCATTTCTTGAGCGGGCAATTGCCCCGCACGCAGCTTTTGTGTACCCCGAGTCAGGGTTTCGAGCCCTTGTTGTTTGAGCAGCGATACACCGATAACAGCGGTCAGCATCACCAACCCAATGGTCGGCAAGGCATCAATGTAGCCAGCGACCGTGATCAGCAGATACATTTCAAGAATGGGCATGGCAAAAAACAGCAATAACCAAGGCATAAAGAAGCGCTCAGATCGTCGTAGCTACAAAACTGAGGGCGACGGCGGCGCAATTCAAGACGCGCCAGGCGAAGAAGATGTCGGATTATCCAAAACGGAACGCATTTGGCAGGTCGTCGCCAGCATTCCGAAAGGCTATGTGGCCAGCTACGGTCAGATTGCCAAGATTGCAGGCCTACCAGGTTACGCCCGCTTTGTTGGCACAACCTTGGGCAAATTACCTAGGGACACCCGGCTCCCATGGCATCGGGTCGTAAATGCTGCGTTGGCCATCGCGCCGCGAGGCAGCGGTCGCATGCTCGAACAAAAGCGGCGTTTGCGCGATGAGGACGTTAGTTTTAAGGGCAACCGGGTGCGCCCGGAGCATCACTGGCAACCCTGACGTTTAACGCGGCACTTGTGGCAGCTTACTCGCCCTCACCCTTCGATTGAGGCGTGGTGTCGTACCGAGCATTAAACGGCGCGACCCAGATCAGCAGCAGCATGCCGGGTATGGCGAGCAGCGTGCTGAGATAAAAAAAGTCTATCCAGCCGATGGTATCCACCAGCAATCCACTGAAACTTGAGGCGACCACTCGAGGTAGCGACGCTAGCGCTGTGAACAGCGCGAATTGTGTAGCCACCGCCAGACGCGATGTTTCCCGCGCAATAAAGGCCACCGATGCGGAAGTACCAAGACCCACACCGATGTATTCACCGGCAATCACAATACCAAGCACCCATGGATCAGCGCCGGACTGAGCCAGCACCACGAATCCTAGAATGGTCACCATCTGCACCACACCAAAAACCCACAGCGCCCTGTTGATCCCGATGCGCACGACGATGAAGGCACCGAACACACTGCCGACGATGACTGCCCATAGCGACACGCCCTTTGCTACGACACCAATGGTCTCTGGTGAGAATCCCATGTCGAGATAAAACGGCGTGGCCAAGGCCGTCGCCATATTGTCCCCAAGTTTGTAAAACACCATGAATGCCAGTACGGCTAAGGCTGGGCCAAGGGCGCGACGCTGAAAAAATTCTTGGAATGGTATGACGGTGGCCTGCCAAAGCGACGGTGGTGGTTCAGCGCCGTTCTTCGGCTCACCAACCACCAGCGCAAGGATCACACCAACACTCATAAACGACGCCATGATCATGAAGTTGAGGTCCCAGCCAATGCTGCCAGCGAGAATCATACCCAGCGTGCCGGGCACCAATCCGGCAATGCGGTACGCCTGCACATGTATCGTGTTGCCAAGGGCAAGTTCACCATCGGTATCGAGTATTTCGCGTCGATAAGCGTCCAGCACGATATCCTGTGTTGCGCTGAAAAAAGCTAAGCCAATAGAAATAACGACCACCGCGAGCATCGCGTCGTTTGGCTGCCAAAAACCCAAGGATCCGATCGAAAATATGAGCGCGATTTGGGTAAGGAGCATCCAACTGCGACGTCGCCCCAAACTTGTCAAAGGGTAGCGCTCGACAACTGGCGCCCAGAGAAATTTCAGCACATAGGGATACTGAACAGCGGTGAAAAATCCGATTGCCGTCAGCGAGACTCCTTCGAGTCGCAGCCATGCAGGCACCAATTGCATCACCACAAACAGCGGTAGGCCAGAGGCAAAACCTGTGGCTACGCAAATCAACATACGTCGATCTAACAGCACACGAAGAATGCGGTTTTGTTCGCCCGATGGCTTTTGCCTATCGCCGTCGTCGGCCATGCTTAGTGCCGCTAAGAGCGATTAATCGCGGAAGTTGTTGTATTGCAGCGGAATGTTCAATTCGCTGTTTTTGAGCGCGGCGATGGCATCCTGCAGATCGTCGCGTTTCTTGCCAGTAACCCTCACCTTGTCGCCATTGATCTGACTTTGAATTTTCAGTTTGGAATCTTTGAGTACCTTGGTCACCAGTCGGGCATTGTCCTTGTCGAGACCTTGGGCCATGGTGAAACGCTGACGCTTCACCTTACCAGCGCCCTCAATATCGCCGGGCACAAGGGCTCTGCTGTCGACGTTCCGACTGGCCATCTTGCCGCGTAAAATGTCTTTCAACTGACCGATCTGAAACTCCTCCGGCGCGGTGAGCAATATGCTCTCTTCTTCGAGTTCGATTTTCGCGTCCACGCCGCGGAAGTCGAAGCGCGTGCCTAGCTCTCGCACTGCCTGATCCACGGCGTTTCGGACTTCATGCATATCCATTTCGGAAACCACATCAAATGACGGCATTTCTTCCCCATCTATCGACCAATGAAAAGTAACCTGTCCACACAGGTTGATAATTTGCGTCAGGTTAGCACTATGCCTGTGCAGCACAAACCAGAGACCTCTTAATGCCGATGAGCGATGACACTTCACGAATCACCAAGGTGACCACCCGCAACGGCGATGCGGGTCAAACCCGTCTTGGTACTAACGTCAGGGTCAGCAAGGCCGATCCGCTGGTGCGAGCCTTGGGCAGCACTGATGAGCTCAACAGCGCATTGGGACTACTGCGGTGTTACATAGACGAGGCGAGCGTTGACGGCTTGCTGGCAGAGCAACAGCAGATGCTATTCGACATCGGCGCGGTCTTGGCTATGGCCGGCGAGTACGATCCGCCCACATTGGCGACAGGGCTTGCCGCACTGGAAGAGCAAACCGAAGCGATGAACGACAAGCTGCCTGCGTTGACCGAGTTTGTTATTCCTGGTGGTAGCCTGCCAACGGCACACGCGCACCTATGTCGTACCATCTGCCGACGCGCAGAAGCCGATGTTTGGGGCGCGATAGCGGCTTGGGAGGAGCGTCTTGAAGCCACACAGGTAGATCGACTGCAGCGAGCAGGCGCCTGTCTCAATCGCCTCAGTGACTTTTTCTTCGTGTTGGCAAGAACGCTATCTCAGGGTCGAACCGAACCTCAATGGCGTGGTCCAGCGAATTCGTGATGAGTCGGCTACAGGGTCAACCGTCGGATGTCTGCTAACAGTGCCGTCATAGTGGCCATAAAGTTTCCGCCGTCTACCCCGTTTATCACTCGATGGTCGTAAGAGAGACTTAGCGGTAACTGCAGTCGCGGCGCAAAGGCATCGCCCTGCCAGATAGGCTGAACTACCGACTTGCCGACACCCAAAATGGCGACCTCGGGTGCGTTGATGATGGGTGTAAACCCGGTCCCGCCTATGGCGCCAAGACTCGAGATGGTGAACGTGCCACCACTTAAATCATCCAACGCAAGTTTTTTCGAGCGCGCCTTTTCCGCCAGTTCCTGAGCCCGCTCTGCCAGCGCCCAAACACCCAATTGGTCAGCGCCGCGTATCACCGGCACGACGAGCCCCTCCGGCGTGTCGACGGCAATGCCAATATTTGTGTATCGCTTGAGAACGAGGCTTTCGCCACTGGCACTTAAGGAACCGTTGAGTTTTGGATGGGCCGCCAAGGTGTGGCAGACCGCCTTAATGATGAAGGGCAGAGGCGATAGCTTAATGCCCCTGCTCTGAGACTCGGCTTTGATGCTTTGTCGAAAAGCTTCCAACTCCTCGATATCAGCATCGGCATGTTGCGTTACGTGGGGGATGTTCAACCAAGAACGCTGCATGTTGACCGCGACTTGTTTCTGAATACGGCTAAGCGGTTGCTCTTCAATCTCACCAAACTTGGCGAAGTCCACCGCGGGAATAGCAGGAATACCTGTAGCACCTTGGGCGGCACTCGTTGCGGGCTGCTGCAGCCGCGCCTTTGCCCAGGCTTTGACATCATCCTTGGTGACTCGACCGCGATTACCGCTACCTTCAACCTGCTCTAGCGGTACGCCAATTTCCCTTGCCAGTCTGCGCGTAGCGGGCCCTGCGTAAACCTGACGACTTTTTTGCGTTGCGGAGGGTTTGTCGCTGGCAGAGGTTGGCTGCGACATTGAAACCGGCACTTGGAGCGGTGCCGCCGCTGTAGCCTCAGTTTTTAGGCTCGGACTGTCTGCGTCTATGGAACTGCCTGGGGAAGGTTGGTCGTGCGCAGGCTCGCGGTGCAGTGGTGCGGCGATGGTTGCCGTGGCTAAGAGGCTTCCCGTGGTCACTTGATCGCCCACAGCCACATTGATTTCGAGCAGAACCCCGCTGACTTCAGCGGGAATTTCCATCGATGCTTTGTCAGACTCCAGCACCACCAACAAGTCACCCGGCGCGACCCGCGACCCTGCGGTTGCGGCCACCTCGATTACTTCCACTTGTTCGATGTCGCCTAAATCAGGAACCCATATCTGTGCGACTTGTTCGCCACCATTGGGCTGAGATTCCTCGCCTGAGGCACTGGTTTGCACAGCCTCGCGAGCATCCACACTGTCACTGGTTTGTTCCGCTGGTTGCGCTGCGGCAGCAGGCGCATCTGTGGACTGTGTGCCCTGCACCTCTAGTCGGCCGATCACGGCGCCTTCGCCCAACTGATCGCCAAGCGCAATATTCAATTCAACAATGGTGCCGACGCCCCCTGCTGGCACTTCCATCGACGCCTTGTCCGATTCGATCA
>SHAE01000004.1 GCA_004213835.1 OM182 bacterium | reverse complement strand
AACTTAGCCCAGGCGTTGTCTTTATTTTGTCAAAGAAAATGTGAACTAGATCACGCTTTCAATACCTAGGCATGGTGCCAGATGCCGTCTTTTACTCGGCGGTTGCTTTGCGCAGGCAATAACCCTGACCTTGACGAGTCTGCAGCAGCGGCTCCTCAAAGGGTCGGTCGATAATGCGACGCAGGTTATATATATGGCTGCGCAAGGTGTCGCTATCCGGCGGCTCATCACCCCAGAGTTCCCGCTCTAATGCCGCCCTAGTCACTACCTTGGGTGATTCTCGAATGAGCACATGCAGAATGTTGAACAGGGTCCTCGAGAGCGTCAGGGGTTGTTCGTCTCGTACCACTTCCATGGTGTCGAGATTGAGCGTCAGACCGCCCACATGGTATTCCTTCTCCAGATGCTGGCTGCGCCTGATAACCGCTTCGAGCCGCGCTTCTAGCTCCGGCATGTCGAAGGGCTTGATCAGGTAGTCATCCGCGCCAGATTCAAAGCCCTTGAGCTTATCGGTCAACTGATCTCGGGCGGTCAGCATAATGATGGGTGTGGTTACGTTGGCATCGTCACGCAGACGCTTGCAAACCGTCAGACCATCGACACCGGGCAACATCACGTCCAGCACGATGGCTTCGTAGATATTGGTGACACCAAGGTGCATGGCGGTTAGCCCATCGGTGGCGTAGTCCACAATGTAGCCGCTGGCCTCCAGATAGGCCCCCACGGTCTCCGCCAACTCTTGGTGATCCTCAACGAGGAGTATGGATTTGTTTGGTGTCTTCATGATCCTATCCCCCAAGTCATGTTGTCTGTCACGAAATCAAACAGTGGCACAAACTTTCGGTGGACGCTACATCCGTGAAGATATCCTCTTTCGACCCAAGGCTGACAGGCAAGAGGTTAAGGCCTGAGGCTCAGCCATCTGAGGGCCGAATGTACATATTGCCGCCCATATCCCCGCCCAAGGTGCCGGTGGGGCCGATCAATGAACCTTGGTTCAAGCTGGAGAGCACCCCGCGAATGGTGCCTTGACTGCTCGCTCCACTGCAGACCCCGCCGTTTTGTCGGTAGGCCAAGGCTGCGGCGAGCATGGGTTCGGTGGTTTCGCCCAATGGCGTGTAATCGTCAACGGCTTGGCAGCCGGGCAAGGTTACCCCGACGGTGGATTCGGTGCTATTAACCGGCGAGAAGCCGTCGGGATAGTCGCCAAAGCCAGCTGCATTAACCGAACGGAATTGGGTGGTGAAATAGGTGGTGCCGCAATTGTCTTGGGGATAAAAGCCATAGGGTTTGCCGCAGGTGGTAGAGCCAAACTGAATGACCTCGACGCCCACGCCGCGCAGGCCGTTAATGATCGCCTCTGAGGCCGAGCAGGTACTGCTGGTGGTGAGCACAAAAACCCGTGGTTGCGGCAATGCCAACGTGGGGAGGGCTGCACCCGCCGGTGCTGCATTCTCTGTTGTGGTGGTCAAAAAGGCATCAGCACTCACCGCGCCGCCGGTGACCGGGTTGACCCCAGGATTCTTCTCGTTGAATTGCAGTGAGTTGAAGGTTTGGCCACTGACCCCCGCGCCAGCAATCATGTAGGACACTTGATTGGCCAGGTACAAATAACCGCCTCGGTTGTAGCGCAGGTCCAACACTAGGTCGGTAATGTTGGCGCCGCGCATTTGCGTCACCGCATCCACCAGCTGCTGTTCTGCGGTGAGAATGTGATCGGTAAACAGCAAGTAGCCCACCTTGCCCGAGTCAGTGTCGATGATGCGCGTCTGCGGCACCGCGTCGGTGTCGATTTGCGCAGATGTCATGGTGATCGCGCGGCGCTCTGTGGCACCGGGGTCGAGCACCTCGAAACTGTGATCTTCATTGACCTGGTTAGGCCATAACCCGGCGTTGAGGGTATCGGCATCACTGCCGTTGATAAGATCTACGCCGTCTACCGTCACGATGCGCGCGCCGCGTTGCAACCCCGCATCCGCGGCGGGCGAATTGTCGTTCACCAGCACGATGACTAACTCTCGCGGCGCCGAACTGCTGATGAGCTTGTACGTTGCTCCATAGCCAAAGGTAATACCCTGCTGGCTCTCGGCCAAGTACTCGGCTGTGTCGCGAGTGAAATGAAAGCGGTCCTTGGGGTTACCCGACGGCGTGGTTGCCTCGGTTTTGAGCAGTTCAAAGTACTCGGCAACGCCTGCAGCAGACGTTGCGTAAAGGCCTGGGTCTCTGTCTTGGATCTCGTCGTACCACAGATAGGTGTCGTTAGACCAAGACCGTAGCCAGTAACCCTCGTCTGCAAAGCTCCCTTGCATATCAGGGAAGGTCTCGCTAGCGGTGCTGGTGCGCGGTGCACCGCAGGAGTCTTTGAAAACGCTGGAGAACTGAAAAACACCGGCGACGAAGCCAGAGTTGTTGGTGTTCCCGGTCTGCGTCGTGCCGGTATTGGTTGTTTGATTCACAGCCGTCGGCTGCGGGCTTGAAGAGCCGCCCCCGCCTCCGCAGGCCGAAAGCATCAGGCCGGTTAGCATGACTGCGACGATGGACGATGGTTTACGACGTTGTTGCTGCAAGCTCATTGGACGATCTCGAGAACAGAAGTATTGCCGGTGTTGTAGGGCACTTTGGGCGCGCTTTCAATGCGCGGATGAGGACTTAACTGTGTCGCAATAGCCTTTTCAGCAATTCTCGCTGCAAGCGATAGCGTTCACGTTGGCGCCTAAATTCGGTCACAATATCGCCATGGCAGAGACGCTGACATTCGAGAACTTTGAAGTGACAGTCGTGCGCTCGACGCGACGGAAAACCGCCGTCATCAAGGTTGATTTAGAGGGAGTCTCTGTACGTGTGCCGGCAGACCTGCCGCTGGCTCGCATTCACGAACTGGTGGCTGAAAAAACCACCTGGATTGAGCGAAAAACCGCCGAGGCCAAGCGCAAGAGAGCGGGTATTGCCGAGCAAGCTGAGATCAGCGCAACGCTGACGAATGGTTCTCAGATTTTGGTGCAGGGTAAGCGCCTATCGCTACGACTGTGTGAGTCGGGCCACATGCAGGTGGTACAAAGTGCCGACTGCCTAGAGATCCACGCTGCCGCTGATGTGCTCGCTGACACAGACCAAATACGCGCATTGGTGGAGCAGTGGCTCTATCGGCGAGCCGTTGAGGAGCTGAACTTTTGCGTCAACGTTTACAAACAACGGGTCGGGGCGGCACCGACGAAAATTCAAATCAAGGACTATCGGGCACGATGGGGTAGCTGCAAGCCCGACGGCAGTATTCAGTTGAACTGGCGGCTCATTCACGCACCGATGCACATCATGGACTACGTGGTGGTGCATGAACTTTGTCACCTGCTGGAAATGAATCATAGCAAACGCTTCTGGTCTGAGGTTGAGCGAGTCGAGCCGCAGTACAAAATGAAGAGGCAGTGGCTGAGAGACAATGGCTGGCAGCTGAGTTTTTAGGCTGCAGAGCGCAATGCGTTGCTGCGTTCGGTGAGTGAGAGAACAACGACAACAAGGATTTGCCTGTGAGTGATATGCCTGTCCCAGATATGCCTGAGGTTAGCGTCGTTGCCCATGCCGACAAAGCAAAAGCCCTGCATACCATCGTGGCAGCCTTTGCCGCCGACCCACTAACGCGCTGGGTTGTGCCCCAAGCAGAGAGCTACTTAACCTACGGCGTGCGCATTTTCGATGCCTTTGGCGGCGCGGCCTTTGCGGCTGGTACCGCTTATGAAGTATCAGGCTTTGCTGGGGCCGCCTTGTGGGTGCCACCGGGCCACGAGGACGAGGCGGCGGACGAGGCGGCGGAAGAGGCCTTTGGGCAAATTTTGGTGGAGATCGTTGCGCCCGAGAGACTCGATGAGGTGACCCGCGTGCTGGGTGAAATGCAGAGCTATCACCCGGTAGATCCCTGCTGGTACCTGCCCCTAATCGGGGTTGACCCATGCCACCAAGGACAGGGCTTCGGTGCGAAGCTGATGAAATACGCCCTCGCCCAATGCGATGCACAGGGCTTGCCGGCCTACTTAGAGTCTTCGAATCCAGCCAACATCACGCTGTATGAGCGTCACGGTTTTGAGGTAATGGGGCGTATTCAAAGCGCAAGTTCGCCGCCAGTGCATCCAATGTATCGAGCCGCGCGCTAGCGCGAAAAGGTGCCAGTAATGGTTGTCTGGGCGAGAATATTGTCGGCGTAGGCCTCTTCAAATTCGCTGCGCGTGAGCGCATCAAGACGCGTCATTCGCGGTTGGTCCGCACTCAAGGCATAGAGGACGACGTAATAGGTATGGGCATTGCCCTGTGGCGGACAGGGTCCCTCGTAGTCGTTTGTGCCCGCATAGGTCAAGCCTTCAACCACATCACTGAAGCCGGTGTCGTCAGTTAGCGTTGCCGGATCGACGTCTTCCACCAAGCGCTCAACGGTGGCGTCGATGTTTAATAAATTCCAGTGCACACAAGC
Source organism: OM182 bacterium (assembly GCA_004213835.1). Taxonomy (GTDB): domain Bacteria; phylum Pseudomonadota; class Gammaproteobacteria; order Pseudomonadales; family Azotimanducaceae; genus UBA4421. The sequence goes on along the minus strand of SHAE01000004.1, from coordinate 38,805 downwards.
ATTAGCATCGGTGCCACATGGGGCGGTTTCATCGTCGATGATCAAGGCATAGGAGTCGGTTGTTGCCGGAGCGTTGAGCCAGCTGAGTTGAGGTGAGTAGTTGTTACCGCCGAGATCGGCACAGGCGTGTATGAGCGGTATGGCCGTGCCCGTATCGAAAGCGCTTGCGGTGAGCTGAAAGTCATCACTTTCGTCGTTGGTTACCGTGGCAACAATCGCTAACGAATCGTTGGCCGAGCCGTCGGAAACCGTCACCGTCAGGTTGTAGACATTGTCGCCGCCGTCATCCTCGGGACCTTCAAAGTCAGGTGCCGCCGCAAAACTCAGCGCGCCGCTCTCGCCGATGCTGAACAGACTCGCGTCAGCGCCACTGAGGGTGAAGGTGAGAGCGTCGCCCTCGGCATCGCTGGCAGCGACTTCGAGTACCAAGGTGGTATTTTCCGCCACCGAAACCTCACCTTGGGATGTGATGGCAGGGGCACTGTTGACGCCTGCACCGGCGGTCATCGTGTCAGCGCCGTCGCTACTGCCGCCGCCACAAGCTGATAGGGCGAGAGCGCTCACGACCACGAGGCCAATACAAGTCCCATTACCTTGTTGCATCACTCTGGAGAGCCTTTGTGTGAATCAAAAGGTGACGCTACAGCGATGATGGTTGCTGGGCAATGACATGTTGCACCGCGACCGAGATCACACTGGCGTGTGCCTCGGCCTTGCCGCGAGTGCTTGGCGCCCTAAGTGGCTGTCAGTCGAATAGCTCGCCGCCACAGACTGATGCCGTGGTGCCATGTTTTTCAAAGGCTTTGATGACGTTGGCACCCGTGCGCCAGCGGTGCACTTCATCTGGTCCGTCCACCAGACGCTGGGAGCGAATGCCGGTGTACCAGCGCGCGAGTGGCGTGTCGTGGCTGTAGCCGAGTGCGCCATGCAGCTGCAGTGCGGTATCGACAACCTGATGCACCATGTTCGCTAAGAAGACCTTGGCGATACCATTTTCGTTGCGCAGATCCATGCCGTTCTCAGCCTTGTAGGCGATGTGCAGCAGCATCAATCGCGCCTTGTAAATCTCTGACGCGCAATCCGCCAGCATCCAGCGCACGCCTTGGCGATCCGCCAGTCGTTCACCAAAGGTGCTGCGGTTGGTCACATGCTTGGCAGCCAAATCCAACGCTCGCTGGGCCATGGCAACATTGTGCATGCCGTGACGCAGCCGACCGTAGGCCAAGCGGTGTTGGCCCATGTTGAAGCCTTGGCCCTGGCCACCGAGAATGTTCTCGCGCGGCACGCGCAGATTTTCAATTTTGATTTCCGAGTGACTGCCACCGAGTTTTAGGCCTAAGTCGGTATGGGGCTGCATGGTCTCGATGTTACGCACGATGTGATAGCCCGGGTTAGGCAGCTCGACAATAAAGGTACTGTACTGCTCATGGCGCGGCGCATCTGGGTCGGTCTTGGCCATGACCACGGCGATGTCGGCAACGCTGGCGGAGGAGCTAAACCACTTCTCACCATTGAGCACCCACTCGTCGCCGTCGAGTACGGCGGTAGTTTGCATACCGGTAGCGTCTGCTCCAGCGGCCTTCTCGGTCATGGAGTAGCAGATACGCTTTTCACCGTTGAGCAGCGGCTTTAAGTACTTTTCTTTTTGAAAGTCGGTGCCGTGTTCCAGCAGGGTTAGCATGGTGGCGTCATCTGGGCCTTGGGTATTCAGCGATAGCGCGCCAAGATGGCTTTCGCCTAATTCCATTTGCACCAGGGCGTTGGCCAGCGGGCGCAGGCCCATGCCGCCGTGTTCGGTTGGAATAAACGGGCACCACAGGCCTTGGCTACGCGCCTTGCTGCGCAGCCCGGCCATGGTCTCGTCAAAATTGTCTGCGGTGCAAACCTCTTCAGCCGGATGACACTCGCTTTGTACGAAGGCGCGCACCTTATCGCGCACGGCCTTGGTCTCTTCTGGAATGGTAAAGTCGATCATGTTCTCCCCCGAGTTTGTTATTGATCTGCTCGCGAATGTAGCACGGCAACTTGTCCCGTTTCGAATCTAGAGGTACAAAGCGCGCTGAATAAAAAAACGAGAGGGAAAGATGAGCGAAGCCGTAGATTTAGATAGCGATCTGTTTGAACTGGCCATGTCGGCGCAAGCGCAGCCACTGATGGACGCCGTACAGCGCCACATTACTGAGCATGTTGAGCCCATAGTCGAAGAGTTTTACGCGCTGAACAGCGAAAAAACTGACCGCTGGAGCTGGCACCCACGACAGCTCGAACTGCTGGAAGGTGCGAAGAACAAAGCCAAAGAATCCGGTCTGTGGAATTTCTTTTTGCCCGACTCAGATACCGGCGAGGGCCTGACAAACTTGGATTACGCCTACATTGCTGCGGAGTTGGGCAAGGTGCCGCTGGCCTCTGAAACACTCAACTGTAGTGCACCCGACACCGGCAACATGGAGGTGCTTGAGCGGGTGGGTACGCCAGAGCAAAAGGAGCGCTGGTTAAAGCCCCTACTCAACGGTGAGATTCGCTCTGCCTACGCCATGACTGAACCATCCTTGCCATCGTCGGATGCTAAGAACATCAGCACCCAAGCGGTGCTCGACGGTGATGATTGGGTAATCAACGGTGAGAAGTACTACATCAGCGGCGCCGGTGATCCACGCTGCAAGATCATGATTACCATGGTCAAAACCAGCCCCGATGCCGCCCCCAGTCGTCAGCAATCGCAAATTCTGGTGCCAACGGATACCGAGGGCGTCGAAATACTCGAGGGCATGCAGGTGTTTGGTGAAGACCACGCACCGCGCGGTCATATGCACATTCGCTTCAATAACGTGCGTGTGCCAAAAGAAAACATGTTGCTCGGGGAAGGCCGAGGCTTTGAGATCTCTCAGGTGCGCCTTGGTCCGGGGCGCATTCACCACTGCATGCGCTCCATTGGCAAGGCAGAAAAAGCCCTAGAGCTTATGGTCAAGCGCTCGGGTACGCGTGTTGCCTTCGGTAAGCCAATTGCCAAGCTGGGTAAGAACATTGAAGTCATTTCCCGCGCGCGCATCGAGATCAATGCTATGCGCTTGGCAGTGCTGCAGGCCGCCAAGGCCATGGATGTGCTGGGCAACAAAGAGGCCCGAGTCTACGTCAGCGCGGTGAAGGCCATGGTGCCTGAGAAGGTATGCGAGATTATCGATGCAGCCATTCAAATGCATGGCGCTACGGGTATTTCGCAGTGGACGCCCTTGGCGACCATGTACACCGATATGCGCCATCTGCGTTTTGCCGATGGCCCTGATGAAGTCCATCACATGGTGGTGGGGCGAGCGGAACTGCAAAAATACGATTTGTGGTAGCCACCCGCCTTAGGCCTTATTTCATACGCTCACTTTTGGGGTCATAAAAGGGCCCCAACTGAACGGTTATGGGGTATCGCTGCAGGGCAACTTCCACCTCGAAGTTGCCCTCTTTGAGCCACGCACCTGTCACGCCCTGTGCATTGTGGACTTCTGCCATGGCGAGGCTTTTGTTCACGCGGTGGCCCCAAGCGGCTGAGGTGGTCAGACCGACGGCGATGCCGTTTCGCAGTATCGGTTCGTCATGCAGCATGAATGGCGCGTCAGCGGACTCGATGGCCAGGCTCACTAGGCGGCGCGTCTGCACCCCGCGCTGGGCATCGATGATCGGTTGGCCGAGGTAGCCTGTCTTGTCTTTCGCGGTGGCGAAGCCAAGGCCCGCCTGCAGCGGCGTGATGTGATCGTGGATGTCGTCTCCCCAGTGCCGATATCCCTTCTCCATGCGGCAGGCGTTCATGGCATGAAACCCCGCAGCGCGAATGTTCAGTGGTGCGCCGGCGCCCAGCAGTCGTTGCCACAGTTTCGTTGCCTTGTGGGCAGGCAGATACAGTTCAAAACCGCGCTCACCCACATAGCTGAGTCGATTGGCACGAAATGTGATATCCCCCGCGGTGAGCAGAGCGGATGTGTAGTAGTCGATCCGTTCGGCTTGATCAGGATCATCACAAATCGCCGTCAGCAGCCGGGTCGACTTGGGTCCCATGACACCGATGATGGCGGTCTCGCGATCTTGGCTGACGTCACAATCAAACCGCGCAGCGCGCTTGCTCAACCAAAACCAATCTCTGCGTTCGCTGACGCAGGCGCTGACGATCATGAAGCGATCTGTCGCCAGTCGAGTGATGGTCACATCGGCTTCGATACCGCCAGCTTCATTGAGCCACTGGGTATAGACAATTTTGCCGACGACGACATCGACATTGTTGGCGCAGACATGCTGTAGGCAAGCCAGCGCCTGGGGGCCCGCCACGTGAAAAATGGGGTAGCTGGATTGATCAAATAAAGCCACATCCTCGGCGATAGCGTCGCACTCTCGTTGGCAGGCCTCAAACCAGTTGGGTTTGCCATAAGTGTATTGATACTCGGCGGGTTCGGTTTCGGCGTACCAATTGGGCCGCTCCCAGCCGGCCAACTCGCCCATCACCGCACCCTGTGCCAGTACACAATCATGTAGCGGGCTCAGTCGAATGCCGCGACTGGTCGCATATTGGCGGTGTGGCCAGTGCATATCGTAGAGCAGCCCCAAGGTCTCCTTGGTGCGTTCAAACAAAAAGTCGCTCTGGCTTTGAAAGGGGAATGTGCGGCGCACGTCTACATCCCAAAGATCCATGGGCGGCATGCCTTCGTGCATCCACTGGGCCAAGACTTTACCAGCGCCGCCAGCGGATTGGATGCCAATGGAATTGAAGCCGCAGGCCACAAAGAGGTTGTCCAGTTCTGGCGTTGGCCCAAGCAGATAACGGTCGTCTGCGGTGAAGCTTTCCGGCCCATTAAAGAACAGGTTGATGCCAGCATCGGCAAGTTCGGGAAACCGCTGGATGGCTGTGTCGAGTATGGGTTCAAAGTGGGCGAAGTCATCGGGTAGGGCGTCGAAGCAAAAATCTTCTGCAATACCCTCCATACCCCAAGGCTTAGCCTCCAGCTCGAAGCAGCCCAGCAGAAGCTTGCCTGCATCGTACTTGTAGTAGACCTGTTCGTCGGGCACGCGCAGGGTTGGTCGCACGGTAGTAAAGGATTGCAGCGGCTCGGTGACCAAATAGAAATGCTCGGCGGCATGTAGGGGCAGATGAACATCATGTTGAGCGGCAAATTCGCGGGACCACATGCCGCCAGCAAGGACGACTTGCTTGGCAGCGAGCAACGTGCCGTCGTCTAAATAGGCCCCCACCGCTTGGCCGTTTTCAATCGCCAGCCGCGCCACCTTGGTGTCTTCAAAGATTTGCGCGCCACCCTGACGGGCGCCCTTTGCCAGCGCCAGCGTGGTATCGACCGGGTTGGTTTGCCCGTCGCCGGGCAGATAAACCCCGCCACATAAGTCTTCGGTTTGAATCCCCGGCCACTGCTCGTGCACAAAGGCCGCATCGATCAGCTCGCAGTGCACCCCAAAGGCGTTGGCCATGGTGGCTTGGCGCTTGAGTTCTTCCAACCGTTCGGCGTGCAGGGCCAGGGTCATGGAACCCGTTTGCTGGTAGCCGGTTTCTTGCCCAGTGTGCTTGGCCAGCTCGGCAAACAGTTCCGTGGAGTAACGCGACAGGCGCGTCATGTTTTGCGATGCCCGCAACTGCGCAACCAATCCTGCGGCATGCCAGGTGGTGCCGCTGGTGAGTTTTTTGCGCTCCAGCAAAACCACATCGCTGACGCCGAGCTGGGTCAGGTGATAGGCGATAGAGCAGCCGACGATGCCACCGCCGATGACGATGACATTGGCAGATCCAATCTCAGCGGCGCGCATTGGCGACACTCGTATATTGCAACATGACGCAACTCATCGCTGGGCAGCCAAGGCGCGAAGCGCTCGATAGGTGGTGCCGTATAAGGACAAATCTGTGGGATGTGGATGAGAAGAGAGTTTGACGCAAACCAGCGCCTTGGCGCGGTCGACGTAAATGGACTGGCCGTGAATACCAATGCACATGATCTCTTGTGCAGTTGGGTCCGCCCACACCTGATTACGATAGTGGCCGTTCGGCAACAAGCCTCGATACTCGCTGGCAGCGAACAGCTGCCGCACCTGATCATTACCTAGGCGCGTATCGCGCACCCAACTGGCAGGCACGATCCGCGCGCCGTTGTAAAAGCCATCGTTACGCAGTAGCTCACCAAAGCGTGCGAGGTCTCGAGCGCAGGCACTCATCCCTGCCCCCATGTACGGCAGGCCAGTCGGATCGACCACCACGTTTGCGTCTTGCTCGCAGCCAAGGGGTTGCCACAGCCGCTGCGAAAAATAGTCAGCGAAAGGCTGACCAACAGCGGACTCAATAACCGCCGCGCACAGGTTGGTGAGTACCGTGCGGTAGTGAAAGTGCGCGCCTTCGTCTTGTTCGGTTTGGCTGCGCTGTTGGCAGTAGTCGAGCAAGGAGCGCGGCGACGTGTCGGTTTGTAGGTCGGGACGCCAGCCCACTACCGCGGCCTCATGCCAAAAATCATCGCCACGTTGATCGTAGTCCTCTGAGTACGCTACCGCTGCGGTCATATCTAAGGCGGTTTGCACGGTCGTGTGTCGAAATGCGCTGTCGGCAAGCTGGGGTAAGTAATCGCTCACTAAGCTATCGGCGACCAAGGCACCGTCGTCGACGGCGATACCCGCCAACATACCGACGAAGGATTTTGACACCGAGTTCAACAGATGCGGTGTCTGTTCGTTCATGTTGTTGAAGTACTGCTCGGTAATGACGACGCCGTCCTGCAGTACAACGAATGCATCGGTGTAGGTGCTGTCAAGAAAATGCTGTAGTGGCTGGGTTTCGCTCTTGGATACCGGGTAGGGCAACTGGCTGAGGTCTTCTAGCGCATACTCAAGCGCCGAGGCTTGGTCGCCCGAGCGACGAATTTGCGTGGTCTGGAACAGCGCGGACATATGCTGAAAGCTGTGTCGATTGTGGGGCGGTTGATTCCAGTTGGCGGTGGTGTACGCGGTCTGCTCGGTCTGTGTCATGGCTAAGGCTTATTGACTGGGAGCCGGCAGGTTCTCTTTGACGGTAACGCGAGTCAAGACTCATGGTCGTGAGGGTGCAGTGTTGACCGTTGGTCGGATGCGCATGGCAAAGGCTTCCCTGCCTTGTAACCCTGCGATGGAAGGAAATTTTTTTGGGAACAGCTATGACAAAACGCCGCGGCCTGATCGCCCTACTTACCGCCATCTTGGCAATATTGGTTTTTGTAACACCCATTGGGCCCCTGCCAGGATTCTTTATCGGTGGCCAGCCGACCCCAGTGCCCCAAACATGGCCAGAGACCGCCAAGGTCGATGAAATACTGCTCAAGGTGCCGGGCATACTGCCTCGGGTGGTGGTGATTTGGGTGGTTCAAGTGGACGGCGCGCTTTATGTGGTTGGTAATAGCGCCAGCGGCTGGGTGCAGCGTCTTGGCGATGGCGCGGCAGTTGAAATGCGGCTCTCCGGCAACACCTATGCGTTAAATGCCGTGCCGGTCACCGAAGATCTCGAACGGCTGTTTAACGCCTATAAGGATAAATACCGACCGAACTATCCAGACATCGTGGCTGGGTTTCCAACACTGGCTGAAGCCGGTGATCAGTTTGGCGTGTTTCGCTTGATTGCTCGCTAGGCCTGCGCGCTGTCCATGCGCTGCAGGGCGAACAGCAGGGTCATATGCGGGACGGTGAGTGCGGCCAGGGCGACAAAGGTATAGCGCACGGCTGACGGATCGATGGTGGCGGCCGACGCGTGCTGCCAAGCCACTGGGTAAAGCCAGATCAACCCACCCACGCAGGCCAATACCACAGCGGTCAGGGCATAGACCGCTAGCAGAGAACCATGGGCAGTGCGCTGACGCCAACGGCGCAAATGAAACGGGCTGTGCAGGCAGGCGAAGTAGCAGGCAAAGGCCGCCAGTGGACCTGCCGCGAGGCCTATTAGCGCGTAACTCCCAAGCAGGACTGGCATGGGGTTGGGCGACACCGTATCGCGCGGCCAGCAGCAGTAAATCACCGCAGGAATCGCCAGCAAACCAAATAATGATGTTAATTGCGCTAGGTCAGCCACACCGGTGATGACGTTAAAGAGTGATGCGACCCCGGCAGGAGCGAGCAAGCAGGGCAGCGCGACGACGGCCAGTCCCCATGCCCACTTGTGCATAGGTGTCTGACCGGGCCAGTCTGAATCGCCAAAGTGAAAGGCGGAATAAGCCAGGAAGCTGAACAAGAACACCAGCGGCAACAGCCACCAGATTAATGCTGTGATGCCGATCAAGGCAAGATAGCCTGCCAGCGCGCCAGCAAGCTGGGCGCCTCGGTAATGGGCGGCTAACAGGTAGTAGTCGAATGCGCCGTGGGGTAGGCCGGCAAGCAAAATCAGCAAACTCAATACCCCGATAAACTCGAAGTCGGCGCTGCCAGTGAGAAAGCCGAGCGCTAACACCAGCACCGCACCGCCAAGGAACAGACCGAAGGGTCTAAGCGCTGACAACATGGCGGAAAGTTTGGCGAATAAAGGCCCCCATGGGCAGTGCGGTCATCACGCGGATCACGTCGGTGGGTCTGGCCTGATCGCTGAGAAAGCGCACTAAGGCATTGCTGGGAACCCGACTGAACAGGCGGTAAAAAATTTCGCCAGCGCGTTCAGGATGCTCCTCTAAAAAGCCAATAAATACCGCATCGAGCCAACGGTTTAACCGCGAGCGAGCAGCCACGGCGTGATCCTGTGGGTTGGTATTTGGGTTCGCATCTGGACGGGCAAAAAGCGCCCGAACCTGCGCCAGCGCCTGCTGCTGTGCGTGGGGGTAGCAGTAACCTGTTGAGGGTTTCACGGTATCACTGTGCAGACCCAGTGGAACAATCTGCCGGTGCGCTCGGGCGGCTAAGTCCGGGGCCTTGCGAGGCATGGGAATCACCCCCTGTTCGCGGTGCAGGGTGCGCCACTCACGCAAACCGAAGCGGCTCGCTAAATACGTTTCAAGCTCGCCTGCATAGATCTCATCAGCCGGTATGACCTTAGAGAAATGCGTGGTCTCCACCAATGCATGGCGGGGGCTGAACGGCAGTACGTAGAAAAAGTGGATGTCTTGCGCGGTGTTAACAAAGTCCATCAGTATCACCGTGCTAGGGTCAAAGACGTCGCTGTCGGTTTCGATCTCCCAGCCGACAAAGTGCTGCAGTAGTATGTCCTTGGGTAGCGGCTTGGGCCGGGTATCAAAGACTTTTTTCGCGCAGCAGCTCTCGCCTTCGCTGGTGATCGCCACCCCGGCGTGCTGGGCAGTCATAGCCGTCGCTGCCTCGCCGAGGCGCAAGGTGACGCTGTCGCTGACCTCAATCTCTCGCTGGGCGATGTCATAAAAACGACCACTGTCGACGCGCACGTAGGGCATGTGTTCACTACGACATACCTGAGTTTCGCCGTTAAACGAGACAGACCACTGCGACCACTGGTGTGTGATGGCTTCATCAAAAGGAGTGCTGGCCTGGCGCCAATAGCACCAGGTTTTATCCCGCCGGTAGGATTCTCTTGGTTCTAAGACAAGGGTCTTGAGCCCTCGCGCGGGCTGCGCGGCATTGTGCTGAGCAATGTGATGAGCCAACGTCAGACCGGTCATCCCGCCACCCAGAATGACCACATCGAAATCGGGCGACTGGTTCATGAGGATGAATCAGGCAGTAAAGCGACGTTGATCTAAGGCTACGTGCAGGTGTTCTGCGTGTTGAAACTTGCCTACCTGGAGTGTGCTGGAGCCGTCGCGCATGCGCTGCATAAACAGTTCAGCGATCAGCAGGCACTTACGTTCGGTAGAAACCACGGTACGGCGCTGCCAGTAGGCGGTCTCGTTGCGTGCGACCTTTTCGCCAATTGCCTGATACAGGCGGGCGGCAACCTTGATCGCCTGGCGCACAGAGGGCGGCAGGTAACCGTAACCCAAGGCGGCGCTGGCATAGTATTCGTCTGCGATACTGAGCATGCGCATCGCACCTTGATAGGCATTGGCACGCTGGTCGGCATCGCCCTGCGCTAAGCCTTCGCAGCTCACTGGCGCGTCTAACAAGGTGCCCGGCACATAAAGCCGATCACGTTCTGCGTCTTCTAAAATGTCTCGGGCAATATTCGTGATTTGCATGGCCACACCAAGATCCACCGCGAAAGGATAGGCACGCTGGTCTCGAACGCCAAAGACATGACACATCATGAGACCTACCGTCGAGGCGACCCCGTAGGCGAAGCGCACCAACTGGTCGACGTTAGCCAATGCTCGTGGGTATTGGTCTTCGATGAGCGTATCGACGAAGTCCAGCAGCAAGGCTGTGGGAATCTCGAAGTCGCGCTGAAGCTGCAGCATGTCGTCGATGACCGGATCCGTGCTTTCGCCGTCGCAGATTTGCTGTCGAATACTGACCAGCATGTCGTGGTTGACCCCAGCCGGCGCTGCGTCGGCAAGATCATCTAGCTGGCGGCAAAAGGCATACAGCCGCGCCACCGCCTCATAGCGAGCCTTGGGCAGAAAGCGCGCCGCCAAGGCAAAGGTTTTGGCGTTAGCGGCAAAGGTGCTTTTGGCGTATTCGAGTTGCTGTGTCATGACAGTGCCGGTGTGAGGTCGGGGCAGTCTTGATGCAGAAGTTCTTCAATGACCTTGGCGGAGCTTAGCACACCGGGTACGCCTGCTCCGGGATGGGTGCCAGCGCCAACAAAGTACAAATTGTCGAAGTCTTCGGCGCGATTGTGGAACCGGAAAAAGGCCGACTGAGTAAAAATCGGCGCGATGGAGAATCCTGCCCCCCACTGCGACTGATACTGCTGGGCAAAATCCGTGGGATCAAAGTCGAAGCAGACTTCTAGGTGATCGCGCAGGTCCGGCAGCACACGTTCTTCCAATATATCCAGCACCCGCTCTTTCACCTGAGCTTTAACAGTGTGCCAGTCATCGCGCTTCAAATTCGGTACCGGCGCTAACACATAAAATGCGTCCTTGCCCTGCGGTGCCAGTGCGGGGTCAGTGGCGGTGGGTCGATGAAGGTACAGGCTGAGATCGTCGCCAACTGCGCCGCCGTCAAAGATACGCTGCAGCAGTTCTTGATAAGTGTCGCCAAAAATAATCGTGTGGTGTTCCACATCGTCATATTTGCGGTCGGTACCAAAGTACAGCACATAGAGACCCATGGAATACTTCAGGCCATCGATACGTCGATCCGTCCAGGTCTTGCGATGGACGGAATCAATCAAGTTTTTGTAGGTATAGGCCGGGTCGCCGTTACAAATGACCTTATCGGCTTTGAGGGTAGAGCCGTCGGCAAGCACGACGCCAGTCGCCTGACCTTGCTCGATTTGTATCTGTGCGACGCTTTGATTCAGTTTGATGTCAATGCCTTGCTCGACCATCAGTTTGCCCAGCGCCTTGACCAGCGCACCGGTACCACCGCGAGGAAAGTGCACGCCCCAGCGGCGCTCTAAGTAATGGATCAAGGAGTAGATGCTGGTGGTGGAAAACGGATTGCCACCCACCAACAGCGGCTGAATGCTGAAAGCCCTGCGCAGTCGGTCGTCTTTGAGGTAGTGCTTGGTGAACTGCCACACCGTGCGATAGCAGCCAAGGCGAATCAGGTCTGGCACTTGCTTGAGCATGAACCACAGCTTGTTAAAGGGCACGTGGGCAAGCTGGCTAAAGCCAACATCGAAAATCTTTTCCGAGTGGGCCAGCAGTTTTTTGTAGCCGTCGACGTCGGCAGGATTGATGCGTTCGATTTCTTTCAGCGTATCGTCGACGCTGCCGCCGTAGTTCAGGTGCGTGCCGTCGTTGAACTCGTATCGATACCAAGGCGTTACTGGCAAGATCTCAACGTAGTCCTCGATCTTGCGATCGAAAAGCTCAAACAGCTCATTGAAGAGAAAGGGCGCAGTAATCACGGTGGGTCCGGCGTCAAAGACGAAGCCATCGCGCTCGAAAGTTTGGGCGCGACCGCCAAGTTGATCCAAGCGCTCTATTACGGTGACATCGAAGCCCATCTTGCGGGCACGCAGTGCGCTGGCGAGTCCGCCAAAACCGCTGCCAATGACGATGACATGTTCACTCATACCGCCTCTACTCGCGCTGCTGATTGCGCAGTGTAAGTCGCGTAGCTGGGTGTGATCTGTACTGGTGGCGCAAGCTTTTGCGACAAACGTTGACCGATAAATTGCTCGACTACTGCGGCCACCGCCTGATCGAGAAAGGTGGTCTCGTAGCGTGCATTGGCCAGTGCGGTATCCAGCCATCGCTGACACTCACGTATGGCTTTGTCGCGCAACTCCGCTCGTTTGATGAGCGTTTGAAATGGATCTAAATGCGGAAACAACATACTGCAGGCGGCGACCGGCGCGGTGATGACGCGATTTTGCATGTCTTCATCGTAGGCCAGTTTGCTGGGTTTCGCGTAGGGTTTTAGATCATCAAGAATTTGATAAGCAAGCCCCAGCTGTTCGCCACAGCGACGCGCCGCCAAGGTATCAGATGCCACTTTGCGATTGAACAGCGAAGCAAATTGCAGCGGTAGCGCCAGCAGCGCGCCGGTTTTATTGATGGCGACGTTGACATAGAAGGCTTCAACATCGCTGCCGGTTTCATTGGTGAGCTGCAGGTGCTGCCCTGACGCTGCGCGGCTTACTGATTCAGATAACGCGAGAATCAGGGCTGTTTTAATGTCGTCAATAGCCGGGGCTTCGGCGATGGATCGAAATGCAGCAGCGACCAGATGATCGCCTAACAACAGCGCTGCATTGGCGCCGAATTTCCGCCACACCGTGGGCAGGCCCCGTCGTCGTGTGGTTTGGTCTTGAATATCGTCATGGACGATGGAGGCTTCGTGGATCAGCTCGATTGCTGCGGCTGCGTGCACGAGGGCCTGATAATTTTCTATGCGGGGAGTTGCAGCGAACATCAGCTTTGAGCGCGTGCGCTTACCCTTGCTGGAAAAGTGGTGTTGCGACGCCTGCGCGAGTGCGTCGGCCTGGTGGCCATAGCGGTTAACTGTGCTCTCTAGGGCTTGGGCGAGTTGGTAATCCTGCATAGCTTCCCCTTGCCAACGGATTGAGTGAGTTACCTGGGTTCTCATAGAGAGTGTCTAATGAAAGGGTCTGACAGAAAGTTTCTGGCAGAAAGGGTTCGGAACATGTGAGGTGAGATGGATGGGTCATAAGACCCACCCATCGCGCCTTGGCTTGTTACGCGCTCTCGGAAGAGGACGTAGCAGCAGCCCAGATCACTACACCAAATGCGATTTTGTTAACAAAGTCCGCAAGGTTGTAGATCAAGTTGAGGCCCGCAGCGCCTCCTTCTGCAGCACCGAGAATGTAGCCGATTGGGTAAATTGCCCAGCCTACGGTCACAATCAAGCGCAATGCGTTAAACGCAGCTTGGCTTGCAGCCGTACCATTGGCAGCACTGATCTGGCTTGCTTCACCTGCGAAGATCTCGTAGATGATGTACAACCAGCCAGCCATCCCGATTGCGAACGCAGGCCAGTAGCTCATCGCGCCAAGTTCGCCCAAGAAGCCGAAGACCAGCATCACGATGGAGGCGATCATGAGCTTCCAGAACAAAGCCGCGCGAACTACAGCGATAGCCGCAAGAATCAGATAGAACTCGATAATTTGCAGCGGTACCGTTAGCAGCCAGTCGACGTAACGAAATACCAGTGGGCTTTCACCCGTGCTGACCCAAACTCCTCGCATGTAGAAGTAGTGAATCGCTGCGATACCGGTCACCATGGCGGCAACCGTCAATGACGTTTTCCACTTGCCTTCAGCGCGATCGCGTTCGACAGTGAAAAAGTAGGTAGCGGCAACCATAGCCGCGGATATGATCCAGAATGAGACTCCAACGTAATCATCTGCTTTCAGATCCATTCCTCTCTCCTTAACGTTAAGTTATCAGCTGCCCGACGCACCCGCACTCGCAAAGACCATGTTCTCTGACATCCCTGACAGCACCTCGAGGCTGCTACATAGGGAAGAGACACTGGCATTTGCGAACACCACACAACTGCTCCATCCAAATATGTCGATCTTGACCACTCGACTGCGGGAAAACTGGTGCTTGCTGTGAGCGCCGAGCTGATGGATTCGTCGAACCCGTCGAGACACTGCCAAAACATCTAAAACCGAGGTTGAAGATGGAGCGCTCCAAGCCGATTTAGCCTAGGTATGGGCAAATGAATATGCCGTGAAAGTATATGGTCGAGAATTTGTCGTAAATTGAATTGGCAAAACCGGGGCATCGACTCTCGTGTTGCAAAGTTTTGGCATGGTTTTTATTTAAGTTATTGATATTGCTAAAAATTAAATTTTACGACGCTCTAAGTCCGGCGCTCACAGCCCTTTTGTCGGGTGTGAAACGGCCCACAGAAGCGGAATTCAAATATGGAGACTTAGTGGAAATTTAACTTAAAAGTGGACACAAGGCCTGTGGTGTCAGGCGTTTTCGCGCCCAAGCCCTTCGTGCTATTGAGTCGCGGCACCGTTGTCAGGTGCTCGTTTTTCGATGCTAGCGGCTGGTTTTTTTTGCGCGTCTGTCTTTCGCGAACCTGTTTTTCTGGAGCTTGTTTTTCGGGAACCATGCCGCTGCATGACGGTCTGCTTGTCGGCCTGCCCGGCTGCTGAGCGCCTAACCCCGGCGAATTGTGCCTTGGCAAAACGCGCCGCGCTCATATGGTCGACGATGGGCTCTGGGTAATGCTCACCGATTTGACAGCCAGCAGCGAGTTGCTCCATGGCGGTTGCTTCCCAAGGCGCATGAATACGCAGCTGGTCGAAGCCCGCGCATTCTGGCACCCAGCGGCGTATGAACTCGCCCTTGGGGTCTTGATCCATCGACTGCTTGATGGGGTTATAGATGCGCAGTGTATTAATGCCCGTCGTTCCCGACTGCATCTGCACCTGTGGGTAGTGAATGCCCGGCTCGAAATCGATAAAGAGCTGGGCCAAATGGTGAGCCGGTCGTTGCCAATGCAGCCAAAGGTCGTAGGCAGCGAAGGACACCAGCATGGCCCGCATGCGAAAGTTGATCCAACCCTTGGCCAGCAAGAAACGCATGCAGGCATCGATAAACGGATAACCCGTATGTCCGGTGCACCACGCCTGGAATTTGGCCTCGTCGAAATCGTTCTCACGCAGACCGTCGCAGCTGCGCGCCATGTTGCAATGCTCTAGCTCGGGTTCGCTCTCAAACTTTTGCATGAAGTGGCAGTGCCAGTGCAAACGGCTTTGAAAGGCCGCTAGCGCCTTGGGCCAGGTGCCGCGCTGCTCGGCCGGCCACGTTTTTACCTGACGCTGGGCACGCCAAGTCTCTTGCACCACTGTGCGCATCGACAGTCGGCCACTGGCAAGCTGCACGCTAAGTCGTGAGCAAGCCTCTGGCGCACTCAATGGACTCGACATTTTCAGGTGGTACTGCTCGCCACGGCGCTGCAAAAATCCTTCGAGCACTGCTGGTGCGCTCGGCAGATTGAAATTGGCAATGCCATGTCGCGATGGTTTGGGCTGCCAGTCCTGCCAATTGGCAGTGCTGGGGTGGTGTGTCCACCGGATCGTTTGTGGCGTCTGCTGTTGCGGCTGGGTCATAAATTGGCGCCACCGAGTCGCCCAGCCATCGCGGTCATGTTGGCCGCGAAAGACGCCAAACTGGGGCAGCTCGGTAAACGATATGGCTGCGCCAGCGCACCATGCAGCAACCGCTTTATCCCGCTTAAAAGACCAGTCTTCACCAATCTCCTCGTGTGCCAGCAGGGCGAAGTGGCCGAGTGCCTGCTGTAGTTCAACCAGCACTTCCTCCATCGTGCCGATGCGCACGCAGAGACGGCCACCGTGTTGCGCAATGGCCTGCTCTAGATCGAGAAGAGCCGCCTGAACAACCTGCCAGTGGCGGGTCGAGGCACTGGGCTGGGACCACAGTTCGGGTTCAATGACGTACAGTGCTAACACTGGCCCGCCAGCGGCGGCAGCGTTCAAGACCGCGTGATCGTGCAGGCGAAGATCACGTTTGAACCAAACAACATGAGTCGTCGGCATCAGATCGCTCGCGCCACCATTACCGCGGCCTCAGAACCCCAGCGTACGGTGCGCAGCCAAAGCGACAACGCCAGCGAAGGCGAACCGCTGCGCCTAGCCGCGGCGTCATGCTTGTGAGCGATCTCGTCGGCTTGGCAAGCTTCGAGGGTCTCGCGCAGGGACTGTTCAAGCTCTTGTAATCTCAGGCGCTCAATTTGCTCGGCGTAATGCTCATCAACGAAGGTTTCCACCGCCTCAATGGTGGCAAAGACCCATTGTTCACCGATCAGAGCAGGCAGCGCGCCAATCAGCCACCCAGCGGCGCGCCAGGGTAACTGGGCCTTGGAGCGCAGTCGGCGTGGCAGCAAGGACTCCATCAGCTGCAGATGCGTTTGCTCGGTAACCAAGTGCTCTTGCGCAAACGTGCGGACTGCGGGGTTACGCGAAACCGCCAAGATACCGGTGTAGATCATCACCGCGCCAAGTTCACCGGCATGATCGGATCGCAAGTCGGCAATCAGCCAGGCAGGATATTGGTCGGTTTGAAATGTAGCGGCGGAGCTTCTCACGTGGTCTCACTGGGTCTTTCTTTTCGACGAGCATGCTACAAAAGCCAGAGGGCGCTCGTGCCGACTTTATTGCGCCGTGTCTTCGACAGCGACCGAGAAGTCAGTAGTATTGGCGAATACCACGGGTTTGGAGAGGAAAATTGGCTGCAACAAAAGAAACCAAATACTCGATTTGCACCGTTTGCGATATCGGTTGTCAGCTACGCAGTGAGGCGCAGGACGGCAAAGTCTCCCGAGTCATCGCCCACGACAACCCGGCGCTGGCGGCCAACATTTGCTACAAGGGCACCGCAGTGCCGCTGATTCACAACCACAAGGATCGCCTGACCAAGCCGTTAAAACGCGTTGGCGAGCGGGGCGAGGATCGCTGGGAGGAAATTTCCTACGAGCAGGCCATGGACGAGATCGCTGCAAAGCTCGGCGCCATCACGCAAAAGTACGGCCCGGAATCCTTTGCGGTTTCCACGTCTGGCTGGAATACCCAAACCACCCACAGTCTTGATCGACGCTTCATGAACCTCTTGGGATCGCCGAATTGGATCAGTGGCGTGGCCCTGTGTGCGGGCAATACTGCCGCGGTGAACCGCCTCACCTATGGCTGGTTCCCCATGGGGGATTTGGGCTCCACCAACTGCATCGTGTTGTTCGGCCATAACCCGCGCAAGCATTCGTGGACACCGATTTACAACGCCATTCGTGCTGCCAAGGCGCGGGGTGCCAAGGTGATTGTACTGGATCCGAGAGTCTCGGATCAGGCGGAAGGCGCAGACCTTCACCTGCGATTAAAGGCCGGTACCGATGCCGCCATGTGTTTGGGCTGGCTCAAAGTGATTTTCGACGAAGGCCTCTACGACGAGGCTTTCGTCAGAGATTGGTGTGTTGGCTTTGCAGAGCTAAAGCAGCGGGTGGATGAATATCCGCTGGAGCGAGTGGCGCAAATTACCGGTGTGCCCGCTGAGGATATTGCCACCGCGGCGCGGATGTACGCTCAAGCCGACGGCGCGGTGATTCCCTGGACGCCAATTACCGACCAACAGCTGTCTTCGACGTCGGCCATACGCCTGCATTCGATTCTGCGCGCCGTGACCGGCAATTTAGATGTGGTCGGCGGTGAAACTCTGGGCGGTTTTTCGCAAACCTATATTCCCGAGTCAGAAATCGGCCTGCATGAACGTTTGTCACCACAGCAAAAAGCCAAGCAACTGGGTTATGACGACCACCCTGCCTTTACCTATCGCGTTGCAGAAATGCTCAAAGAGCCCACCGAGAAGGTCTGGGGTTTTCCCTATGCCGATATCGTCATGGGTTGCCAAATGGCCAACCCCACCAGCGTTTTCCGGGCCATGGTCAGCGAAGATCCTTACCCCGTTAAGGCGTTTTTCTGTTTGGGCAATAACGCGCTGCTCAGTTACGCCAATCAGCATCAAATTCATCAGGCCATGCTCAATCAAGAACTCATTGTGGCCCATGAGATTTTCATGACGCCAACCGCCATGTTGGCCGACTACGTGCTGCCCGGCGACGTGTTCACCGAGCGCAATCATGTCGCTGACGGCTGGAGCTGGACTACTCGTTTGGCGCTATCGCAGAAAGTCGTCGAGCCGCCAGCAGAAGCCAGCAGCACCTTTCAGTTCTGGACGGATCTCGCGCATCGCATGGGTTTGGGCGACGAATTTCCGTGGACTAGCCTTGAGGACATGCTCGACTATCGGCTGTCGCGAGGTGGCCGCACGTTTGCCGAGTTCGCCAGCGAAACTTTCATGGAGCTGGCGCCGCCTAAATTCCGCAAATACCGAGACACAGGCTTTGCCACGCCATCTGGCAAGGTAGAGCTTGCCTCCAGCGTACTCGGCGACTTGGGGTTCGATCCGCTGCCCTATTACCGCGCGTTGCCCGGTCAGTCCGAGGAATACCCGTACTTGGTGTTCACTGGCGTCAGAGAGGATCCATTCTTTCAAACCGGCCAGCGCAACATTGAATCGCTGCGTCGCCGTATGCCGGCGCCGAGTTTGTACCTGCATACCAGCGATGCAGAACGAGAAGGGCTGATCGATGGCGATTGGGCAAAGCTTTCAACCCCGCAAGGTGTGGTGGTGGCTCAGATAGCCGTGCACGAAACCATGAAGGCGGGGCATATTCGTGTGCCTCATGGTTGGTGGTATCCAGAGCTGCGCGGCGAGGCTTCCTTGGCTGGCGCGTTTATTTCGTCGGACGCGGTGCTGTGCGCCGACTCGGACGAGTGGCTCGATCACGAGCAAGGCGTGCCGCATTTCAAAGGCTTTCCGGGCAAGTTGGAAAAAACCACCAAGCCAGAACAGGTAACTCGTACCACAGCTGCCCACTGGCAGGCTGATCAGGCCGTGGAGGCACACGCGGAGTCATGACCAAACGAGCGAGCATTCGACATCGGTATCTAGAGTGCAAAGCCTATGTATTTGCGCATCTGGCGAATCGCATGTTCAAAAAGCAGATGCGCAGTAAGGCCGCTACCGTCAGCGCGATGCCGCAAGACACATAGCAGCACAGGCTGCGGGCAGAGGGTGTGAGGACATGAAGATTAGGATTTTAGATAACGCCATTCGTTTGCGCTTGGATCGATCCGAGGTAGACGATATTGCCGCCGGGCAAGCGTTGACGGCGTCGACACACTTTCCAGGTGGTCAGGTTTTTGGCTATCAGCTGACCGCCGCAGCAAACGCTAGCGACGCCGTATTTGACGGCTCAACGATTGTGCTGAGGATTGCCCAAGCCACCTTACTTGCCTGGGCGGCGGATGAGCATCAGGTAGGTATTCGCGAATCCTTGCCAACCGCCGAGGGCAATCTGGAACTGCTGATCGAAAAAGACTTTGAATGCCTCGAACCGCGCAGTGGTGAAGATCGCAGCAATCGTTTCGCGAACCCTAAAGCGCTCTCGTGATAATGCGCCCGCGACCAACCCACTTACTTGGCGATATCTGTCGCCATGACACCCTTGGCTAGCGAGAAGCTTGCCCCAACCGCGCCCATTACGGCCTGACTGCGATTAAGTCCAAGTGCTTGGCGAAGCTGGAACATGGGTTCAACCCCTGTGCAGTGACCGGCCATCAAATGCTTCAGGCCCAATTCCTTGAGTTTGACGCCAGTCCAGCGGACGGTTTGTTGATCGGCATTGAACAGATGCATGCCGCCCATGAGGGCATTAATGTCTTTGTCCTGAATTTTCTGTCGCACCAAGGACAGCATGTTCACAGCCCCAGAGTGACCGCAGCCCAACAGCACGATGGGCCCTTGCTGGGTTCGCACGACTAACCCTTGGCTCTCCGGCACGGTATCCGGTGTGGTCTCCCCATTCGGCTTTTGCAGCAGCACCCAGCTTGGGTGATTTTGTTCAGGATATACCCGCGGTACTGGCCCGGTGGCCCAGACGCCCTGCGTGATCTGAGTCGGTTGGCTGATTTCGTGAAAAACTAGGCCTAGGGCTTCTAACTGGGCGCGCTTTTCTTGCATGAAATTGACGGATGACGCACCAAAGACTTTGACGCCCATGGCACCGGCTGGGTGGTTCATGTCGATGATCCGAGGAATGAAAAATCCCTCACCCACGTAGACGTCGAGCTTGTCGGCATAACCGCTGGCGCGGATTCTCGCCACTACGCTGGCCAGCCCACTGGTGTGGTCGAAATGAAAATGGCTGAGCACAATGTTGCGTACGCAGCCCAGATCAACCTGCAGCGCAGTCGCGTTATTCACAACGGTGTCAGTAAAACGACCTGCGTCGAACAGGGTGCAGTGATCGGCGGTTTGCACCATTGCTGAAAAGCCCCACTCACCAGTGGTTGCGCCGTTGGCGAGATTCGAAGACAGCACGGTGACCTTGGCGGCATGCGCAATATCATCGTCAGCTATTGAACTTGTCGTGCCCGTGGTCAGTAGCACGGTGAGTAATGTCGCGATAATTGAGGTGCGCATAGATCTTTTCTTATTGTGCTTTTGTTTTCTGAGGCCTTGAGCTTACAGAGCGCTCTGCGACTAGCACAGCGCGCTCTTTACGACCCTCGACGGCTTGGTGTTCACTAGCGCTGAAAGAGGTACGACAAAGACGAGAGGAAGGGGAGAAATCATGGCCAACTCAGAGTCGAAGCCATCGCTGCGCGTGGGGGTGTCCTACGATTTTCGAAACCCGCCAGACTCGGGTGTCAGCGATCAGCATCTTTACGCGGAAATACTCGAACAGGTGAAATGGCTCGATGATATCGGCGCAGATCTGGTGTGGTTTACCGAGCACCACTTTGTCGACGATGGCTACCTGCCTAGCTGGGTGCCGGTGGCGGCCGCCATGGCCAGTGTGACCAAGCATGTGCGCTTTGGTACCGACATCTGCTTGATGCCCTTTAATCATCCCATTCGCCTCGCCGAGGACTTGGCTGTGCTCGACAACCTGTCCGGTGGGCGCGTCGATCTTGGCATTGGTATGGGTTACGCCCCCCATGAATTTAAGGGCTTTGGCCTGCCGGTGGCGCGTCGTGTGTCGCTGATGAACGAGGGCATTGAGGTACTACAGCGCTGCTTCACCGGCGAACGCTTCAGCTACGCCGGTAAGCGTTATCAGTTTGAGGACGTGAAGATCACCCCAGGTTATGTGCAGCAAGGCGGGCCACCACTGTGGATCGCCGCCATGTCCGAGGCTGGCGCGCTGCGGGCAGCGCGCTACAACACGAACTTTCTACCCCAAGGGGTGAAGGCTGAATCTTACGATCCGTGGGTTGGAGCACTGCAAAGTGATGGCCGCAATCCAGCGGATTATCGGGTGGGTATTATCCGCAGTATTTTGGTTACCGACGATAAGGCCAGCGACTGGGAACCCGTGCGAGCTTCGGAACGATATCGCATGCAGCTGTACCGACGCTTTTTTGAGGAGAGCGGCGAGGGCTTTGGTCGTCATGGCGAGCAGGTGCCGCAGACCTGGATTGTTGGCGATGTTGATCACTGCGTTGAGGAGATCAAAGCCTTTGTGCGCAGTTTTGGCATAACCGACATCGTTTCCATGGCAGTGCCGCCGGGTATGCGCGCCAGCGACATGAGTCAGTCCCTCGAGCGCCTCTTTACTCAGGTGGTGCCCAGAGTAAAAGACGAGCTGCAGCGCCAAGCATGATGTCGGGCAGCCTACTGCGCGAAAGGTAGCTGCCAGCTTTCGTTGGCGCCGCCGCCATCCTGATCGAGCGGGTAGACAGGCCGACGAACCTGCTCGAAGCTCAGTTGGCTGTAGTCAGACGTGCACACCCCGCGGCCCGCGCACTCGATCACCTGCTTGGCCATGTCTCGAAACCCAACACGATAGTGAATGCGGCTTTTCAGCATCACATAGTCATAGGCCGTGGGCTCCATGCCGAGGCTGCGAAAACACTCAGGATCGTAGGGCTCGATATGCCGCGAGATAATGGCGATATCCACCGGCCCAACGGACAACACTGCAGATTTGCCCATGTTCATGGTGAGCCCTCGCGCCATGGCCACTTGGGCCTGAAACTTACCGTTAGAAATCAGCTTCACTTCGCCGCTCACGGTGAGCGGCTGGCTTTGTTCGGCAAGCGCTGGCATGGGCAGCTTGCCGCCGAGTTCGACGGTGACGGTTGCGCCTACGCCGGCCGCAATCATTTGCTCCACCACGTCGGGATCATAAAAGCCGAACACAGCGACGCGTTCGAGTTCTGCGTCCAATACCGCACGTAGCACCTCGGTGGTGTCCATGGTGCCGCCGGAAGCTGTGTTGTCGTAGTGGTCGAGCACGATCACCGGGCCGTCACCCTGCGCCGTCGCAGCATCTCGCGCGCGCTGCATCGACTGTGGCAATGGTTCGATGTCATACACAAAGGCCTCACGCTGCTCCCATGCCTTGCTCAGCAGTTCGTTGACCTGCGCTTCGGCGGTATCGGCGTCGCCATCGGTCATGGCCACCACGCTAAAGCCGGCATCGTAAATGTCTGCGTGGGGAAATCCGGTGAATACGCTCACACCAAGGCTGCCCGCGCTCTCAAGGGCCATGGCCCGGGCCTGCAGCGAGGCATTGGGTTCATCGTCGGTACCCTGACGCATAACATGGGGCAGCATGGGTGCGTTGCCCCAGCGCAATACCGGGTTAGCCTTGCCCTGTAGCATGGCAAAAAAAGCAGTCGCGCCGCGCATTGCGGTGCTGTCCATGTCGATATGGGGATAGGTGTGATAACCGGTGAGCACATCACAGTTGCCGACCATTAGCTCGGTAATATTGGCATGCATGTCCAGGGAAATGGCGATGGGCAGTTCGGGATTGTCTACGCGAATCCTGCGTAACAACTCGCCCTCGCCATCGTCGTAGGTTTTCGTGGTCATCGCCCCGTGCAGGTCGAGGAGTAGGGCATCGACCCGGCCAGCCAGTTCGACGATGGCGTCACACATGTATGCGTAGGCGTCATTCTCCACCGGGCCGCTGGGTGGTGCTGAGGCGGCGATACCCATGTCGATCTCAACCGCTTGCTGCTCGGCGACCGCGATGTAGCCGCCCAGACAGGACGCGGTGCCCCGATAGGTGTTGAGCGCAGCTTCCCCGCGCAGCGGCACGCCGTGGCCGGACGAAAACCGGTCAAGATCTGTGATGACCGGTGAGAAGGTATTGGTCTCGTGACTCATCATGGCGATACCGATTTTCATGTTGTGCTCCGTTGAATTTTTGTCGACATTAGGTCGCTAGGTTTGTTCAATCGATGACTGCAGTACACCGCAGCCGCCGATGACGACGATTAGAAAGACGAAGATAGCTATGAAGAAGATACCAAAAGAATTCGATCCGGCACGCATTGCCGCGCACGCGGAATCTGCGCAACAAATCTACCGCGAGGAAAATAACGCCAAGGAGCCCATGGCCTCGGTGTTGGCAAATAACCCAGAGATTTACTTCGTGCCGCCTCAGCGACGCAGTGATTGGGGCAAGTGGGAGTTCAAGCCTGGCTCTTACTACGACACGACCATTGGCTCGCAGCATCCTTTCTGGCGCGAGCAGGACCTGCCCCAGCCGAGCAAGGATATTCGGCGACTACGTGCAGACCTGCTGAATTGGGGATACTGCAAAGTCGAAGACGCACTCTCGGCAGAACAGGTAGCCACCCTGCGCCAGCGCGTGCTGGAACAGGCCGAGGGCGAGCAGCTTGCCGGTATTGCCCAGCGCACCCCCAGCGGGCAAAACATCAACTGCTGCGTGAACAAGGGCCGGTGTTTTGAGCTCTTCATAGAACAGCATCCAAGCATCGCCCAAGGTGGCCCCTTGGTAGAACAACTGGTCACCGAGGCTCTCGGGCCGGGTTGGATTTGCACATCGCTGATCGCCGCCATTTCGTTGCAGGGCGGTGTGCCTCAGGCCTTGCATCAGGATCAAAATAACAACCTAGATTCACGTAGTCCCATGAGTGTGAACATTCTGACCGCGATCACCGACGTGGATGAAAAGACCGGCGGCACGCTGGTCATTCCCGGCAGTCATACGGTGCTTGCCGATGCGGTTCGTGCGGGCAAGCCCGTGGGTAAATTGCCGCCAGCAATCAACATGGATGCCAAGGCAGGCACCATGGTGATCACCGACGGTCGGCTACTACACGGCACCGGCATCAATCATACGGATCAGCCACGTATCGTTATGCTCAACGGTATGCAGAAGCCATGGCTGCGCCAGCAAGAAAACTGGATGTTGTCAGTGCGCCCAGAGGTCTTGGAGCGGGCCAGCGCCAAGTTGCTGCACCGTATGGGCTATCAAGCCACCACGGGCACGCAAACCAATGAAGGTCATGGCTTTGGCGCCGTGGGCAAACTCGACGAAGCTGCGGGCGCGCTGGTGGATTTTCGTCTAGCCGCGGATAAGGGCGCGTATCAACGCGTGGGCGAGCTACGACCTGATGCCGACGGCGAGATGCTAAACGCACCATTTACGTTGCGCGACGTTGTCGGTAAGGCGAGGGCTGGCGGTGTCAGCGCGCCGGTAGGTATTGGCAGCAAGGGTTTGAACGCTACAGCAGAGTAAGGCGATTAGCGTTTCAGTACTTTGATGACTTCTTCGACCTTGGCATCGAAGTCCTCTGTGGCCTCGAGGGAGTCGCGCACGCAGGCCTTTAGATGCGTCTGCAAAATCTTGCCTTCGACGTTGGCGAGGGAATTTCGCACGGCCTTAATCTGATTCAGTATGTCGATACAGTACTGTTCCTCTTCCACCATCTTGGCGATGCCGCGCATCTGCCCTTCGATACGACGCAGGTTAGGTAGCAAGTGGGTATGACATGGATGGCTCATGAGAAGATCACTCGTGGTACTAGGTAGGTAAAAATCGTCGCAAAGACAAAAATGCTGACGCTCACATAGTAAAGCACGCGTGCACGCTTTCTCGACTGCAGACAGGCGCGCCCCAGTTCGGGGTCCGCCGGGCAAGGCAGTCGGGCTGTCTTATAGTGAGCGAATCCCGCCAGCGCAATCGTCGCCAAGGCGATGAGGGAGATGGTCACCTTAAACTGGGACAGCACGATCAGAAACGGAAAGATCGTGAGCAGGCTGGCAAAGCTAGCGCCGGCGCCTAGCACGACAAAGAGCGACGGCAGCGCACAGCAGATCAGCGTTGAGGAAGACGCGAATAGCGAAAAGAAGTTGGCGGCGCGATCGTTCATTTGACGCTCAAATGCTCAATATCTGCACGGCGGTTACATTTTGTCCATTGGCCAGAATTTTGCGGTCGATAGCCTCGCGGTCTATGGGCGCCGTGGATGCGAAGGCGATGAGTACCTTGCCCTTGGCTAGGTCTACGTCCACCTTGATGACCGATTTGTCGCGTTTGAAGGTTTTTTCGATGCCTCGCGCGCAAAAGTCGCAGACCATGCCCATGACACTGACAACGGCCACCTGACCGCCCTGTAAATCTGCGGTAAAGCGCTCCAGTTGGTCGGAGTCGATGTCTATGGCGCTGCCATCGATGAAGACGTCGGCCTCGTGCATGGCGTGGGCAGACTTTTCGTCTGCCAAGGCGAAACAAGAGGTGGCAAATAGCAGAATCAAGGTCATCAATTGAGTCATGTTGTTTCCTTAGATATGAGTTGTGATAGATGAAGCTTTAAAACCGATACATGAGATGGGCATCCCATTGGGATCGATCGCTATAACCAAATTCGGCAAAAACGTTGCCCTTAAACAGGCGTATCACCGGGTAGGTAGACCAAGAGCCGAATAGCGTATTTTTTTTGCTCTTGAGCATCAGCCAGGTGTGCAGGTCGCCGTAGTTGCCCAAGTAAGGGGCGACGCCGAGCTGCACAAATTGTTCCTCATAGTCGCTGCCCTGATCGTTGACATACTTGTAACCAAAACCGCTGAAGAGTCGCCGCGTTTCCCAGTCGCCGTGCACGCCATAGAAATGGTGGTCTAAATCAACCGGATCAATACCAGACTGTAGGTATAGGTTGCGCTGTGAGTGCTGGGTATTTTTACGGTTCAGCAGGTAGGTCAATCGCACGTAACTGTGCTCATCACCGCTGATGCGGTTCCTGACACCCTCAACACCCAGCGAGTATTGATAGGTGGGTGAATAGTGGTAGTACACCGAATGCTTGGCTCGCTCCGTGAAGGCCATTAGGGTGGAGCCCCCTGAATAGGAGATCGGCCGAGCCGCAAGGATCGGCGAGACCAAACACAGCACTAACCAAATAAAACGTATACCCATGGGGGGTATACTCGGCGTCGTGGCAACGTTGTCAAGCTTCCGCTGTTGACTAATCGTTGTCTGCTCGACAACCGAGACAAAAAAGAGAAAAAGGTATCCAGATTGAAACACCTGATCGTCGTCACACTGGCTTTTATGTTCATGGGTTGTGGCCAACCTGCATATAAAGAGCTACCGCTTGCGCAGATGGCGAACACCGGCGAGCCGAGTCTGTCTGTGGCAGATGACGGCACGGTCACGCTCACTTATTTGCAGCAAGCACAGGGTATGGCAACGCTATATTTGCGTGAGCTGCGCGGGGATCAGTGGTCTGCGCCGAGAAGGATCGCCGAAGGCGAAGATCTGTTGGTCAATTGGGCGGACTTTCCCACCCTGATCGACGCGGATAATCAACTCACCGCCCAATGGATGATTCGAAATCCAGCACCGGGCTTCGCCTACGACGTGTATACCGCCACGTCTACTGATGACGGGAGGACATGGTCTACTCCGCAGCGCCTGCATGCCGATACCTCGGCAACCGAGCATGGATTTGTCAGTCTCTACGCGGGTGGAACCGGCGTTGGCGCATTTTGGCTAGACGGTCAGCGTTATGCCCAAGACGACGCACCAGACGGTATGGAGCTACGGCATAAGGTGATTGGCGCAACGGGGCCGCAATCTGAGGATGTTGTTGATGCCTTGGTCTGCGATTGCTGCCAAACCGATGTAGCCGTGGTGGCTGGCGCACCCATGGTGGTGTATCGCGACCGCAGTGAGAGCAACATACGTGATATCTCCATCGCCCGACAAGAAAATGGCGCTTGGGTGAGTACTCCCGTGGCCGAAGACGGTTGGTACATCACTGGTTGTCCAGTCAATGGCCCGGCCATCGCCGCTGCGCATGACGTGGTCGCCGTGGCTTGGTTCACCGCCGTGCCAGTCAATTCTGTACGGGTGGCCTTTTCATTTGACGGGGGGCGCAGTTTTGCCGCGCCGGTAGATGTCAGCCCAGACAGCCCCGTTGGCCGGGTGGATCTGGTGGTCGATGCTGCGGGCAATGCCATCGTCAGTTGGCTGTCGCCGGCGCAGCAAGGCTTTGTCTATCGACGAGTTCAACCCTCTGGCGAAATGGGCAAGATTCATTTGGTAGCCCCGATGGCATCGCACCGCAACGCAGGCTTTCCGCGCATGGTGCAAAGCGATGATCGGTTGATTTTTGCCTGGACAGACAGCTTGGCCGATTCCCCTACCGTTAGGGCGATGAGCTTGTCTGGCGGATAGTCGGTTAAGGTACTCGCACCCTAGGATCGGGAGTAGGAACCGCATGCGATATCAACTCTATGGCGGGGGCGGCTCGCCCTATTCGCAAAAGATGCGAGGAATCTTGCACTACCGGCGGCTGCCATTTGACTGGATTCAAATCACGCCAGCGATACGCGCCGAGATTCAGCACGACGGGCCACCGGTGATTCCGATTCTGCGGTTACCAGAAGACGGCAGTTTGCATGTGGACTCCACCCCCTTGGCGCTGCTGCTGGAGGAACGGCACAGCGAGCGCTCGATTCTACCAACAGACCCTGCCGTGGCGTATTTATCCTTGCTGATTGAGGACATGGCCGACGAGTGGGTAACTAAGATGATGTTTCACTATCGGTGGGATCTTGAAATTGATCAGGCCTACAGCAGTCGTCAGATCATCAGCGACAACACGCCTGGTTTGCGAGGCGAGGCGCTGCGCAAAGCTGCGCGCGCCATTCGTGATCGTCAGGTATCGCGGATGCCCTTGGTTGGCTGCACGCCTGAAAATAAACCCATTTTGGAGCAGGGCTTTCATGAACTGCTGGCCATACTCGATCGTTTTGTCACTCGCGATGAATACCTGTTCGGCACTCGGCCATCCTTGGCGGATTTTGGCCTCTTCGGCCAGCTAAAAACGCTCGCCAGCGATCACACCCCGATGCTGATCATGCGCAGCACCGCGCCAAGCGTATATGACTGGGTTAGGCGACTGGAAGACAGCAGCGGTATTGAGGGTGCATGGCATGGTCTGGCCGACATGCGAGAGGCCGTAAACGACATGCTGGGGTTTTGCGCTACCTATTATCTGCCTTTTTTGCAGGCCAATGCAGCGGCGCTTGCCAACGCAGAAGATCAAGTCTCTTTGTCTTTGGCGGGTCGGCCCTATGCCCAGCCCACCTTTAGATACCAGGCAAAGTGCTACGCGAGGCTGAAAACTTTGTTAGCCAACAGCCAGGCCCCGGGTCTGCGTGAGGTGCTCTCGGCAACAGGCTGCCTGCCCTTTCTCGAATAACGGCTGGCTATCCTGCGCCAGAACTCTGAGCACGCTGCGCCGCGAGGCGCTGTGCGCGTCTGGCAAGCCGTTCCTGCAGGCGCTTATGGCGCGCGGGTGTTAACGGATAGTTCCAAATCAGCTTCAGCGCCAGTCCGTAGAAAACGATCGGCCCCATGCAATAGACCAAGCGCAGCGCCCAGACGCCCACATCGGTGCTCGCAGCAACGCCGCCGGATGGGTCGAAGCCAAGCAGTCCGACGATGTTCAAAGAAACACCGGTACCAAAGGCGATAGCGATTTTTTCGGAAAATCCAAGAAAGGCGAAGTAGGTGCCGGCGCGTTGAGAACCGCTGCGCGCTGAATCAACGTCGACCACGTCTGCGAGCATGGCAATAGGCAAAAACTGTAGGCCGCCAAAGCAAAAGCCTTTGACGATGAACAGCAGGAAGAACACCGAGTAGTCGCCATAGTCGAGGAAAAGGTTCGCCCCGCTGACCGCGGCAACCGTAATGAGCGTGCACATGAATGCACGATGTTTGCCTATTTTGCGGCCAAGCCATAGCCAGAACGGAATGGCGGCAAAGCCGGCGATGAAATAGAAAAAGTACGCCGCACCAATGGTCGGAACGCCGACGATGTCGCGAATGAAAAATAGCGAAACCGCATTGCGAAATGACTCGCCGAAGTGCACCAGTAGCACGATAGCCAGCACGCGCAGCATGGGGCCGTTCTTGGCAACCAAACGGAAACCTTCGCGAATGCTCTGTCTTTTTTCGCCAGCGATGGGCGGTGGTTCTTTAACAAAGATTAGGACAATGGCTGCACAGAAGGGCAGCACGGCGATGATGGCCCAAGCCAAGCCAGTAAGCACTGGACCGGTCAGGGTGGCTCTCGCGACAACTTCTTTGTCGCGGAAGTCGCCGGCAAGGGCGCCGATGGCGTCCTGCCACAGGGTCGTGAATACCTGTCCAACACTGTTACCGCCATCGGCCTGGATCTCGATGATCATGGGGACAGAGGCTGCGATCATCAGCCCCGCAAGCACATAAAACTCGCGCGTTGCGGTAACGCGGCTGCGTTGGTGGTAGTCGGGAGACAGTTCGGCGCCCCAAGCGCGGTGCGGCAGGGTGATCATGGTGCTGCCGACGAAGAACACCGTCAGCCAGAACAGGAAGTAGATGGTGCCGACACCCTCACTTGGCATGAACAAGTTATACACACCAATCATCATCACCGGTGGACCAATCAGCAGCCATGGGCGACGTCGGCCGATGGGTGTGCGCCAGCGGTCGGAGAGTTCGCCAATCAGTGGATCGGTGACCACATCGGTCAAACGGGCCAACATTAAAATCGTGCCGACGGTAGCAAGGCTGATGCCCAATCCGCCGGAATAGTGGGCGGGAATCCAAATGGACAGCGGGTAGCCAATAACCGCCAAGGGCATGCCCAAGGTGCCGTGGGCATACAGTGTTTTCTTTGACAGTACTTCGGTGGTCACCTCGATGCCTCCCCAACATCCAAGCTAAGACAGTCAAAGTAGCATGAGTGTCGCGTGTACGAAAGATGCATCCGCTAAGGTTCGGGGCTGGACGGTTGGCCTGTGTTAAACCGAGTCATAATGCGCCGAGGCAGGCATCCGTAAACTGCCCCAGCGCGTTTTGATCACGACGTGATCGAAGCTTGTATCCGCCTCTTCAAGACAGATAGCGCAAACTAGTTTTGCATCTGCACCATGAGATGTGATCGGTGCAGATCGGTCACACAGGTCGATGGACTTTCAAGCCCCGCTTTGCCAAGGGCAGCGGTCAGCGCACCAGTGCGCACCGTATCCATCATGGTTGCCATGTCGTCTGGTGTGCCGGTCACCATGGCCACGTAATCCCAGCCAGTGGAAAGACCAAGACCCGGCAAGAACACAGCGCTGCCTATGCTCGTGTCGGCCAGCTTGTTGGCAGTCGCGGCCACACCTTTGCGGTAGGCCATGGCGTCGCCAAGGGACTTGCCTTCGTTGAGGGTACAGACCTGCGTGATGAGTGGTTTTTCTTGTGCTTGGGGTGGCTGTGCAACGCTCATCATGGGGAAGAAGAAAGGCTTTTTGCAGGTGATCAACTCGAAGATCTCTGCCTGCAGTTTGTCGGCTTTTTGGCGCCAGAGCCGGTCGGCCTTAGATTGATCTTGCCATGTTGGGAAATAGTTCACCCAACGCAGGTCAGGCTCGTTATAGGGCGCGTTAATGGCCACCGCTTCCCATAAATAGGTGTTCATAGTGAGGTCGTTGTCGGCGACGAATTGGGCGAAGTCGCCTTGACCGAGCGCGACGACTTGATCCGGCGAGACGCCGTCGTTGAGTGAGCATTCGTACAGTTCTGCGATAACCGGTGCGCTGGGCATATGGTCGTCGGCGCTTGCAGATGCAGATAGCACTATAGCTAAGACAGCTGCAGCCAGTATTGACGTGAGTTTTTGCATGTTAGGTCCCTTTTTATTCTTTGCGTTTTTGTTCTTTGCGTTGTTGTTAATTTTTTTGGGGTTTACGTTTGGATGCAAAACTAGCGTACGGGTTTTAGGAAGACAAACAACCCTCCACGCTATCTTGCGTTGGGTGTGGCGCAAATGTAATGATCTTCATTAATGACTCAAGTTTACGCAGGCTTGGTGGTCTGATCCGCGTCGTGCAGGGCCAAAGGAGAGTCATAAAAAGGGAGAGTTATAAAAAGGGAGAGCTATAAATATGCAGATCTTAAGAACACCGGACGAGCGTTTCGTGGGCTTGGCGGACTATCCGTTTGCCCCTTGTTACACCACCATCAAAACCCACGACGGCGCAGACCTGCGCATCCATCATCTTGATGAAGGCCCCCAAGACGGCCCCGTCGTGTTGCTGATGCACGGACAGCCGGTTTGGAGTTATTTATACCGCCATGTCATTCCCTACCTAACCGACGCGGGCATGCGCGTGATCGCACCGGACTTGGTGGGTTATGGCAAGTCAGATAAGCCTGCGGCCCGCGAAGATTACAGCTACCAGCGTCAAGTGGAGTGGATGGGCGATTGGCTAGAGGCCAATGATTTTTCTGACATCACATTCTTTGGTCAAGACTGGGGCGGGCTTGTTGGTTTGCGTCTTGTGGTAAATCACGCTGAGCGGTTTTCGCGCGTAGTCATCTCCAATACCGGGCTGCCCTATAACCCCGATGTGCCGGCAGAGGTAGTAAAGCGGGTGGAGGATTTTCGCGCCAACATGCCAACGCCAAGCCTATTAGAAATGCAGAGGGCCATTGGCGGAATGCGCTCAGGCGCACACCCGGCCAGCAAATTTGCTTACTGGCAAAAGTGGTGCTGGGAAACCGCGGATCTGCCCGTCGGTTTTATGATGTCGATGACGTTGCAGCCGCCCCCACGACCGGTGCAGCTGGTCAAGTTTCTACTTAATAAGATGGGCGTCACATCACCGCTGCCAACGCCGATTGCAAAGGCTTACGAGGCACCGTTTCCAAACCCCAGCTTCAAAATGGGCCCCAGGGCTATGCCGAGTCAGGTGCCCATGCTGCCAACCTCGCCATGGCTTGAGCATCAGCGCCAAGCGTGGGAGTTCTTCAAAGCCTTCGACAAACCGTTTCTGTGTGCCTTTGCCGACAACGATCCAGTCACTCAAGGCGGTGAAAATGAGTTCCTAGCCAAGGTGCCAGGCACCCAAGGTTTGCCCCATACCACCATCAAGGGCGGCGGTCATTTTGTGCAGGAAAATGCCCCGGATCAGGTGGCGCAGGTGATTATCGATCTAATCCGCAGTACCTAAAAAGGAACCAAAGAAGCATCAAACGAGCCGCCTTGCGGCGGCCCTTGTCAAAATGTCGACATCGAAGAAAGTAAAAAATAACCAGTTAAAACAATAGGTTATATTTGGCTCGAATATTGCTGAACCAGAAAAAAACGTGCATCGACACGAGGTTTGGCAAATGTCCTATATCAGCTCTCTCAACGCTTCGACGCTGCTCGCACAGGCTTCCTTGAACAAGGGGACCGAGCGAGCGGCTGTGAGCATGGAAAGGCTAAGCACGGGCTTGGCGGTCGCCAGCGCCAAGGACGATCCTTCCGCCTATTACGCGGGGTCAACCCTGGGTGCGCGCATCGCTTGGGAGGCTCAAGCGACCAAAAATATCTCCGACACCAGTTCGCTGCTGAACGCCACTGATGGCGCTATTGAGCAGGTCAAAACCATGCTGCAGCGCATACGAGTACTGGCCATGCAGGCGGCCAATGCAACGGCCGAATTGGACCGCAATTTGCTGCAAGCCGAGGTTGATCAGCTTACTTCTGAAATCGACCGACTGACGCAGACCACCGTTTATAACGGCCAGCGTTTGCTTAACGGTGAGCAGGATCACCGACAGTTTCATGTGGGCGGCGACGCTCGAGATATGGTTTCCTATCGCTTCTCCGGATTTCGGCCCAACGAAATTGGCGCGTACTCCTATCTCAGTCAGGGCGAAAATGCATTTGGCCCTGCACCGAGCAGTAGTGATGTAACGCGCACGGCAGGCACCAGCGAAATCAAATTGGTGGGTAATGCCGGTGACCTGGTGGCTCTGCAGTGGTCTGCCAGCGCCAGTGCCGATGCAATTGCTGCACAAATCAATGCATCAACAGCAGATACGGGTGTGGTGGCCAAGTCAGAAACGCGAGCACGCTTATCAACAGTGAGCGATAGTCCGCAGATCTACAGTCTCAAGATCAACGGCACACAAACGGCTAATTTCAACATCAGCGCCAGCGATCTTGGTGCTGCGATTGACGCCATCAACAAAATCTCCGGCGAGACGGGGGTGCAAGCCTCCGAAGTTGCCGGTGCGCTGATCTTGGTCGACAACTCTGGCGCAGACATGGTGATCGAAAACACCCGGCGCGAGGCCAGCTACAACACGCTGCGCGTGCAGAAACTCGCCGCAGATGGTGTCCCGGGCACAGCCATGGGTACACAGGTATCCCTCGATGTTGCCGGCGCCAACGACACAACCTTGATCAGTGGTTCTGTAGAGCTGGTGTCGAGTGAGGCATTTGCTGTTTATAACCAAGGCGCGACCGGACACTTTTCAGCGAACCAACAACGCGCCCTGCAACAAGATACCGAAATCGATTTTAGGCGCGGCGCACTGTCGCTGGTGGATGGCAAAATGTACCGAGGCGACGGCGAGACCGCCGAAGTAGTCGCCCTTGTCGACACAGGTACGTCTAATCTCGCATCGGGGTCCCTTGACCTGAAGTTTGCCTTTGGCATCGACGATGCGCTGCCCGGTGTCACCGGCAGCGATCCGTTTCGCAGCTGGGAAAAAATTGAACAGCGCGTGGTGTTTGATGGCACCTCGCGCATTGGCAACCACGCGGTTCCGCAAGATCAAGCCCTACCAAATTTTGCCAACGGACTGCTACCGGCCAGTGGTGATGCTGCCTATCCCGAGGCCGACGTGGCTTTTTCTTTCCAGCAAGTCAGCGACGATGACGGTAATGACGGCAACTCGTTGGAGCTAAAAAGCGGCCCAATCAGCATGCCCAACGTCGGCATCGTGCATGGACCTGCACTACAAAGCGCACAAACCTATAACCTTGAAGCCGGCGACGTACTGTCATTTGATTGGCGCGGGGTAGCTGGCGCTGGTGACTACGATGTCATGGCCTATATCGTCGATGAATCAACTGGCCACACTGAAGAACTTTTGAATGCGACTGGCCAAGGCACCGCCTCCAGCAGCTGGGCGACCGTCAACAAGACCATCGAAAAAGACGGCGACTACCGCGTCGTATTCGTCGGGGGGGTTCGCAGCGACAAGGAAGTAACCTTTGAAAACGGCACGTTCGAGAACGGTACTGCCGGTGACACATCGATTCCCGGCTGGACGACGTATACGCAACAGGTTCGTCTTGGGGGGCTTGATACCGTAGCCGGTCAGCCAACGCCGGGCGATACCGTTTTTCCCGCAACGGTGATTGATGCTGCACCCCACGACGGCGCTGCACCGTCAAGCGCGACTTATACAGCGCAGCTCTCTAGTAACAGTTCTGACGGCAACGGCCTCTCCGTGCAGCTGCAGTCCACGGGAGTCACCGTGCAGGGCCATGGCATTTTGCATGGACCTTACTTGGTCAGTAATGAGGCGATGAGCCTCAAGCCGGGTGACAGCGTGAGCTTTGATTGGCAGGCCACCGGCGGTTCGGATGCTTATGACGTTATCGGCTATTTGGTCGACGAAACTACCGGCGAAGTGCAGGAACTGCTGAATGAAACCGGCGCAACAAGGACTGCGAGCACGAATTGGGCCACGGTCACGCAAAGCGTCAGCAAACAGGGCAGCTATAAATTTGTCTTTGTCGCCGGTACTTGGGACGCCAGCGGTGGAAGAGCCGCTGGAGCGAATCTATACGTAGATAACGTGGTGGTGGATTCGAGCGAGCAAATTGTGCAGGCCGATGCCGCGCTGCGAATTGATGAAGTGGTCATCACCAAGGACACAGCCAACATCGATGAGCAGGAGTTGAGCAAACTTATTGATCGCCTGTACGGCTTCGAAGAAGACGGCGGACGAGTTTATGACCTCCAGCGTATCGGAAACCGCATTGAAATCGATTCAAAGCCCATCGTCGCCGAGTTGGAAAGCGTTAACTCTATTGATGTACGAACCAATGCCGGCGCCAATTCAGCGCTGACGATATTGGATCAGGCATTGGCGTTCTCTGCTGACCGGCAAGCGGATGTGAGCGCGGTGTCCCAGTCGGTGGACTTTCGCATGGAGCGCCTGCTCGACCGGTCGCTGCAAATGGAGACCGCGAGGGGCCGCATCGTCGATGCGGACTTCGCCTTAGAAAGTGCGCTGCTGGCCAAGGAAGAAATGATCAAACAGCTTGCGGGTTTTGTGCTCACCAACACCAACGAGATTCTCAGATCGACGCTAAATTTGCTGCGCTAGTCTTGCGAGCGCTATCTGTTGCGTGAGACATGCTGACGATTATGTGAGTCCAGCATCAAGACGCATGCGGCACTCGGCGGATGCAGCCGGTACAGTTGAGATCGTTGCCCCTAATCGCCGCCAACAACGTCCACAGTATTTTGCCTCATGTGGCGATGTAGAAACTCCAGCATGGCCTCAGAAAAGATCCTGCGATTGTCCTGCCTCGACAAAAAGTGGTCGCCTTCTACTAACTCAATGAATTCCGAAGGCTTGCTACTGCCCTGCAGGGCTTTAAACATCCTGCGAGATTCTTGGGGGCTAACAACCCGGTCATCTGCAGACGCGACGATTAACATTGGCGAGCGTATGTTATCGATATGGTTTATCGGCGAATCCCGGCGCAGGCTTTCGTCGTCTTTCCAGAGGCGGCCAATATGACGAGTCAAATAGCGGCCCCCAATGTACTTTTGCATGCGCCGAAGCACGGCTCGCAAATCACTGATCCCATTTAACGATACGGCGCACTGATAAAGACGCGGCTCGCGCACAGCGCTAATCATTGCCGCGTAGCCGCCAAAGGAGGCGCCAGCGATGCATAGGCGTTTGGCGTCAGCGAAGCCCTGTGCGATCAACCAGTTTGTGCCATCAGTAACATCGTTAATCATGGCCTTGCCCCAGTTGCCTTGACCGGCTCTTTCGAAATCTACGCCATAACCGGTGGAGCCGCGAAAGTTCATTTGCAATACGCCGTATCCGGCTGCTGCAAGCATCTGGGCCAGCCAGTCGAACCTGCGAAAGTCCCGCGCGTGTGGCCCGCCGTGAGGAAGGACGACAAAGGGCAGAGCCTTAGCAGAGTCGGGTGAATGGCCATGGGGCAAGGTCAGGTACGCGGGGATTGGTAGACCATCTCTACTTTCATAGCTGACGGTAAATACCTGTGCGAGTTTGCTTTCGTCAATCTGCGGATATTTCTTGCCAAAGGCGGCCAAACTGCGCTTTTTCGCATCGAATAGGTAGAGATCGCCGGGTACCGTTGGTGAGGTAACGGTGAAAACCGCTCGGGACGAATCCCGCGAAATGGATTCCAAATAGATATTCGCGTCTGCGTACTTATCGCTAAGAAGGGCATAGATTTCAGCGATGTTGGGATCGTAAATTCGTGGTGCGGTGGCTTCGTCCTGATATCGAACCAGCACAATGGACTCTCCTTTAGGATCCAGCGTGATACTTGCTACTTCAGTATGCGTCGCCTCAAACAGTATCCGCTCTGAACCACTAGCCACGTCGAACTCATAGACATGGCGCAAGCCCAAGCTGTTCTCATCTAGCTTGGGATCAGCCTCTGCGGGCAGCATCAGCACGAAATAGAGATTGGGATTCTCGGTTGGTAGTGCGAGCACCTCCGCATCTCGTTCAACGAGCGCGGAAACATCGTGCCAAACCCCTGTCGCGTCTTTCATATTCAAAACGGCGGTTTGTTGATCGCTGGTAAAGCCATAGCCAACCCGCACGTCGCCAAGTCGATCAGCCTGCCACGAAAGGATATTTTTCCGCGGACGCTGAATGGCTTTGTTGGGCAATCGAGACCGTGGCCCATCAACTGCGAACACAGAAGCAACCTTTGGATTAGTTTCGCGGTTGCCGGAGATTAGAAAAGTGCCGGGCTTGCCAAAAACCCCGCCCAAGATGTCATCCTGTATTTGCCTAAATCCTGAGCCTTTCTCGCGTTTGAACAGGGTCTTAGTTTCACGGGATCCTGTGTCTACAAACATCGTTCTGGTGACAACTACTGGAGTACCGCCGAAATTGGTGGGCTGCTCGAAACTCACCAGCTTACTTTCATCACTCAGCCATAACGTTTTGTTTACTTTCCAGCCCCTTCCTCCGCCCAACAGTATGGGATCTTCTGCACCGTCCAGATCACTAATCAGCAGGCCAAGCTGATTATCTACCGCAATACGTGCGCTCAAGTATTTGCCTGAGGGAGACAACTGCGGTTGTAGAAGATTCGGCAGGCGATAGAAGTGGCTGGCTGGTTGCTGGGCGGCGTTGGAGGAGGCGCTATGAGCGATGCAGGGCACAAAAAGAGCGAGACCAAAAACGCTGTGGATGACGAGTTGCAACATGTGGCGGAAACAATGGCGACGCAAAAAATTTTTATCCATAAAGTTTCAGTCTCTTTGTCTAAATTCTCTCTCGTATCGGTAAAGGTTTAAGTTAACGTTTGTGGCTTTCATGACGCCATTGAATCTCTGCGGCAACCAACGCCCATGACATGACTGCCGTCAGCCATGAGGCGGTTTAACCTGTAATTTGACACATCTCCTGCGTTCAAAGGAACCCTGTAATCGCTGTGCCACGCATGCCGCTGCGCAGTGTTGGCTATTGGGAATAAAAGCGTATCTCAAGCACGTTACCGTCTGGGTCGTTGAAGTATGTTGAGCGCACTGCCTGACCCTGCGCCCCAAAGACATCTTCACCGCCAGGAGTAAGCGTTACGCCACGTGTTTCGAGGCGGGTGATGATGGCGTTGTACTCTTCTTCGCTCACTGCCATGCAAACATGATTGATCGGCAGGCCACCTACGTCGGCACCGCTCCCGGTGAAGTTCTGCACCAACGGAAGCAAGCTGTCGGGTTCCATTAGATCAAAAATGGTTTTCTCGTTAAGGCGCAAACTCGGAAATCGCGCCTTACCATCGAGGTACTCTCTTTCTCTCACCGAGTCACAGCCAAGCACGTTCATATAGAATTCAAGGGCTCGTTCGGCGTTGGTTACCCAAATCACAATGTGGTCTACATACATCGTGTTCTTCCTCTTAAGTTAGAAGTTGTTCGGCGCACGATGTCGTTTCTTCAGCCAAACAACCAACCAAACCGACAGGCGAACCCCTTT
Organism: OM182 bacterium; assembly: GCA_004213835.1. Taxonomy (GTDB): domain Bacteria; phylum Pseudomonadota; class Gammaproteobacteria; order Pseudomonadales; family Azotimanducaceae; genus UBA4421. The sequence continues at coordinate 393 of SHAE01000004.1, read as the reverse complement.
TAGGTACTAACGGTAGCGCACGCGAGAGCTTGCCAAAAAGGCCAGCGCTCGCAGACGAAGTAACATACTGGCCGCATTCAGGGCCAGCTATTTGCCAATATCCCTCCTGCTACCGTTACCGCCCAACCTGTAATGTGCGAAGGGAGAAAAAAGCAAAAACAAAAAAAGGAGTCACCCAGCATGAGGGTTCTCAGTATTTTCATCTTAGCCACTCTGGCTGTGAGTTCGCACGCCAGTGATCTCGAACTAGACGCAACATCTTATTACTCGTCGGCTGAGCCATCAGCCAATAGCGACAGCGATCAACGCTCGGTAATCCGCTTCACCGATACCAGCGCAGGCTGGATCAATACGCATGTAGCAGTAGATGCGGGCGAAACGATTCTGCTCGAG
>SHAE01000039.1 GCA_004213835.1 OM182 bacterium | reverse complement strand
AGACCTTGGGGCGGTCGACTTTTACCGATTTCCAGTACAGATCAAAGATGGCGCCGTCATAGGACATGTTGTTGCGCAACGTCCTGGGTACGTTGAGCTGGCCGCGCTTAAAGACTTTGCGGCGACGGCTGTGCAGGGTGCTCAGCTTCTTCGCCATCTTGTAAACCATTTCCTGAATCAGGCGAAAGTTACGGTGCTCGACGTTAGACAGTTTTACCGAACGGAGCATCTCTTCTCGCAGTCGCTTGCCGGAGACATCGGCGTTGAGCATGAATTGTTGCTCAACGTAGTCGCGCACCTGTTCGCGCAAAAAATCACGTCGCTGCTTGAGCTGCTGACCGAGTCGTCTGGCGGGAACTCGCGAGTCCGTGCGCAAATCGCTGATTTCCCGATTCAGATTTGGCAGGCCCATATGGTCCATGATGCGACGCGCGTATAGGCCTTTCTGCGTGAAGATTTGAATTTCGCGCACGTTGATCGCTTCACCGGCTTGTGCCATGGACTGCGCCAGTTCCACACGCGAGTTAGCCATGAGGAGTTTGCCCAATGGCGAATGTGCATCGGTAATCTCGCCGGGGCCGAGGTCAGCTTCTTCTTCCTCCTCAAAGAGGTTGTTCTGCTTGGATTTGGATTTGGATTTGGATTTTTTCTTGCCGCGATTTTGATTTTGCGGGTCGCCGCCGGCACCGCCGCCCTCGCCGTCACCACCTTCACCGCTGTCCTCGCCCTCTTGTTCGCTTTCGCTGCTGCTGTCGCTGGCAGTTTCACCGCGCACGTCTTGAAATTGAAAAAAGCTGTCAAAGCAAGCGTCGAAGGTATTTTTTTCGTCGGCCGTCTTAGGCAGCGCGAGCGACAGTGAGCGTTTGAGATGTGCTTTGTCCTCATACCCAACCAGCTCGACCACGCTCATGGCGTCCAAGGTCTCCGCTGTCGACACACGCACCTCGGCGTTGCGCAGGGCGCGAATGAAATTGCTGATGGTGCGTTCGACGCCCATGGCAGAGACTACTTAGCCACCTTGGCGGTAATCGCGGCGACCTCGCCTTTGACGTTATCGATGTCTTCCTGGAACTTTAAGATCACATTCAATGTGTCTCGAACCATGTTGGCATCCAGCGCATCGGCATGCAGAAGCAACAGTGTTCTGGCCCAGTCGATGGTTTCGGAAATGGCTGGCATCTTTTTCAAATCCAGTCCGCGCAGCTCGTGGATAAAGGCGACGAGTTGCTGCTGCAGCGCTGGCGGAATATCAGGCACCCGTGCCGCAACAATGCGCTGTTCTATATCCACGTCTGGAAACGGTATGTACAGATGCAGGCAGCGTCGCTTCAACGCATCAGAGATTTCCCGAGTATTGTTTGAGGTTAAGAAGACGAGCGGCGGTTCCGCGACGGCCTTAATGGTGCCGATCTCTGGAATCGACAGCTGATAATCCGAGAGAATTTCCAGCAGCAGAGATTCGAATTCGTGGTCGGCTTTATCGATTTCGTCGATCAGCAAAATGCAGCCGTCCTCTTCCTTGATAGCTTTCATCAAGGGGCGCGGCTCAAGGAACTCTTCAGAGAAAAAGATGTCGCCGAATTTGTGTAGCTGTTCTACGGATTCGCGAAAGCCCTGGGCGTCACCGAGTACCTCACCCAGAGCCTCTTTGAGTACCTGGGTATAGAGTAACTGCTTGCCATACTTCCATTCGTAAATGGCCTTGGACTCGTCGAGACCCTCGTAGCACTGCAGGCGAATCAACGGCAGGGCAAACATTTCAGCGGCAGTTTTCGCCAGCTCGGTCTTGCCCACGCCGGGTGGACCCTCGATCAATATCGGTTTTCGCAGCTGATAGGCCAGAAACACAGCCGTCGCTATTTCGTCGCTGCAGATATAGCGGTGCGCTTCGAACGACGCCTGTAGCGACGCGACAGATGCCGCTAGTTTCTCGATATCCCCCATGACGATCCTTTCTTTTTAGTGGTGCGCGTTAATGGTGCGTAATGCTTGGCTATCGCCGTAGGCAATGACATTGAAACTGGGCCGCCATGGAAGCGGGATGAGTTGCAAGTGCTGCAAAGCAAAGCCCCGGATTATCCATTTGCGGCGGGGTGTTGTACACCGAGGCGATACTTGTGCTGAGGCGGGTAGCGTGTTTAGGCGCCTGATGCTCGAAGATTTAGGTGCTCAATGATTTTGCCCAGAGCTCGATCCATGGTTTCGCTGCCGACGTCCACCGTGATCTCGGCGTAATGCTCGTACAGGGGGATGCGCTCTGCTTGGACATCGGCGAGGGTCTGCCCGCTTGGTGCGGCGATGCCGCGTTCGTCCATGCTGGCGATCCGCTGATCGAGTATGTCGAGGGCGCACTGCAGGTAGACCACGCGTCCGCTCGCCCTTAGGTGCTGCATGGCCGCATCGCTATAGACTGCGCTACCACCGGTGGCGATGACGGTGCCCGCATGATCGAGTGCACAAATGACTTCGGCTTCCAGCTGTCGCAGTGCCTGATAGCCACGACCAGCCAGATAGCGGCCAAGCGTCATGCCTGCTTGGCGCTGAATCATTAAGTCGGTGTCGACGAAGTCGTAGCCGATGGCCTTGGCCAGCAGCACTCCGAGGGTGCTTTTGCCCGCGCCGGGCATGCCGATGAGGACGATATTTTGGGTGGGCTTAAGGGTCACGTACTAGCTGAAATAGGCGTACAGCGCGATCTGAAAAAGAATCAGGCCGGTGGCCCAAAAGCGTAAATCGCGCCAGCTCTGATGTTCGTACTCTGCTGGTACGACAGCGGACTTGGGAATGCTCCAAACACCCACACCAAGCGCTAGAAACAGGGCGATGGAAATGTAGTTCGCCCAAACGACTGGTAACTCCATGTTAAAAACCTCCAACAAGTTGTTTGGAGCGCGGTGTTAACGCGCACGCCATGGTGAGTAAGTGAGTGTTTTCAGGTGCTCTTCGCTGTGCGGCTGGGTAAACCCGCTGATGATCCACAGCGCAGGCACGGCATAGCAAAATGTGAAGAACGCCACATACAACATGTTTAGCTCGACCACCCAAGACAGGATCCCGGCCAAAGCCACACCGCTGACCAAGGTAATGATGCCGCCGGTGCCGGTGGCGCGTTTGCTCAGAGCGCCCAGCAACAATAGCGCGAGCATGGGACCTTGGAACAGCGATAGCAGTGACTGCAAGAAGTTGAAGATGCCACCTAGATTGCCAATGTAGGGCGCAATGGACATGGCGCTCAGTAGCAGCCCAAGGGTGAGCAGACGCCCAATCTTGAGGTCTGCGTCGGGATTGTGGTTCTTCACGAGCACGTGGCGAATGTCTCGGGTGATCATCAGGGCGGTGGAATTAATGCTCGAGTCGATAGACGACTGCAGCGCAGCAATGATGGCGACGAACATCAACCCTGATATGCCGACCGGCAGTACGTTTTTGATCACCCAAGGCAGAGCCATATCCGGGTATTCGATTTCCGCCATCATCACTAGCGCGAGCAGTCCTGGGAAGACAATAAGCACTGGCACGAAGGTTTTCGCTAACGCTGCGAACATCATGCCCGCGCTGGCATCCCACTGGGTTTTCGCGCCCAGCGTGCGCTGCAAGATTGCTTGGCCGCCAATCCAGTAGGCGGGCGACAGCACTAAGCCAAGTCCGAGAATGACGCCATGCCAAGGATAGGTCTCGTGATCGGCTGGCAGGTAAGCGCTGAGGTGGGTTGGATTTTCGGCAGTCAGCTTGCTGATAAAGCTCTCCGTGCCGCCAGCATCACTGATGCCAATGGCGACAATGATCAAACCGCAGACGAACATGATGCAGACTTGGATGCTGTCGGTAATGGCCACCGCCCCTAAACCGCCAGCCACACTGTATAAACCCACCACGGTGCCGGAGACTAAAATACCGAGCCAGATCGGCCAGCCGATAAAGGTTTGCAGCGTGATGGCCAGTGCCCACATGGCGACGCCCATGGCAAAGACTGACATGACGACGACGATGCTGGCTGCCACCACACGCACGGCTTGGTTGTAGCGCAGACCTAGGTATTCCGCGATGGAGTAAACGCCCGCTCGCCAGTACAGGGGTATGAAGATCAGTGCAGCGATGATCATGGCGGGAATGGCGCCAATCCATTCGAAGTTGGCCTGCGCGATACCAATGCTGTAGGCGTTGCCAGAAGCCCCGATATAGCCGTTGGTATCGACGTTCGTGCCAATGATCGACAAGCCAATCACCCACCAGGCCAGCGAACGGCCAGCAAGAAAAAAGTCTTTGGCGGTTTTCACTCGCTGGCTAAAACGGATGCCAACATAAGTTATCAGTCCGACGTAGGTGACGACGACGGCAAGATCTACTGGATGCAATGTACTCTCCCTCTGCCGCTGCATGGTCACACAAAATCCGAGGACGCGCCTAGTAGGCTCGGTTTAAGATAGCGCCAAATCCGCCGCGCACCTGCCGGATGCGGGCATATCCAACGAATGGTGGTGGTCTAGTGGAGAACCCAACTCACGCATCCCGCAAACCCAGAGTGCTGTGGTGGGGCCGCTTCGGTAACTATGGCCCAGACTATCCGCGCAACCGCACGCTCATAGATTGCTTCGAAAGGCTGGGTTGGGAGGTGATGACCTTCCAGCCGAAGTTATCAGCCTTGGCCGACCTTGAAGCCACGCTCAGAGGGTTTAAAGACATCGCACTGATTTGGGTGCCCTGTTTTCGTCAACGTGACGTTGCCGCCGCGTCGCGCTGGGCAGGCCGCCACGGGGTGCCACTCGTCTTTGATCCGCTGATTAGCGCATTCGACAAACAAGTTTTTGAGCGCGGCAAGTTTGCGGCGGATTCCAGTAAGGGCAAACGCCTGCTGACATGGGAGCGTGAGCGATTTGCCATGGCAGATTGGCTAATCGCCGATACCCAAGAGCATGCAGCGTATTTTGCTGAACAACATGACTACCCCGCCGAGCGCATCTGCGTGTTGCCAGTAGGCGCAGAGGAAGCCCTGTTTGCTCCCCAGCCGGCGCCAGCCAACGCAACACCCGAGGCGCTATTCTTTGGCACCTTTATCGGCTTACAAGGAGCCACCTATATCGCCGAGGCGGTCAAGCGCTATGCCGGACCTGGCTGCAAACTCACGTTCTTAGGCCAGGGGCCGGATCGGCCTGCCTGTGAAGCGATTGTCGCCCGTGCATCAAATCCGCTGGTGCAGGTGACCTTTGAAGATTGGGTGCCCATCACCGAGCTTGCCGGGCGTATCGGTGCCAGCGATCTCTGCCTGGGCGTATTCGGCGTGGGCGATAAAACCAATCGCGTCATCCCGAACAAGGTTTACCAGTCGCTGGCCTGCGACCGCCCGGTTATCACCATGCAGGCCGCGGCCTATCCGGATGAGCTACGCCAATCCAACAGTGGTCTGTTGTGGGTACCCGCTGGGGATCCTCAGGCGATTGCGACGGCGCTTGCACAAGCCTTTAGCAGTGAGCTGGTGGCAGGCGTCGACAGCGGTGTTGCCTATGCAAGCTACCAAGCGCACTTCTCAAATCAGAAAATCCGCGATGAATTGGCGGGGCTACTCAGTCGGCTGGTTTAGGGCTTGAAGACAGGCGCTGACGCCAGCCCGCCAATTCGAACCTGACTGGCCAAAGGCTGCCTCGAATTTGCCGCTATCGAGTACTGACCAAGCAGGTCGTGGAGCAGGGGTCGGGTAGTTACTGGAGGGAATGGCGTTCAGCGTGTTTGGCGTTGGAAGCCCAGTACTTCGCGCTTGGGCAAAAATTTCGTGAGCAAATTCATGCCAAGACACGGCCGCGTCGCCAGCATAGTGGTATAGGCCCCAGGGGCAGGTGCCCGCGTTGATCGTTGTGAGCGTTGCGACGATGGCGTCGGCCAAATCCCCAGCAAAGGTCGGGCAGCCGATTTGATCGGCGACCACGTTGAGTTCATCGCGCTCGCCGCCGAGTCGTAGCATGGTTTTCAAAAAATTCTGCCCGAATGGACTAAACACCCAGGCGGTGCGAATGATCAGGTGGCGACAGCCGCTGGCTGCGATGGCCTGCTCGCCAGCGAGTTTGCTGGCACCGTAGACGCCCATGGGGTTGGTGGCAGCGGTCTCTAAATAGGGGGCGTCGGCGGCTCCGTCGAATACATAGTCCGTTGAGACATGAATCAGCGCGGCATCGTTCCTAGCGCAATAGCCTGCGAGTGCGTTTACCGCGTCTCGATTGATGGCATAGGCCAGCTCGGTTTCTTGCTCGGCCATATCCACCGCGGTGTAGGCAGAGGCATTGATGATGATCTGTGGTTTGAGGCCAGCAAGGCGCTCGGCAATGGTCTCTAGCTGGACAAGATCCAGTGCCTGGCGATCCCAAAACACGGCGTCAGGGTACTGGCGCGGTAATGCTGTTAGAAGTGATTGTCCGAGCTGCCCGCTGCGGCCAACGACGAGGATGGTCATGGGTTACTCGCGCCGCTGCGCTGCAGCTGGTACTCACCGCTTAGAATTGCCTGCCACCATTCGGGGTTGTCCAAATACCAAGCAACCGTCTTGGCCATGCCGCTCTCAAAGGTCTCAACGGGTCGCCAGCCCAGTTCACGCTCGATTTTGCTGGCGTCGATGGCGTATCGCAGGTCGTGCCCTGGGCGATCCGTGACAAAGGTGATCAGATCCTTATAGGCCCTCACACCCGCTGGCCTTGCTGGACGAAGCTGCTCCAGCAGGTCGCAGATGGCTTCAACAACCTGCAGGTTGCGTCGCTCGTTATGTCCGCCAATGTTATAGGTTTCGCCAATCTCACCGTGCTGCGCCACCGTTAACAGCGCTCGGGCGTGATCCTCCACATAAAGCCAGTCTCTTACCTGCGAGCCATCGCCATAGACCGGCAGGGGTTTACCCGCCAAGGCATTTAGGATCATGTGCGGAATGAGTTTTTCCGGAAAGTGATAGGGCCCGTAATTGTTCGAGCAGTTAGTGAGCAGAACCGGTAGGCCATAGGTGCGATGCCAAGCTCTCACCAAGTGATCTGAACTTGCCTTGCTTGCGGAGTAGGGCGATGAAGGGGCGTAGGGCGTATCTTCGCGGAAATAGTCTTCTGGACCTTCTAGATCGCCATAAACCTCATCGGTGGAAATGTGGTGGAAGCGAAAGTTCGCAGCCTTGTCTTGGCCCTGACTGGCAAGATAGCGACGACTGGCTTCCAGTAGCTGATAGGTACCCATGATATTGGTGTGCATGAAGGCTTCCGGCCCGTCGATGGAACGATCGACATGGCTTTCCGCGGCCAAGTGCATGACCGCATCCGGAGCATGCTCGGCAAAAACGCTGTCGAGTGCCGAGGGATCGCAAATATCCACCTGACAGAAACGATAGTTGGGGTTGCTCTCGGCCTCGGGCAACGAAGCCAGATTCCCGGCATAGGTGAGCTTGTCGACATTGACGATTTGCAGTTGTGAATCCAGCAGCGCTTGCCGAACCACGCAGCTACCGATAAACCCGGCGCCGCCGGTAACGAGAATTTTCATGTGTGAGTGTCTTTAAGCTGAGGCTTTGAGAAAGCGCGCGTTCATGTGCAGATAGCCGTTTTCATTCGGATGTTTCGCCCAGATAGCCTGCCATTCCGGCGAAGACATGGTCTTGCCGAAGCGTGCGCGACGATCTTCGATACTGTTCCAGCGGATAATCCATGTGATATTCGGTTGGCCATTTGATGACACCTCAGGGTTGCTGCCGCTGACCTCGGCTTCGATACCGCAGTCCATCCAAAAGTCGATAACGTCAAGATTGGCCTTAAGCCAGGGCACCGCCATTTCATTCGCCCACTGCTTGTAGGCCTCAAAGGTGGCGGCTTCGAAGGTGTAGTCGCGAATCTCGACAATGGCGTCAGACATGTCTGCTCCCTAAGTGTAATTTGTGTCTGGTATTTAGGAACCGTCGCCGTAGGCAAGTTCCAGCATCTCGATGACCTCTTGGATCTGCTCACTCCAAAACCATGCCAAGGTTGTTAGCACGATGACGCAGAAAACCACGGCAATACCCTGTCGATACTTGTTGCTGGACGGTTCTTGCTCGACGTTGTCATTCATAGCGGCGCGCTTCCACAACTAAGAAAAGCCAATCCAGCGACCCGAGGCGGCGACGGTGAACCAAATGGCGATAGATGTCACCGCCATCAGTTTCAGCACGCTGGGTTTGATCGCGTCGTGTGAATTGCTTAATAGCGGGCGGCGCACAAAGTAGAAAAATGCGACGCCTACGGCTAGGGCAGTCATCTTGGCCCAGAACATTTCGTTGTAATACAGCTTCAGCGAGACCGCCGAACTCATGAAAATGCCGCTGACCACCATGGTCGCTAGGCCGATGCCAAACCACTTGTGGGTATTTTCAATGACTACTTCTGATGGCGTGTCCTTCATCACAACATTAAGTAGCCGCAGATCGCCAACCAGCACCATGCCGCCAAGGATAGACATGCCCAGCAGATGAAACATTTGCACCACGGCAAAAACGCCCCCATAGGCCTTGGAAATATCCGCTAGCAGCGAGGTGTCTAACCAGTCAAAAATTGGGTACAGATCCATCTATCCAGCCTCCTTGGCAGCCTCCTTGCTGAGCATTTGATGCGCGGCTAACGATAGCGCCCGACACAGCCTACTCACTGGCAAACGCCGCCATTTCATCGACGCAGCCCGCTGCCCAGTACATGGCATAGGGCAGTTCCTTGTGACAATCAAACCAGTCATAGGCAATGGTGCGCCCGGTAACCACCACACCCGCCCAGAGCAGTATTGAGGCGGCGGCGCCCATACGTATGTGTCGTGGAGGCTTGGGGTCAGTATCCCAGCTTCCCACCGAGGCCTGCATACGTGCGCGAAACGCAAAGGCGTTGATCGCCGCAAGGACAAACAGCATGACCTTGATGCGGAACCATAGGCTTTGGGTGGTGCGCACGGGTATTGCGTAATAGAGCAAAACGCCGGTAATCACCATGAGGGTCAGACCGATCATCATGGGTTTGTCGAGACGCTCGGCGATAACCGATGCGCGAACATTGGGAAAAGCCAGTCCGAGCATGCGTAGATCGATGACGAAGAGCATGCCGAGGAACACCATGAGGGTGAGCACGTGGGTGGTTTCGATCCAAGCGTAGAGATAAATGCTCTCGTGAATCTGGGTGCTCCAGTTCTGTGCATCGAAAAAACGCGCTAAACTCAAAAGCCATTCATTCAACATGCGGTTGTGACAGTCCTCTTCTGTGTTGCTGCGCTGAACGTTATCGCATAGCGCCGGGCATACCGCCATCGATGACCATGGTTTGGCCAGTGATCGATGTGGATTGTACGAATGCCAACGTTTGGTTGGCGATGTCTTCGGCTTGGCCCACGCGTCCTAGCACTGCTGTTTGGCGCGCACCCTGGGCCACGTTATCAGGCAGTCGCGCAGCCATGCGCGTGTTTTCTACTAAGCCTGGTGCAATGCAGTTTACGGCGACTTCCGGGGACATGGCCACTGCCAGGCAGCGAGTAAGGTGGTTCAGGCCCGCCTTGCTGGAGGAGTAGGCGATACTGCTGCTGCCAGGACTGATGCCGCCCGCCGAGGAGATATTGACGATATGGCCGCCATCGCCTGCTTTAAGCAATTTGGCCGCCGCTCGCGCCAGTAAGAAAGGCGCGCGCAAGTTAGTCTCCATGACGCGATCCCAAATGTCGGCGGTGAGATCGTCGAGGTGTCGAAAAGGAATGCCGATATTCCATGCCGCATTGTTGACCAGCACATCGAGGCGGCCGTAGCGCTCGTCAATGTTTGCAATGACCGCCTCAATGGCCGCTGGGTCGCGCTGATCGAGCTGTATGGCCTCGGCGCTGCCACCGACATCGATAATGGCGGCGACGGTTTGTGCGGCAGCATCTGCGGCCCCGACATAGGTACCGATCACATGCCAGCCATGACGGCCCAATGTCTTGGCGATGGCCCCGCCAATATCACCAGACGCACCGGTCACCAGGGCAACAGGGGTTGTGCTCATAATCCTCTCCGATCTGATTGTGCAGCGAAAAATGCAGGCGCAATTGTGAGCTAATTTGCCGGCTCGGGCGAATGGGTGGTGGTGTGCGTTTATTCCCGTTAACGTCGCGGGCCGACAGCGACCAGCCGGAACAACCATGTCTGACAATCTCCCGCTTAAAGGCATTCGCGTATTAGATCTCACCCAAGTGTTTGCTGGGCCATATTGCACCTATCAACTGGCCTTACTGGGTGCGCAGGTCATCAAGGTAGAACCGCCTGGAGGCGAACTGACTCGCTACGGTGGGGCCTTGCCGGAACTTTCGAAGCAGGGCTTGGGCTTGAGCTTTTGTACCCAAAACGCGCAAAAACACTGCGTGGAACTCGATCTGAAAGACCCGCAACAATTGGTCGAAGTGCTAAGCCTTGCCGCCGAGGCCGATGTCTTCGTGCAGAATTTTCGACCCGGAGTTGCGCGGCGGTTGGGTCTTGGTGAAGACGTGCTGGCCGAGATAAATCCGCGACTCGTTTACTGCTCGATATCCGCCTACGGCGAGGTTGGTCCCATTGGCCACCGGCCTGCCTATGATCATGTGGTGCAGGCTATGAGCGGCATCATGTGCACCACCGGTACCGACGCCATGGGGCCGGTTAAGGTGGGCGCTCCCTACATCGATTACGCCACTGGGCTGAACGCAGCGTTCGCGGTCATGGCCGGTCTGCGCCAGCGCGACCTGAGCGGCGAGTTTCAGCTTATCGATGTGGCCATGCTCGATACCGCCATGACGATGATGGCGAACAATTTGGTCACGGTTGCCACAACGGGTGATGATCTGCCCAAACTGGGTAACGAGGCAGCCAGTCGGGCGCCATCGTCGGGCTGCTTTGCGACCCAAGACGGAAGCTTGCTGATGCTGGCGGCAAATAACGAACGACAGTTTAGGGACCTATGCGCGGTTCTAGGACACCCCGAGTGGGCCAATGACTCGCGCTGGGCGAACCCAATGTCTCGAAGTGCCAATCAGGCAGCGCTGCGCAGGTTGTTTGAACAGGAATTCTTACTGCAACCCGCTGCGCAATGGGAAGCGCAACTCGACAAAGCCGGTGTACCAGCCAGCCGCGTGCGTCAGTTGAGTGAGACCCTGGCTGAGGGTCAGTTACAGGCGAGAGGTATGTTGCAAAGCCTGCCTGTCGGTGCCGAGCAAACGGAGGTTGCATTGCCCGGTGTGGGCTTTCGCATGAATGGCCAATCTCTGGTGCCGAACAGCGCACCCCGCCGCGCTGGGGCTGACACACCCCATTGGCAAGACTGAAGGCTAGGAGGTCGTCGCGGCCCCTTTGTATTTGCGCCCATCCAGCGACAGCACTTGAGTACCTGGGCCGGCGGCGAGCGTTAACAGACCCGCCATGATGGCCAGGTTCTTGACGAAGTTCTGGGTTTCGTGGGCCTGGCTGAGGCCTTCGTAGACGTTCCAGAAATCGTGCATGAACAAATTGATGGCAACGGTCATACCCGCCAGCATCAGTGCCATGGCGCGAGTCTGCCAACCTACGATCAAGGCTGCACCGCCACCAATTTGCAGCACGATGGTGATGGGCAGCAACACCGCCGCGAGCGGCACCCCATGCTCGATCATGTATTGGGTCGTGCCATCAAACCCAGTGATCTTGCTGATGCCGGGCAAGACGAAATAAAGCCCCAGCAAAAATCGACCGGCGACGCCAAGCACTGGCTGGAGGGGTTGGAGTAGTTTGTCCACGGAAGTCTCCTAGGCTGGGCGCAGGCTATTGCCAACCGGCGCGATCAAAGACCCGCACGGCTTCGGCTTGCCGCTCGCCAAGCACTGCGGCATTGATGGTGTCTTCTGTGAAATCGCCTAGGCTAGCAACAGGGCCCGAGGTGGCACCGACGATGGGATATTCGTTGTTGCCCTCGGCAAAGAGTTTCTGCGCGAAGTCGCTGGTGAGGTACTCGAGAAACTTGATGGCATTGTCTTTGTTTGGCGCGTAGCGGGTGACACCAGCGCCGCTGATATTGACGTGGGCGCCGCGATCATCTTGATTTGGGAACACGACAGTCAGGGCATCAGTGATGGCGTTGTCCTTTGGATCAGCGGATCCAATGAGTCTGCCAAGGTAGTAGGTGTTGGCAACGGTGATGCCGCATTCGCCGGAGGCTACCGCACGCAGTTGGGCGGTATCGTTGCCTTGGGGCGCGCGTCCGAAGTTTTTGACGACGCCGCTCGCCCAGGCTTCTGCAGCCGCCTCACCGGCGGCCTCGATGATCGAACTCATGAGCGACAAATTGTAAATGTTTGATGAGGAACGCATACATACAGAGCCTGTCAGCGCTGGATTGGCTAAGTCTTCATAGCGCGCGACGTCTATCGGCACACCAGCGGCCTTGTTGTAGGCGATGGCGCGAACACGCTTGGATAGGCCAAACCACAGACCGTCAGGATCCTTGAGGTTGGCAGGCACACGCTGGTTCAACAGCTCGCTCGCAACGCTTTGGAATATAGCTTTCTCGCTGGCCCGCCAGAGCCGCCCCGCGTCCACGGTAATCAACATATCTGCTTGGGTGAACTCGCCTTCGTTGACGATACGCTCGATAAGCGCATCGCTGCCGCCTTCGATCAGGTTGACCTCGATGCCCGTCTGGCGCGTGAATTCTTCGTACAGGGCCATATCGGTGTCGTAGTGTCTGGCGGAGTAGACGTTGACGACCTCTTGCGCGACGACTGCCGACGGCCAAATGCTCGCGAAGGTCAAGGTGAGCAGCGCCGCTAGGCGTCCTAACAGGGTAAATCTGCGCTCAAAGCCGTGTTGGCAGATCGCCAAGATCAGCGTTTCTTTCATGAAGTTCTCCCAGCAAGCCCTTGGCCAGGGCAGACGGTTGGTTGCTCGGTTAGTACAGGCCCTCACGACGGAGGGTTTTCTAAATGAGAATGGTTATCAACTATAAAGGACAGCTTCGACATCCGTAAAGCTCAGGGCAACCTGGCTACCGGTCTGAACTTGTGACTTGTGATCCAGTGCAAATCGCAGCTGTTGATCTTCGTGCCTTACCAAGGCCGTCCAGTGCATGCCATCGAAACGGATGTCCTCCACCGCGGAATATGCTGCTCGCTCTGTCACGTCATGGGCGATGCGGACACTGCTGCCACGCACGCCTAGAGTAATGGCCTGTCCATCGGTAAGCGCACTGGCACCCCTAATCGCGTCGATGGCCAGCTCGCCGAATGCGGTGGCAATGTGGTCGCCAGTTACCTTGCCGCGCAACGTTTGCAAGCCTGCAATGGTCTCTGCCACGAAGCGGTGCGCAGGTTGCTGCCATAGCGCCTGCGGTGTGTCGAGCTGTACTGCCTCGCCCTCGACCAAAACCAAAATCCGGTCTGCCATGGCCATGGCTTCCTCAGGGTCATGGGTGACCATGATTGTCGTCGTGCCGGTCTGCTTCAGTTCCTGTCGAGCGTCCTGTCTGAGTTGGCGCCGCAGCGGGGTATCGACGCTGGCGAAGGGTTCGTCCAGCAACATCACTCTGGGTTTCGGCGCGAGGGCACGAACCAGCGCGATGCGCTGCTGCTGACCGCCGGAAAGCGTATGTGGGTATCGTTGGGCGAGTGCGGCAAGGCCGACCCTGTTGAGCAACTGTTTGACGATTTGATCGCGCTGCGTCGCGGCAAGGCGACCCAGACCGAATGCCACGTTCTGCGCCACGGTCAGATGCGGAAACAGCGCATGATCTTGGAACACTAAACCAATGGGTCGTTGCTCAGGCGGCGGGCAGTGCGCCGAATTCGCCATGAGCGCTGAGTCCAGCGTGATGTCGCCGCTCTGCATGGGTTCTAGCCCAGCGATGATGCGCAGCAAGGTGCTTTTCCCGCTGCCCGAGGGACCAAGGACGCAAAGAATCTCGCCGTCTTGAAGGGACAACGAAATATCGGCGAGCACCCGAAGTTGACCAAAGTGATGGCTGACGGCGTTTAGTTGAATACTCATGAGGCAGCAGCTGATTGAACGCGGCCAATACTGCCCCATTGCGAGGACTAAGCCTATTCCTGTGGCGGCAACTCACCGGGGTTGGTGCCGGCTGTGTCGAATACCCAAGCGGCTCGGTATAGTGCTGGCCTTATGCTGACCACTCGAACGAATTCACCTTGGTGGCTTATCGGCACGCTGCTGATCGCAGTGCCGATAGCGCTGCCCATTATCGTGCTGATTGGCGCCGCGTTGGCGCCCAGCAGTGATAGCTGGGTGCACATGCGCGACACGGTGCTTGGTCTGTACTTCGGCAATACCTTAATGCTCATGGTGCTGGTGGCGTTGTTTGCGTCGAGCATCGGCATTACCACCGCCTGGCTCACCGCTCAGTATGACTTTCCTCTGCGACGACTGCTTATTCCGGCCCTGGCGCTACCGCTGGCCGCGCCGGCTTACGTGATCGGCTATGTCTATGCGGACCTGTTGGAGTTTGCGGGGCCAGTGCAGGCTCTACTCAGGCAATGGCTCGATTGGCCAGCCAATGCGGCCCTGCTGCCCAATGTGCGTAGTCTGCCCGGCGCGTCGCTGGTGCTGGCATTGGTGCTGTATCCCTACATCTACCTACTCGCCCGAGGCAGCTTTGTGCAGCAGTCTGGTGCACTCCACGAAGCGGCGCGCGCCCTCGGGGCCTCGCGGTTAACGGTTTTCTGGCGTGTGGGCTTGCCGGTGGCTTGGCCGGCGTTGATGGGGGGTGGCCTTGGTGCTGATGGAGACCGTGGCGGACTATGGTGTCGTCGAGCACTACGGTGTGCCCACACTGACTACGGGTATTTTTCGTACTTGGTTTGCCATGGGTGAGCCTGCGGCAGCACTGCAGCTGGCGGGCTGGCTATTCATTTTGGTGTGCATGCTCATCGTTGCAGAGCAATTTGCCAGACGCGGTCAGCGTTTTAATCCGCTGTCTCGACAGAGGCAGGTGGTACGGCCCAGGCTCATGGGTTGGCAAGGCTGGATTGCCTGTGGGCTATGCCTACTGCCTGTGCTGTTGGGCCTAGTGCTGCCGTTGTTGGCGCTTTTTGGCATGGCGCTCACGGTAGGCCAGACGCCGTTCAACAGCACTTTTTTGACGTTGATCGGCAATAGCATTTGGGTCGCGAGCATTGCTGCGGTGATCTGCGCGGCTGCGGCGGTGTGGCTTGCCTATGCAGAGCGGCTTTATCCAAAGCCTTTACTGCGCGGTGGGGTGCGGGTAGCGACCTTGGGTTATGCAGTTCCTGGTTTAGTGCTGGCGGTAGCGCTGATGTTGCCAATGACTAGTTTGGACAAATGGATTGCGACGCAGCTGCGGGACGTATTTGAAATTCGTTGGGGATTGCTGCTGACGGGCACGTCGGCGGCGTTGATTTTTGTCTATGTGGCGCGTTTTTTGACGGTTGCGTTTAACAGCACACAGGCGGGGCTGACACAGATACATCCCCAGTTCGATGCCGCCGCCCGCAGTCTGGGACAGTCGCCTCGCGGCGTGCTGCGCCGAGTGCACTTGCCCTTGCTGCGGCCCGCCATTTTGACTGGATTGTTGCTGGTGTTTATTGATGTGATGAAAGAGCTGCCCGCAACGCTGATCCTGCGACCCTTTAATTTTGAAACGTTGGCAACCTGGGTCTATCGCTATGCTGCCGATGAACGTTTGGCAGAGGCCTCAACCGCGGCTCTGGTGATCGTCCTAGTCAGTCTTGTGCCAACTTGGCTGCTTACCCTATCCCGTCGCGACGACGAAATTTAGAGACAAAAATTCACCAATAATGGTTGTACGCGCTGGGTTGATGTAGGTTTTTTCAGCGACAAATCTTTGACTCGGTTTGCGGGTGTAGTTGTGCAGTCACACTCTGATATTTCAAATACAAAA
>SHAE01000038.1 GCA_004213835.1 OM182 bacterium | reverse complement strand
TTGATGCGAGCAGAACGGCCAGAGCGTTCGCGGAGGTAGTACAACTTCGCTTGACGCACATCGCCGCGACGCTTCACCTCAATCTCGCTAATCAGCGGACTGTGGGTTTGAAACGTTCGTTCAACGCCCACGCCGTGAGAGATTTTTCGCACAACAAATGAAGAGTTCACACCACGACTTTTAACGCCGATAACCACGCCTTCATAGGCCTGTAGCCGTTCACGATTGCCTTCTTTCACACGTACTTGAACAGACACGGTATCGCCTGGGCTGAAGTCTGGAACGTCTTTCAACTGACTGTTCTCGATCTCTTCAATTATCTTGTTTCTTCTCACCATCTTTCTCCACAGAGTGCGGGCCGAGTTGCTGCGCGCATGCTGTTAATAGTTGCCTGTCCAGTGGATCAAACACCCTCCCGGTCAACAGATCGGGACGACGTTCCAATGTTCGCTGCAAAGCCTGTGAACGTCGGTATCGCTTGGTGCGATTGTGGTCTCCACTCATGAGCTCTTGGGGCACACCCTTGGAGCCGACATTTTCAGGGCGCGTATAGTGCGGGTAATCGAGCGTTCCATCAAGGTGTGATTCATCAATTACTGACTGCTGATTACCCAATGTGCCTGGCACGTGTCGCGATATGGCGTCCATGACGACCATGGCCGGCAGCTCACCACCACTGAGCACATAGTCCCCTATCGACCATTCCTCATCTACATGGTCGCTGACAAACCGTTCGTCAATACCCTCATAGCGACCACAAATAAAAATCAGGCCAGCATCTTCCTTAGATTGGATGGCCAACTGTTGGTCGAACCGACGTCCCTGCGGACTCATTAACACCACCCTACTGTGCTCAGGCGCGTGGGCCTTGGCCTCGGTCAGAGCTGCGAGCAGAGGTTGTACCATCATCACCATGCCCGGACCGCCGCCGTAGGGCCGATCATCGACGGTTCGGTGTTTGTCCGTGGTGTAGTCGCGGGGATTGAAGCAGTGCAGCTGCAAATGCCCAGCCGCCAGCGCTCGACCAAACACACCGTCCTGCGACACCGCATCAAACATTTCAGGCAGCAACGTGATGACGCCTAGCCACATGGCAGTGTTCGTACCTCTTGCATGACTTTCATGACATTCATGACCAATCTGGCGACCAATTTACACGCACCCGTTGGTTTTCGGTTTCGACGGAGAGGACGTATTCCTGGGTAAAGGGCACGAGCACGTCGCGTTTAGCGTTTTCGGGCCGAATGCACAATACCGCGTGAGCGCCAGTCTCCATCAGCTCTTGCACCACACCCAACTGCTCGTCCTGATTATTGATGACGGCGCAGCCGATTAGGTCATGCCAGAAAAACTCGTCGTCTTCAGGCGGTGGGATCGCTGCCCGCGGGACGCCAATAAGTGCTCCGGTCAAACGCTGTGCCTCTTCTCGATCAAGCACGCCATTGAGCTGTGCGACATAGGCCTCTTTGTGCGGCCTGCTCTCATAGCCCTTAACCTCATTCCACGGCTGCCCCGCAGCGCTTTGCACTAGCCAGGGCGCATAAGAGAACAGGTTTTCGGCAGGTTCCGTGAAAGAGTGCAGCACCTGCCAACCGCGCACGCCATAGGGCCTGCCAAGCTTGCCAACAATAACGACGGTATCTGTGTCGGTTCGTGAGGTTGGTGATGAACTCATGGTTTTGGTTTGCGGTTTTGCTGGTTTTTCCGGTTTACAGGCACAAAAAAACGCGACTGACTCGCCGCGTTTTTGGTTCTTCGTGCCTGTTTAAGCGGGTGCCACTAACAGGCACTGCGCGCCCCGCGAGGTAGCTTACGCAGCTGCCCCAGTGCTTTGCTTACGCGCTTGCTTGATCAGCTTAGCTACCCGTTCCGAAGGTTGAGCGCCAACGCCCATCCAGTAGTCGACACGGTCAAGGTCAAGGCGCAACACCTCGGCTTGGCCCTTGGCAACTGGGTTAAAAAAGCCAACGCGTTCGACGAAACGGCCGTCTCGAGATGCGGAGCGGTCTGCAACGGTGATGTGATAAAACGGGCTCTTCTTTGAACCGTGACGAGCCAGACGGATTGTTACCATAGTGATCTCTTTCTGCGTTCTTACTGTAAGTTAGTCGTATTAATTTCGCTAAATCGCCGCCGGCCGTGCGTGTTTGGCAAGTCGTCCCGCGGAAAGGCGCGCTATGATATAGCAACAGCCTCTGGGCGCAAGTGCTTGAAAGCTAGGGGTTAACGCCTGCGCATACCCGGAGGCATACCTGCTGGCCCGCCAGGGGCCTGCATACCCGGCAAACCCTGCATGCCCCGCATCATGCGCTGCATACCGCCTTTGCGGCTGACTTTTTTCATCATTTTCTGCATCTGTTTGTGCTGTTTCAGCAGGCGATTAATGTCGGCAATCTGTGTGCCACTGCCATCGGCTATGCGCTTTTTGCGTGAACCATTAATCAGGTCGGGAAAACGGCGTTCTTTAACCGTCATCGAGTCGATGATCACACCCATGCGTTTGAATTGGCCATCATTTACCTGGGCCTTGGCGGCCTGAGGTATTTGACCCATGCCCGGTAGCTTATCAAGCATGCCGGATACACCACCCATGTTGTCCATTTGCTGGAGCTGGTCGCGAAAGTCCTCTAGGTCAAATTTGCGTCCGCTCTGCATTTTTTGTGCGAGCCGATTGGCCTTGTCTTTATCAACCTTGCGCTCTGCCTCTTCGATGAGCGATAGCACATCGCCCATACCCAAAATGCGAGAGGCGAGACGGTCTGGATAGAACGGCTCTAGGCCATCGGTCTTCTCGCCAATACCCATAAACTTGATCGGCTTACCGGTGATCGTGCGTACGCTCAGTGCCGCACCACCTCGGGCATCACCGTCGGTCTTCGCTAACACGATGCCGGTTAGCGGCAGCGCATCGTTAAAGGCTTTGGCAGTATTAGCTGCGTCTTGCCCGGTCATGGCATCGACCACAAAGAGGGTTTCGATGGGCTTGATGGTTTGATGCAGCGCTTGAATTTCCGCCATCATCTCGGCATCGACGGCCAAACGACCGGCTGTGTCCAAAATCAGCACATCGGCAAGCTGCTTGTCGGCTTCCTTCAATGCTCGCTGTGCGATGTCCACGGGCTTTTCGTCTGCGCTGGAGGCAATAAAGCTCGCGCCAACCTCGCCAGCCAGCGTTTCCAGCTGGGCTATCGCCGCTGGCCGGTAAACGTCTGCACTGACGACGGCGACTTTTTTCTTTTCACGCTCTTTAAGCAGCCGCGCGAGCTTGGCCACAGTCGTGGTTTTACCCGCGCCCTGCAGGCCCGCCATCAAGATTACCGCTGGGGGCTTGGTTGCCAGATTCAGCGCGTCATTGGCGTCGCCCATAATGTGCACAAGTTCGTCGTGCACAATCTTGATAAAAACCTCACCGGGGTTAAGCGCTGCGGTTACCTGCTGGCCCACCGCTTTGTTGCGAACCTGATCGACAAAATCTTTTACAACCGACAGCGCCACGTCGGCTTCCAGCAATGCCATGCGCACATCGCGCAGCGCGTCTGCAATGTTGTCGTCGGTTAACCGGGCTTTGCCGGTGATTTGTCTCAGGCTTTGGGAAAGCCGATCAGAAAGGTTGTCGAACATAAATCCACAGTGCTCGTTTAGTTGTCACTCGCTAGGTTTAAAGAGTATAGCGCGAGACGACAAAGCAGCGGTAATCACCGCCGACCCCACAGGCCAGCAATTGCGCCATAAGCAGGTCTCAGCGCGAGTTGGTGACATTGACGTAGAGCTCATCCAATGGCTTGGACGAACCGTCTTCCATGACCTGGCGACAATGCTTGCGCTGTAGCAAACGCGGCTGGGCGACCCCGCATGAGTGCGCAATGGTCTCGACCTCTTTCATCAGCGTTTGTGCATACAAAGCCACGCGCTCGGCCTTGTCGTGCACGACGAGGCCTCGCTGCAGTCGTGGGTCATGGGTCGTTATACCCGTGGGGCAGGTGTTTTTATTGCATTGCAGCGCCTGTATGCAGCCAAGCGCCAGCATAAATCCGCGTGCAGAGACCACCAGATCAGCACCAGCGCACAAGGCCCAAGCAACCTGACCCGGATTGGTTAATTTGCCGCTGGCAATGATGCGGATCCGCTCCCGCAGCCCGTGGCGACTCAAGATGTCCGCCACTAGGGGCAAGCTCTCTCTCAGCGGCAAGCCCATGTAATCAATCAGGCTTGCTGGTGCGGCCCCAGTACCGCCATCAGCGCTGTCGATGGTAATAAAATCCGGTGCATGCTCAGCCCCTCGCTGCGCAATGACGGTGCAAAGCTCATCGAGCCAGCCATAGGCGCCGATCACAGCCTTAAAACCTACAGGTTTGCCGGTGATATCACGCACTCGCGCGATCATTTCGAGTAGATCTTCAGCACTGTCAATGGCGGGATTCCTGTTAGGGCTGATGGAATCTTGGCCTTCGGGAATGGCGCGGATGCGAGCAATTTCCGCGGTCACCTTGGCGCCGGGCAGAATACCTCCCTTGCCGGGTTTGGCACCTTGGCTGAGCTTGATTTCGAACATGCGTACCTGCTCGTTAGCCGCCACGGCAGCGAGCTTCGCCTCATCGAGACTGCCGCTAGCGTCGCGGACGCCGTAGTTGGCGGTACCAATCTGAAAAACAATGTCTGCGCCACCCTCAAGGTGCGCAGGAGACAACCCGCCCTCGCCGGTATTCAGCCAAATGCCGGCTTTGGCCGCGCCCTTTGACAGCGCCTCCACAGCGGGACGAGAAATCGCGCCATAACTCATGCCTGAGATGTTGAAGAACGACTTTGTGACGAAAGGCTGCCGCGCGTGAGGCCCAATGGTCAGCGGCTCCGGTGGATGTGCATCGCGTTCGAGCGTTGGATAAGGACAGTTTACGAACAGTACCGTACCCGTGGGTCTGAGGTCGCGAGTAGAGCCGAAGGCAACCGTAGTGTCCGAACCCTTGGCAGCCCGATAAACCCAACTGCGCTCTGCTCGATTGAACGGCAATTCTTCGCGGTCCATGGCAAAGAAGTATTGACGGAAAAACTCGCCCAACTTCTCGAATAGGTATCGAAAACGAGCAAGCACCGGGAAATTACGGCGTAGCGAGTGTCGTGTTTGCGTTCGATCAGCAATATAGAGGGCGATCACGACCAACACGCCCAAGCCAAGCGCAAGCACGAATAGTTCGGTCAGCACCTGGGCAATTTGCAGTAGCAGATCCATTATGGCCCCCGAGTCTTGATATGGCGTTCCTAGATGGCGTTTCTAGATGGCGTTCTTAGGCCGCCAAAACTAACCGAAATTTTAAGGGCAAAGAAACCCAATTAAGCACCCAATTAAGTAGCGTGAGTCGAGCTTTTGCGCCACTTCACCGCTTGGCGACAATGTGCCACACTCGCCAGCCTTTGATTACTTAGGCACCTATTACGACACACCTGTGCAAGCGCGGCGAGAACAAATGACGCCGTCCTTACACCTTGGAGTGCGGGTCCCATGAACAATATCATCCTACCGGCCTCAGGCCTTGCATTGGTTCTTTACGCCGTCGCATTCGCGCTTCTGTGGCGTCACCTCAACACGCGATTACATCAGGCTGGCGACAATATTAGTGGGGCTCCACCCTCCGTTTCGGGCATCGCGTTGGTGGCCGCTGCGCTCGGCCTCATCTGTCAGTTTTTAGCGACTGTCTCTGCCTTAATCCAGAACGAACCGGTGATGAGTCTCAACTTGAGCCTACTGGCGGTTAGCAGCTTAGTCACCTGCGTGATTGTGGGCGTCACAGCAATCAGCACGCTGCGCGTGCGCGCAGACAATCTCATGCTCCTATGCCTGCCCTTGGCGGCGATCAGCCTTGGAGCCCTTAGCCTCATTCCCGCGGGCAACACCCAACCCATCGCCTTGGACTCAGCCCAGATCGGCCATATTTTGCTGTCCATCAGCGCCTACGCGGCACTGATGACCGCTGCGCTGCAGTCGGTGTTAATTGCTCTGCAGGAGCGGCGACTTCGAACACCACAAACAGGCCTGATTGGTCTGCTGCCACCCATGGAGAGCATGGAGAACCTGTTCATTACCATGCTGTGGCTTGGCGTCGGTTTACTGACGCTCTCCATTGGCACGGGCATCTTTTTCCTACAGGACATGTTTGATCAACGCCTCGTCCACCACACGGTACTGACGTCGATGTCATGGATGGTCTACGTAGGGTTTTTGACAGGTCATCATTTGTTTGGCTGGCGCGGTGTCACAGGTGTGCGTTGGAACCTTGCTGCCTTTGCCCTTTTGCTGCTCGGCTACTTGGGCAGCAAATTCGTCCTCGAATACCTCCTCTAAACCACCGCGAGTTTTAGCGAACTAAAATGGATATAAACGCGTTTCCGACGAGCTACTTGCTGCTAAGTATCGGCACCATGATCTTGTTATCTGCTTACTTCTCGGGCACCGAAACCGCCATGATGGCCCTGAACCGCTATCGGCTGCGGCACTTGGTCAAAAACGGCAACAAAGGCGCGAAGAAAGCTGACACCATGCTGCGACGGCCAGATCGCCTGCTGGGGGTAATTCTCGTTGGCAATAACTTAGTCAATTTCTCTGCAGCAACGGTGGCCACGGTGATTGGTTTTCAACTGATGGGTGATACCGGAGTGCTGCTAGCGCCCTGGGTGCTAACCGTCGTGTTCCTAATCTTTGCAGAAGTCGCACCAAAGACACTGGCCGCCGAGCAACCTGAGAGCTGGGCCTTGAAGGCGGTCTTTGTGCTCAAACCGCTGCAGAAAGTTCTTATGCCGGTGGTGGTGCTCATCAACGTGGTCAGTAACGCCTTGGTGCGACCGTTTATTTCTCGAACCGCGGACAGCGATGACCAGCTGACCAAGGACGAACTGAAAACCGTCGTCGTAGAGGGCGCCACATCTGTCGGCGAGCGCCAAGACATGCTCACGCGGATATTGGATCTGGAATCTGTCACGGTTGACGACATCATGGTGCCGCGGGCTGAAATTGCCGCGATCAACATCGATGACGACTTGAACGCGATTATGGCAACCGTTGCGGCGAGTCAGCACACCCTGCTGCCAATTTACAAAGACAGCTTCGACAATGTGCTGGGCATTTTGCACCTGCGCCGGGTGGCACGACTGATATTGAACGAAGACTTTAGCAAGGCGGATTTACTGCAGCTGACCCGTGAGCCTTACTACGTGCCAGAGGCGACGCCACTGCATACCCAGCTATTCAACTTCCAAAAAGAAAAACAGCGCTTGGCGCTGGTGGTGGACGAGTACGGTGACATTCAGGGCATCGTAACGTTGGAAGATATCTTGGAAGAGATCGTCGGCGAATTTACCAGCGACTATGCCGCCAACATGCCTGAGATATTGCCCCAAGACGACGGCAGCTTTGTCATTGATGGCATGGCCGTATTGCGCGATATCAATCGGGCATTGCGCTGGGATCTACCAACCATCGGCCCAAAGACGCTGAGCGGTTTCGTGCTAGAGCACCTTGAAACCATTCCCGAAACCAATGTGTGTTTGTGGGCGGGCGAGTATCAAATTGAGACGCTGCAGATCAAGGACAATATCGTTAAAACCTTGAGCATCCGGCGGCAATCTAAGCCCGAGAGCGATAGCGACGCAGGTCAAGAAACCGAGGAGACCACGCAGCCGGTGGTTTGACCCATCCGCTGCGCAGTAGGGCAGCCTTAGCTGTTGCTCCAGCGTCGATTCATGGCTGAGATAACAGCGTTGAACGCCGTCGTTGTGGTGTTGCGACTTAACCCAATACCGTAACAGCGCTGGCCTTCCTCACGGTCTTCGATGGAGACGATGCATATGGCTTGTGCATCGCTACCCGTGCCAATGGCCACCTCCTGATAGCTCAGAATGGTGACGGGTTCATTCAGGGTTTCGCCTAGCGCCGTGACAAAGGCCTCAATCGGGCCAGAGCCTTCGCCGTCGATGGTCAGCGTGTTCTCAGACACCGCAACGCGAGCCACACAACGTTGATCCTGCTCGCGTCCCGTCAGCAGGTCATAGTCCACCAAACGATAGGGCTCACTGTCGACCACGTAAGTGTCGAGTAAACACTGGTAGATCTCCTCGGTTTTGACCTCTCGATCAAGGGTCTCCGTCAGCTTTTGCACATGACCACTGAATTCCACCAGCAGGTCTCTAGGTAAGGCCAGGCCATAGTGCTCTTCCAACATGAAGCCCACACCGCCCTTACCGGACTGACTGTTAACCCGAATACTCTCTTTGTAAGAGCCTCCCACGTCAGCTGGGTCGATGGGCAGATAGGGCACCTCCCAACGACTGGGATCTACTTTCGACATGCCCTTTTTGATCGCATCTTGATGGGATCCGGAAAAGGCCGTAAAGACCAATTCACCCGCGTAGGGATGCCGCTCGGGTACCGCAAGCTTATTGACCGATTCCGCCACTCGGCGAATTTTCGGCATCTGCTGAAAGTCCAAGGTTGGGTCGACGCCTTGACTGAAGAGATTCATGGCCATGGTAATGACATCGCAATTGCCGGTGCGCTCACCGTTACCAAACAACGTCCCCTCAACGCGCTGCGCCCCCGCCATCAAGCCGAGCTCGGTAGCTGCCACGCCGGTGCCGCGGTCGTTGTGGGTATGCAGACTGATCACGGCGCTGTCGCGGCGCGAGAAGTTACGACAAAACCATTCGATCTGGTCGGCATAAATATTGGGCGTACTCATCTCAACCGTACTGGGCAAGTTGATGATGATTGGATCCTGTGGCGTCGCACCCCAGGTGTCTGCCACCGCAGTACAAATATCCGCTGCAAAATCCAATTCGGTACCGGTAAAGCTCTCTGGCGAGTATTCGAAGGTCACGTTAGATGTGAAGTCCTTCAGACCCTCGCGCACCATGGCCGTGCCCTCCACTGCCAGATCGATAATGCCTTGACGATCCATGCCGAAGACCACGCGTCGCTGTAGCTCAGAAGTGGAGTTATAAAGATGGAAGATGACATTCGGTGCTCCTTCCAAGGCTTCCACAGAACGCTCGATGAGTTCCTTGCGCGCTTGGCACAGAATCTGGATGTGCACGTCGTCGGGAATGCGGTCTTCGTCGATGATGCGCCGAATGAAGTCAAAGTCTGGCTGGGAAGCAGCTGGGAAACCCACCTCAATCTCAGCAAAGCCAATTTCCAGCAGCAAATCCCAAAGACGCATCTTCTCGTCCACGCTCATGGGATCGATCAGTGCTTGGTTGCCGTCTCGTAGATCCACACTGCACCATCTGGGCGCTTGTGTGAGCACCTTGCTAGGCCACTGCCGATCCGGCAGTTCGATCGCCTTGAATGCATTGTATTTATCGAAAGGCATCGCGCCGGCGGCGCGACCGCTGGTTGGTTGACTGCTCATGGTATTCACTCTATCTGTGCCAGCTAGACAGGCTTGGGCGGGGTTGCCGCTTGTTCCATTTAACTGGCCTATCTTAACGAACATCCGATGCTATGTCGGACTTCTTGTAGATCAACACTACCTACCCATGACAGACGCGCAGCGGCGCTGAAGTTGCGGATTTGGCTGTGGGATCTGGGTGGGCGAAGCCCTGGGGTATTAGTCTAGGTGCCGGGAACCCGGCAGTAGCAGCAGTTGTAATAGCGAAAACGCAGCCGCCAAGCCGCCGCGAGAGATCTCGGGCGAGCAGGTATGTATTGTGGTTGCTGCGTTTTGCATGCCGCGACTATAGACCCCGCGTATCACTTTGCAAAGCCGCAGAATGACAGCCGCAGAATGACAACTGGATCAACCAAAAGAAAGTTCTCGTCCTCATTACGAGAAGAGACGAACTAGCCTAGGTGAATATCGACAGATCCGGCACTGCGCAGGGCTTTGTCCCGAGCACCTTCAATACTCTCTGCCAGCGCCAACGCCACCCCCACCCGCCGTTCTCCAGCTACCTCGGGCTTGCCGAACAAACGCAGCTGAGTGTCTGGCTCAGCCAATGCTTCAGCCAAACCGCCGAAGGACAGCGACTGCGAATGCCCTTGCGCCAGAATGACCGCGGAAGCCGCCGGACCCAATTGCCGAACCGTGGGTATGGGCAGACCGAGTATGGCCCTAGCGTGCAGTGCAAACTCGCTCAGATCTTGACTAATTAAGGTCACCATGCCGGTGTCGTGAGGTCTTGGGCTGACTTCTGAGAAGTACACTTCATCGCCTTTGATAAAGAATTCCACACCAAACAAACCCCAACCACCGAGGGCCGTGGTCACCTGCTCGGCAATCTGTTGACTGGCAGCCAGCGCCGCCTCTGACATCGCCTGGGGCTGCCATGACTCCTGATAGTCGCCGCCCTCTTGCCGATGACCAATGGGCGCGCAGAACGTGGTGCCGTCGCGATGACGCACCGTCAACAGCGTAATTTCGTAATCGAAATCGACAAAACCCTCAACAATCACCATGCCAGCCGCGCCGCGCGCGCCCTCCACCGCATACTGCCAAGCTGCGTCAATATCTGCGGCCGCGCGAACCGTCGACTGGCCCTTGCCTGAACTCGACATGACCGGTTTGACGATACAAGGCATGCCTATGCGCCCGATCGCAGCGCGATAGTCGGCTTCGTTATCTGCAAAGTCATAAGGCGAAGTGCGTACACCGAGTTGTTCTGCCGCTAGGCGCCTTATGCCTTCTCGGTCCATGGTCACTCGTGCAGCCATCGCTGTGGGTACGACATTGAGTCCAGCTGCTTCCATGGCCACCAAGGTGGGTGTGGCTATGGCCTCGATCTCTGGCACGACGAGGTCTGGCGCTTCCTGCGCAATAATTTCTTGCAATGCAGGGCCGTCTAACATGTCGATCACATGACTGCGATGTGCCACCTGCATGGCTGGAGCATTCGCATATCGATCAACGGCGATAACCTCAACACCAAGACGCTGAAGCTCGATCACCACTTCCTTACCCAGTTCACCGCAGCCCAGCATCATCACCTTGGTGGCATCCCGGGTCAGCGCAGTGCCCAGATGGTCTATGTTGTGCTCACTCATCGCATGGGCTCGACCGTCTGGTTCGCGTTGTTCGCTTCAATTTGTGGCGGGAATCGCAGCAGTTTGCGCGACCGCTCCGGCTTTGAAGCGTCGAGCATTTTCCACATAATGGGTGGCCCCCGCGCGAATGCCGGCGGCTTGTTCATCAGTTAGCGTTCGCACGACCTTGCCAGGCGAACCCATGACCATGGAATTGTCGGGTATTTCCTTGCCCTCTGTAATCAGGGCGTTGGCACCGATCAGGCAGTTCTTGCCGATCTTGGCGCCGTTGAGCACCACCGCGTTAATTCCAATGAGCGACCCTTCACCGATATCGCAGCCATGCAGCATCACTTTGTGACCAATGGTCACATGCGCACCAATGGTGAGCGGATAGCCGGGATCGGTATGCAGTACTGAACCGTCTTGCACGTTGGAGCCTGCGCCAATGGTGATCAGATCGTTATCACCCCGAACCACGGCGTTGAACCAGACGCTTGCATCTTGTTTGAGCAGCACATTACCCACCACGGTTGCGGAATCTGCTACCCAATAGTCACCCTCCGCTTGCACCGCGACGCCATCCAATTCGTACAACATATCGTCCCCAACCTTGTGTTGATTCTGCACAGGCCCCTGCGACCCTCTTGCTGGTCTGATCATCCTAATTGGGGTCGCCGGCTTAAAGCAAAAAGATCAAGAGCGAAAGCCCGTCACCTTGAGGGATACAAACACCGATGATTCAGTCACCACATCACCCCCGATAGGGTATCAACCGGGTATACTTGGCCGATGAAATTTTGCAGTGCCTGCGGTGCATCCGTAGATTACAAAGTGCCCGAGGACGACAGCCGCGAACGCGCGGTCTGCAGCAACTGCGGCGCCATTCATTATCAAAATCCCAAGGTGGTTACTGGCACCCTGCCGATCTGGGGAGATCAGGTGTTGTTGTGTAAACGCGCGATTGAGCCTAGGCGAGGCTACTGGACGCTTCCCGCAGGCTATATGGAAAATGGTGAAACGGCTGAAACTGGCGGCGCTCGCGAGACCATGGAAGAGGCCAACGCCTCGGTCGAAAACCCCAGCCTTTACACGGTATTCAGCCTGCCCCATATCTCTCAGGTGTATATGTTTTTTAAGGCAGACTTGGTGGGACCAACCTATAGCAGCGGCTCCGAATCACTGGAGGTCGCCTTATTTTCAGAGCACGAAATCCCCTGGGATGAATTGGCGTTTCCAGTGGTCAATAAGACGCTGGAGCATTACTTCGCTGATCGCGCAAACAATGCATTTCCAGTGCACTACGAAAACTTAGCGTTTCGTCGACGCTCTGGATAGGTGCCAAGCCCCAAACTACTCAGGCACGCGCAGCCAAATTGCTCCACTGCGGCATTGGCTGCGGCAATCGGATGCGTCGATCATCAAGTCGTCTAAGGCAATAATGGACGAGGTTCCGGGGCCGTCAAAACGCGGGTCGTCGCATTCATCATCATTTGCCCATTCGGAGCTATCGTCACCAAAATCGATGGCTTCACACTGGGTTGCGGCAATGCCCTTTTCCTTGCTCACTCGTTGAATCATCCCTGCTTGCAGCAAGCGGTCACAG
This sequence comes from OM182 bacterium, assembly GCA_004213835.1. Classification (GTDB taxonomy): domain Bacteria; phylum Pseudomonadota; class Gammaproteobacteria; order Pseudomonadales; family Azotimanducaceae; genus UBA4421. The sequence continues at coordinate 3,321 of SHAE01000038.1, read as the reverse complement.
TCCTGAGAGTCCTTGCCGGTGTCATCCCGGTCAAGGGCGCTTGCCATGCCGGTGCCCATAAAGCTGCGGTCATCACACTCGTTGTCACCGGCATAAGCGAAGGGCTCAGTGGCTGGTTCGGCACCACACCCCTGGGCAAGGGGTAGAAGCACAACAACTGCAAACAGCACAGATCGGTATTTAGGATTTACTAGCACGCTGGAGCCTCGCAATGAAATTATCGACTCAGAAGCCTGCAGGGGCTTACATCAGATCGCACTAGCACCAAGTAAATTCGTGGGCTTGCTTCACGATTTTATGAATTGCGTCACGCTTCGCTGGCCGTTTGACCGACACTAGAAGCGTCGACGTGCATTTTGAAACAGACGCAGCCAGGGCCCTTCTTCTTGCCATGCCGGATCACGCCAGACATTTTGGATGCTGCGAAAGACACGCTCCGGGTGAGGCATCATGGCGAGCACGCGACCGTCGGCAGCAGTGAGTCCGGCAAGACCATCTGGGGCACCGTTGGGATTGTCGGGATAGCGTGTCGCTATCTGGTGCTGAGCATCGACGTAGCGCAGGGCAGTCTGCTTACGGGCCTCAATTTCAGCGGGTTCGACCCCGGCAAATTCCGCGCGGCCCTCACCGTGGGCAACTGCTACTGGCATGACGCTGCCTACCATATCGGCAAGCCAAGGGCTGGCGTTGTCCTCGATCCGCACCATGACCGTGCGACCTTCGAATTGTTCGCTGCGATTGCGCACAAAGGCCGGCCAAAACTCCGCCTGTGGAATGAGCTCACGTAACTGCGAGAGCATCTGGCAACCATTACAGATACCCAGCGTGAGCGCGTGGGAAGTAAAGAAATCGGCAAATTGCTGGCGCAGCGTATCGTCGAATAGCACTGCCTTGGCCCAGCCACCACCGGCGCCGAGTACATCGCCATAGGAGAAGCCGCCACACGCCGCTAGTGCCTGAAACTCGGAAAGATGACGGGCGCCGGAAGCCAGATCTGACATATGCAGGTCCACGCAGTCAAAACCAGCTGCACTAAAGGCTGCCGCCATTTCAAGCTGTCCATTCACCCCCTGCTCTCGCAATATCGCGATGGTTGGCGAGGCAACACCAATGACCCCGGGGGCTTGCGCAGGGTCAAAGGTAAGCCGCGCACTCAAGCCAGGGTTTTCTGCCCGCGAGCTGCTGAGCGATGCAAATTCCTCATCGGCGCAGGCGGCAGAATCACGGCGGCGCTGCATCGTATAGCTGGTTCGCGCCCACTGCTGCTGTAGCGCACCTCGAGACGCTGAAAACAGCCTCTCACCAGCCTGCTGGATGACCACGTGCTCGTCGGCACGAATCGAACCCACCACCGTCGCGTGAACCGAGGTGAGCGCGGATATCTCAGCGAGATCGGCTGCAGCAATTTGCACCACCACTCCAATCTCTTCGTTGAAAAGCGCAGGTAACACAGCGACCTCGTCAGCAATCTCGATGTTGATACCCATCCGCCCGGCAAAGGCCATCTCCAGCAACGTCGCCAACAACCCTCCATCTGAACGATCGTGCATGGCCAGCAGCTTGCCCTGCCGCTTCCAATCGATCAGCAGATTGAGCAGCGCCTTGAGGGCTTGCGGGTCTTCCACATCTGGCGCCTGATCGCCTAACTGGGAATAAACCTGCGCAAGCGAACTCCCACCGAGGCGTTGAGCACCCAAATGCAGCAGGACAAGCACGCTCGCATCAACCGCCTGCAGCTGCGGTGTTACCGTTAAGCGCGCATCACTCACCGGTGCAAAGCTAGAAACAATCAGGGTAAGCGGCGACACCACAGCCTTGGCAGTTTCTCCTTCTTGCCATCGCGTTTGCATGGACAGCGAATCCTTACCCACGGGTATGGCGATACCCAAGGCAGGACAGAATTCTTCGCCCACTGCGGAAACAGCGTCGAATAGCGCCTGCTCCTCGGCATTGCTGCCGGCAGCGGCCATCCAGTTCGCCGACAGCACGACTCGGGAAAGCGACTCAATATCCGCACTAACGATATTTGTTAGTGATTCAGCCACCGCCATGCGCGCCGCCGCCTTGGGGTCAATAAGGGCCAGCGGACTGCGCTCGCCCATGGCAAAGGCTTCCCCTGCATAGGTCTGATAACCGGCCAGCGTTACCGCGGCGTCTGCCACCGGCACCTGCCACGGGCCGATCATCGGCTGGGTTGCCACCATCCCGGTAATGCTGCGGTCACCGATAGTGATCAAAAACTGTTTGCTGGCTACCGCCGGAAATTGCAGCACTCGATCAATGGCTTCGGCCAGAACAACGTCGTCGAGGTCTAATGCCGGCAGAGATTTGTGCTCACGCTCAAACTGACGTGTCATCTTCGGTGGCTTGCCGAGCAGCACGTCGAGAGGCAAATCCACGGGACGGTTATCAAAGTGGCGATCTGCCACCTGCAGCAGGTCGCCAGCCTTTGAACGACCGACCACCGCGTAAGGACAGCGCTCCCGCGCGCAAATCGCTTCAAATGCCGCCAGCTGATCTGACGCAATACCCAGCACATAGCGCTCCTGGGCTTCGTTACACCAAATCTCTAAAGGACTCATGCCTAGGTCGGCACTCAGCACATCACGTAACTGAATTTGACCGCCGGTATTGGCATCGTGAATGAGCTCCGGCAGCGCATTAGATAGACCACCGGCACCCACATCGTGAATCAATAGGATTGGGTTGCTTTCGGCCATGGCACAGCACCGATCAATCACTTCTTGGCAGCGTCGCTCCATTTCCGGGTTGCCACGCTGCACCGACGCGAAGTCCAAATCCGAGGAACTGCTGCCGGACGCCATACTCGAAGCCGCGCCACCGCCCAATCCAATGAGCATCGCGGGACCGCCCAGCACCACCAGCGCAGTGCCTTCTGGAAAACCTTCAGCATGCACATGGGCATCGCGCACGCTGCCGACTCCGCCAGCGATCATCACCGGCTTGTGGTAGCCGCGCACAGGTTCACTGGCGCTGGCCTGATATTCGAAGGTGCGAAAGTAGCCATTAATAGCGGGCCGACCAAATTCATTATTAAAACTGGCCGCGCCTATCGGTCCGTCCAACATAATATCCAGCGCCGACACCATGTGATCGGGCTTGCCAGTTTGCAGCTCCCAAGGCTGTGGCAGCTCAGGCAGATTCAAATGCGAGGTAGTGAAGCCTGTCAGTCCAGCCTTGGGCTTGGAGCCACGACCTACCGCACCTTCGTCGCGTATCTCACCACCCGCCCCGGTGGCAGCACCCGCGAAGGGCGCAATCGCAGTAGGATGATTATGGGTTTCTACCTTCATCAGAATA
>SHAE01000037.1 GCA_004213835.1 OM182 bacterium | reverse complement strand
GAATGGCTTCATTTGCTCTTTGAACGAATTCACCGTCGATGCATTTGCAGCAAAGCTCGATCAGACAGCCGCCTTGGTCAGATCGACGGTTGCCGACGTGGAGGACTGGACACAAGAAAGAGAAGAACTGCTGATCCTGCTTCATGAGCATGAGGTGATGCACGAAGGCCAGATCATTCGCCAAATTTACGCCATGAACAAATCCTTACCCGACTCTTGGTATTGGGCCTGAGCCACGCACTGCTCATGATCCTTATCGTGATGCATGCTCAGCTAACAGCACTGTCTTGCTTAACCTCTGCCAATCGATTCCCCAAGCCTTACAACCGTTCCAGCATCTAAATGCTCAGCCAATCTCACGGCATCTTTGGCAAAGCAGCAGATTACCGTGGAGCCCAGCAAGAACCGGCCTATTTCTTCCCCGCGCTTAAATGCCTGATCGTGTTGGGTAACGATCTCTTCTCGATAGGGTGATGCGGGTCCCTCCCACACGGTTTCGATGGAGGCGACGATCAGCGCGCCTACCAGCACCAGCAACATGGGGCCATGCTCGGTCTCAAAACGGCAGACCAAGCGCTCGTTTCGGCAAAATAATCCGGGTATGCCTGCCTCGGTCACGCCATTGACTGAAAACAGTGCACCTGGAATAGCCCGCGTTTCTACCAGCGTGCCGTCGCAGGGTAGGTGGATGCGGTGGTAGTTGCTGGGGGCGAGATAGATGGTGCAAAAGTCTCCGTCTTCAAAACCTTTGCCCGTGGTGCTTGCCAATGAGTTCAGCGTGTATTGGTGGCCCTTGGCCTGCATCAGCAGGTCGCTTTGAATTTGTCCAATTTGACTGACGGTGCCGTCCACTGGGCAGGCCAGCGCGTTGGGTTGTTCGGGCAATGGTCGCGCGCCGTCGGCGAGGGCGCGGGTAAAGAAGTCGTTGAAGCTTTTGTAGTCATCTAGGCCCTTGCGTTCTGCATCGGCCAAGGAAATGTCGTATGCCTTGGCGAATAGATGAATAAAGCTGCGGCGAATTACGGGTATTTGGCTTTGTGCCAGCCAGCCCACCAGCCGCGATAGGCCGTGTTGCGGCAGCACTTTTTGCAGGCCTAGAAAAAAACCGCTCATCAATGTGCTGCCTCGCTGGGGTTGGTGATGGGGGTGTTGGGGTCGTTACCCCATTCTGCCCAAGAGCCATGAAAGGCTTTGATGTTCAGGCCAAGCAAACGGCCGACTAGGTAAGACAAACCCGAGCGATGATGAGTCTGACAGTGGGTGATGATCTGCTTGGCCTGCAATAGGCCGAGTGATGCGGCGACGTCGTCTAGGTTATCGATCAGCCTAAGCTGGCGGTTGGCATCTTTGAGCAGTTCCCAATCTAGGTTGACCGCGCCGGGTATGTGCCCGCGTCGTGCAGACCCTGAGCGCAGGCCAGCGTATTCCTCGGCGGAACGCACATCCCAAATGACGCTGTCAGCATCGTCGATGGCCGCCATGACATCCGATATTTCCGCGATGGGGTCGGTATCTATGGTTATCTCGCAAGGTTCGGCAGGCGCTGGCGCGCTAGCGCCTTGGGCCAGCGGCAGTCCTGCGGCATGCCATGCGTGCAGACCACCATCGAGGTAGGCCCAGTCGTAGTGGCCGATTACGTCCAGTGTCCAAAACAGTCGGCCCGCCCAGCCGCCGCCTTCGTCATCGAAGGCGATGATGCGTTGGTCTGGCTGATAGCCGACCCTGCTCAGGGTGGCGGCGATTTGTGCGGTGCTGGGCAGCTTGCCGCTGGCAGGGGGTATGCCGCATACAAGCTCTGCTGGCTCGATTAGCACCGCGCCGGGAATGTGGGCTTGCTCGAACAGCGCGCTGGAAGTGACCTGCACCAGTAAGGTGTCGGTTTCCGGCAAATCGGCGACCGCGTCAGGCTCCAGAACTTCGACCGGATGTTGGTGGTACACAGGAGGCTCCCCAGCTAAGGTTGTGTGCGGATCTTAGCCGAATCGACTGTGCATAAGCACCGGTAGCGAAGCGGCAAATGGCTATAACAGGAGATATTAGTGAGCGCCCATTTGGTTTGGATCGACTTGGAAATGACCGGCCTTAATCCTGAGCACGATCGCATCATCGAAATGGCGACTATCATTACCGACGGTGAGTTGAACCTCATCGCTGAAGGTCCTGTGCTGGCCATTCGTCAGGAACAATCGTTGCTTGATGGCATGGACGAGTGGAATCAAACCCATCACTCGGCGTCGGGGTTGTTGGATCGCATGGCCCGCGAGGGGGTTTCTGAAATTGAAGCCGAGGCGCAAACCCTGGCCTTTATTGAAAGCCATGTAGAGCCGAATGCCGCGCCGCTGTGCGGCAACACCATTTGGCAAGACCGGCGCTTTCTGTCGCGCTACATGAAAACCCTCGAAGGGTATCTGCACTACCGCATGATCGATGTCAGCAGCATCAAGGAACTGGCGAAGCGCTGGCATCCGAAAATTGCCTCTGGCGTGGTGAAAACCAACCAGCACACGGCCCTCGCCGATATCCGTGAATCCATTGAAGAGCTGCGCTACTACCGCGCGCATCTTTTCGTTCAAGAAGACGCTAGCTGATCCAGCGCCCATCGAATGTGTTCGTCGACCATGGCATTCACCCGGCCAAGCCCTGCGGCAAGCACATGCTCAACCTCTGCGCCTCCCGTGCTGTTGCCCAGCGCAATGGCGATATTGCGCTGCCACTGGGCGTAACCAATGCGGCGCATAGCAGAGCCCTCGGTGAGCGCGAGAAACGCATCCTCACTGAGCGTGAATAAATCCACCAGCCGCGGGCTGTCTAAGCCGTTGCGCACGGCAAAGTCTGGCTCGGTCGTGGTGGGCGCTTCGCGGTTCCACGGACAAAACAACTGACAGTCGTCGCAGCCATAAATCCGGTTGCCCATGGGCTTACGAAATTCCTCAGGAATGGCGGACTTATGCTCAATGGTCAGATAGGAGATGCAGCGGCGGGCATCGAGACGGCGAGGCGTCACAATGGCATCGGTAGGGCAGACGGTCATGCAGGCACTGCATTTGCCGCAGGCGTCTTCAACCTCGACTTCATCAATGGGCAGTGGCGCGTTGGTGAAAATCTCACCCAGAAAAAACCAAGAGCCCGCCTCTTTGTCGAGCAGCAGGGTGTGCTTGCCTATCCAGCCAAGGCCGGATTTTTCACCCAGTGCTTTCTCCAAAACCGGCGCTGAATCGGTAAAGGCGCGAAAAGCGAACTTAGGCTGGGTATCGGCGAGGGTCAGGTTGATTTGCTCGGCGAGTTTCGCCAGTCGCCTGCGTAGCACCTTGTGATAGTCGCGGCCCAGGGCGTAGCGCGAGATATAGGCCGTATCGCTGCTCTCCAACACCTCGATCGGCTGGGTGTCGGCGGGCAGGTACTGCATGCGTGCGGTAATGATTCGGCAGGTGCTCGGCTCCAACAGACTGGGCTGCAAACGCTTGTCTACGTGCCGCTCTAGATAGCCCATTTCTCCGGCAAAGCCTTCAGCAAGCCAGGACAGCACATGGGGTGCTTCCTTGGAAAGATCCGTGTCGGTGACTGCCAGCTTGTCGAAGCCTAGGGCCGCGCCTTGCGCCAGTATGCGACGCTTTACCTCATGGGCATCCCAGCCAGCGGGACTTTCGCGATCGTTCGCTGCGGCGTTGTCGGCGGAAGGGTCTATGGTCGGCTCGCTTTTTGTCACGGTTGCGCGAGTATACTCAATAGATTCAAGCGAGAGCTGCCCAGTCATGACCGACCTGCCTCTGTACACCGCCGACGCCTGCCGCGCGATTGACGCAAAGGCCATGCAGCCGGTTGCGGCGGGTGGGCTGGGCATCAGCGGTCAAGTACTGATGCAGCGCGCGGCGCAATTTGCGCTGGATACCTTGCTGTCGCGTTGCCCTAATGCTCGGCTCATCAGCATCGTTTGTGGCAAGGGCAATAATGCTGGGGACGGTTATTGGGTCGCCTTGCTCGCCAAGCAGCTCGGGCTCGATGTACAGCTCATTGCCGTCGGCACGACACAACAGCTTACTGGCGATGCACTGATCGCCTGTCAGCGCGCCACCGCTGCCGGCATCTTTGCCGAAGCCGCTGACTCGCCCATACGCAGCTCCGTGGTGGTCGATGCCTTGCTGGGCACCGGCATACGCGGCGCGCCCCGGCCCGGCTACGCCGAAGCCATTGAGGCCATTAATGCCGTCAAACCCGACAATGCGGACAATGCCGATAAAGGATTCGTGCTGAGTATCGACCTGCCCTCGGGCTTAAACGCAGATACCGGCGCTGCGACGCTGGCGGTTAAGGCCGATGTCACCGTGTCGTTTATTGCGCGGAAAATCGGGCTGTACACCGGCAAAGGCCCCGCGCTTTGCGGTGAGCGCCTGTTCAACGACCTTGGCGTGTCAGAAACCTTGGCAAGTCCTCACCCAAGTGTGCCCCTGCGTCGATGGCGTAGTTCCCTAATGCCCGCGCTGCCCCTGGATGCCTTCAAGCAGCAGCGAGGCCATGTGCTCATTGTCGGTGGCTGCAAGGGCATGGGCGGTGCCGCGATTCTGGCGGGCGAAGCCGCGCTACGCAGTGGCGCAGGGCTGGTAACCGTTGCCACTCACGAGGCCAATCTGTCGGGTTTGCTGGCTAGGTTGCCTGAGGCCATGTGGGTCGATCCGCTGGGCACCGACGCAGAACAATCTTTGTCCGCTGCCTCAGCCAGAGCCAGTGTGGTCGTGCTTGGTCCGGGTCTTGGGCGCGGTGCTTGGGCGCAGCGCGTGCTCGCGGCCATGGCGCGTTATGACGGCCCCTTGGTGGTGGATGCCGACGGCCTGTACTGGCTTGCTGATCCGGAACTCGGCAGCACATTGAGAGCTCGCAAGGCGACGCTGTTTCTTACACCCCATGTGGGTGAAGCGGCGCGCCTGCTGCAACGTACTGTGGATGAGATTTTGCGCGACCCGCCGCAGGCCGTTGTCGATATGGTCGAGCAATTTGACGCGACCTGCCTGCTGAAAGGCCCGGGCACGGTGATTGGCACGAGCGAGGGTTTGGCGATTTGCGGTCATGGTAATCCGGGCATGGCCAGTGCTGGCATGGGCGATGTGTTGGCGGGTTTGGTTGGCAGTATGATTGCCCAGCAACCGAGCAGCCCAGATACAGCGTTTGCGACCGCAGTGTTGCTGCACAGCGCCGCCGCAGATCAGGCGGCCATTGAGATCGGCATGCGTGGATTGACGGCTGGTTCTATTATTACCCACATCGCTGCGTTGCTGCGGCAAGAACAGGGCGTTTAATATCAAGCATTCGAACCATGAATTAAGCTATGCCTGTGGCTGATGAGATGCGCAATCGTGTGCTCGCGGATGAAGACGCGACCGTAGCCTTCGGTCGAGAGCTGCACGACGCCATTCGCCAGCACTACGGCGACTCGGCTACGGTCTATCTGCACGGCAATCTCGGCGCGGGTAAGACGACCTTGGTGCGCGGATTTCTGCGTATGATGAATCATGTTGGGGCGGTAAAAAGCCCGACCTACACCCTGCTAGAACCCTACCGCACTGCAGGCGGTGACGTGTTTCACTTTGATCTTTATCGGCTGAAATCACCGGAGGAGCTGGAATTTTTAGGCTTTGATGAGATCTTTACAGGCCCCGGCTATAAGTTTGTGGAGTGGCCCGAACAGGGCGCGGGTTGGCTGCCACCAGCCAATGTTGAGGTGTCCTTGAGTTTGCATAAACCGGCGCGTGCGGGCGGTGAAGTGCAGCAAATGCAGCGCGAGGTCAGTGTTCGCTTTGCGTAATCACTGGTGCATAACGCTTGTTGTCGCTTGGGCGCTGCTGCCGTCGGTGGCGCTCGCCAACACGATTAAGGGTGTACGCACCCACGAAGCCCCTGACTACATTCGCGTGGTGCTCGATACCTCTAAGGCGTCTAAGTACTCGATCTTTGCGCTGGATAACCCCCATCGCATTGTCATTGACGTCAAAGGGGCCAAGCCTGCCAGCGAGCTATCACTGGGGCCTGCTAAGGGGCTGACCCATATCCAGGGCTTACGCGGCGGCAAACGCGACAATGGTTACCGCATTGTTGTCGACGCCGAAGTCGCCTTTCGGCCCAAGAGCTTTACCCTGAAACCCATCGCGCCATATGGACATCGTCTGGTTGCTGATTTGTATTTTCCCAAGGGCACAGGCAAAGCGGCGCAGGCCGTTAAGCCGCCTCGAACTGCGGCCGTGCAGGGTGGTCGCGATATCATGATCGCGATTGACCCCGGGCATGGCGGCGAAGACCCCGGCGCGCTGGGGCCGCGAAAAATTATCGAGAAAGATGTGGTGCTGCAAATCGCCCGCCGCACCATGAATCAAATCAAGAGCAAGAAAGGCTTCGATGCCTTTTTGATTCGCGATGGCGACTACTACCTAGGCCATCGTCAGCGCACGGCCTTGGCGCGCAACAGACGCGCGGATCTTTTTGTGTCGATTCACGCGGATGCGTTTAAACAGGCCTCGGTTTATGGCGCCTCGGTGTACACCTTGTCGGATCGTGGTGCGACCAGCGAAACGGCCAAGTGGCTGGCGGAGCGCGAAAACCAGTCGGATATGCTGGGTGGTGTGGGCAATGTGAGCTTGGATGATAAAGACCCCATGCTCGCCCAAGTGCTGCTGGATCTGTCCATGGACGGCAATCGGAACCAAAGCATACAGGTGGGTGAGGCGGTGCTGCGCAACATGGGACAGATCACCAAGTTGCATAAGAAGCGGGTCGAACAGGCGGCATTCCTCGTGCTCAAGTCGCCGGACATGCCCTCTATTTTGGTGGAGACCGGCTTTATCTCGAATCCGGGCGAGGCACGCAAACTCGCTCAGGCGTCGCATCAGTTAAAGCTGGCGAAAGCCATCGCCAACGGCGTTGAAGAATTCATGCGCTCGAACCCGCCTCCTGCCACTTGGCTAGCCCAGCGCCGCGAGGAGATTCGTTACACCATCGGTCGTGGCGACACGATATCGGAAATCGCCGAGCGCTATGGTGTGACGTCTGCCGCGCTGAAAAAACGCAACCGCCTATCCAGTGATCGTATCCGCGTTGGGCAAACCATTGTCATTCCAAGGGGGTGAGTACGTGAGCCGAGTGAAACGCCTAAGCGCCTTCGTCGCTGACCAGATCGCCGCGGGGGAAGTGGTCGAGCGGCCCGCTTCGATTGTCAAAGAACTACTGGAAAACAGTCTCGATGCGGGTGCCCAGCAGATCGAAGTACGAACCGAGGCAGGTGGCGTTGATCTGGTTTGGGTACGTGATTCCGGCGGCGGGATTCACGCCGACGATCTACCGCTAGCTCTGCAGCGCCATGCCACCAGCAAGATCAGCAGCGCTGATGATCTGATTGGCATCGACAGTCTGGGTTTTCGTGGTGAAGCACTGGCCAGCGTGGCGTCTGTGGCCAAGGTGAAAATTGCCTCAGCAACCGCGGCAGAGGATGGCGGGTGGTTCGTTGAGACTCATGGCGGTGAACCCCAAAATTCTGGCCCTACAGCGCACCCTCAGGGCACGACGGTGGAAGTGCGCGACTTATTTTATAACACCCCAGCCCGCCGCAAGTTTTTGAAGGCCGAGCGCACGGAAGTCAGCCAAATCGATCAAATGCTACGACGCCTGAGCCTAGCCCATATGGATGTGGGATTTTCCCTCGCGCAGGCCAGAACCACGGGCAGTTCTGGGCGGGTTAATCGCCCTTTGATGCTGGCGTCAGGCGACCCGCTGGACCGACTGTCACGGGTGGTTAGCGCCGATTTTGTCGAGAATTCGGTGTACATCGACCAGAGTAATCACGATCTGCGGCTGTACGGCTGGGTAGGTCTGCCGCATCACAACCGCCGTCAGATGGATCAGCAGTTCTTTTATGTGAACGGTCGCGCCATACGCGACAAGCTGGTGGGCCACGCCATTCGGCAGGCGTACAGCGACGTAATGTTTCATGGTCGCCATGCGGTCTACGTGCTTTATCTGCAGGTGCCCGCCGACGGGGTAGACGTCAACGTGCATCCGACCAAACACGAGGTGCGCTTTCGTGATGCTAGGCAGGTACACGATTTCATTTTTTCTGGTTTGAATCGCGCGCTGCGGGACCTACGCCCCAGCGAGAAACTGCAAGCCGATGCGCGAGTCGAGCTAGAGACTGACTCTCGGCCAGGCGCTAACCCCGCGCCCTTCGCCGCCCAGCCGGGTCTGAGCAGTCCCACGAGCCCAAACCAGCAGCGCCACATGCCTCTGTCCGCCCCGACAAACGATCAACCCGTCGGTGGCCTCGCGCAGCTGGTTTACGAGCATGAGCAAAAGAGCGGTGTGGCCGCCGCTGGCAACAGCGACGTTGCTGCGGAACAGCGCGGTCAATGGAGCCAAGCGCGTGGTGATCATGGCGATAAACAGTTGGGGCCATCTGCACAGACCGAATCCGGCGCCCATCCGCTGGGCTATGCCATCGCTCAGCTGCACGGCGTTTACATATTGGCGCAAAACAGTCAGGGGCTGGTGGTGGTGGATGCCCACGCGGCGCACGAGCGCATCGTTTACGAGCAGATGAAACAGGCCCAAGCCCGTGACGGTATTGCGCGCCAACGCTTGCTGGTACCGCTCACCTTTAACGTCAGTGAGCATGAAGCCAACATCGTTGAGGAATGTATTGAGCAACTGGATGCGGCGGGACTGATGGTCGAGCGCATGGGTCAGGCCAGTGTGGTGGTGCGCGAAGTGCCGGTGCTGTTGGCAAAGGCCGACATTCAAAAAATGGTGCAAGACCTGCTGGCTGAGCTAATGGAATTTGGCACCAGTGACAGCGTCGCGCGAAGCAACTTCGATGTGCTGGCGACCTTGGCATGTCGTGGTTCTGTGCGCGCTAACCGGCAACTGACAATCACTGAGATGAACGCCCTGCTGCGTTCCATGGAAGTGACGGAAAACGCCGGACTGTGCAATCACGGTCGGCCGACATTTGTGCAGCGCAGCATGGCAGAACTAGACCGTCTATTTTTGCGCGGGCAATAGCGCGCGTGTTGCCAGATACCCTGAGCGACCACGGTTCGGTGCTCATCATCTGCGGGCCAACGGCCATTGGTAAAACCGCCGTCGCCATGGCGGTGCAGGATGCCCTGGGCGGCAAGGCGCAGGTGCAGCTAATTAGCGCAGATTCCGCCCTCATCTATCGCGGCATGAATATCGGTACCGCGAAACCAACCCATCAAGAACAGCAGGCCTATCCGCACGCGCTGATCGATATTCGTGACCCCAATGAGTCTTACTCCGCAGCGGACTTTGTCTGCGATGCGGATGCAGCGCTTGCGCGCACGGTAGCTGCGGGCAAAAAGCCAATCATCGTCGGCGGCACCATGATGTACCTGAAGTGCCTGCTGCAGGGCATTGCCAACCTACCGCAAACTGACGCATCTCTGCGCGACGAGCTAGAACGAGAACTGGCGGAACGTAGCGCCCAATCTTTGCATGATGAGTTGGCCACGCACGACCCCGAAGCCGCCGCCGGCATTCACCCGAACAACCAGCAAAGGCTGCTGCGGGCATTGGCCGTGGTACGCGCCACGGGTCAGCCGATTTCTGCTCAGTGGCGCAGCAACGATATCGGCACGCTCTTTGCGCGCACGGGTCTCAGGCATGACAGTGTGGTAATGCTGCCGCAGCGACGCGAAACCCTGCATCAGCGCATTGCCGGGCGATTTAGGCAGATGTTGGCGGCGGGATTTCTCGACGAAGTGCGCTCGCTCATGGATCGCGGTGATGTGACCCGCGAGATGCCCTCAATGCGCGCGGTGGGCTATCGCCAGGCGTGGGCACACTTGGTAGGAGAAACGGATCATGCCGACTTTGTGGAACAGGGCATTGCTGCGACGCGTCAATTGGCCAAGCGGCAGATGACGTGGTTACGAAAATGGCCGGATGCACTGGAAGTGGTTGCCGACACGCCGAGTCAAACCATAGATGCCATCCTCGGGCGGTAGGGCTGACAAAGGCGTTTTCCAGCGCGTTTGGACAAATGTGACGCAGCCCATAAATTTACGCTAGACACTTCAAAGAAAACTGTCCAAAAAGCAAATCTTCGCAGTATACTCTCGCCCGCCTTGGGCTTAGGCGCCCTGCAATCTTCGAGTAAGCGCTTGTTACAAGCACTGTTTGAAATCGCAAGATGCCTTCCGGGTGAACTGGACTAACTGCTGTCCTTACCTTTGTCGTTAAAAGAGTGCTTAACAGGTACTCAAGGCAAGGCAAGGCAAGCAATAAGTCACAGATACCTAGCCACGAGTAAGCGGCATTGACCGCGACCAATTACGACGCTTGAAAAGCCCCAGTGTGCCCCCCGCTCTGTGCCCGATAGCAAGCGCTAAAATCGGATGAAAAAATGCAAGAAGAAAAAATGAGCTCTCACAACATTTCCAAAGGCCACGGCCTACAAGACCCCTTCCTTAACGCGCTACGACGCGAAAAAGTACCCGTTTCGATATTTCTCGTGAATGGCATCAAGCTGCAGGGACAAATTGAGTCTTTCGACCAGTTTGTCATTCTGTTGAAAAATACCGTGAGCCAGATTGTCTACAAACACGGCATTTCAACCGTGGTACCTGCGCGCAACGTATCCTTAAGCGATAGCGACACGCATTAGCCCAGTCCCTGGTCGGATGTGCTCTCACGTTAGGCCGCCGTTTTGGGATACGCCAGATCGGCCAGATCGCAGCGGCCTTGAAAAATGCCGGCTAGGTGGCACTGTGAGGTGATGTACCCACGCGTTGACGCCAACCCTTATGCTTTTTGAGCGCCCGGATGCCGGTGACAAGGCCGTGCTTTTGCATGTCGAACTGCACGGTCAAGACAATCCCGACCAAGACGAGTTTGCTGAGCTTGCTCGATCGGCTCAGATCGACGTGGTGCAGGTAGCCAGCGCCAAGCGCAGTACACCGCATCCGCGTTGGTTTGTCGGCAGCGGCAAAGTGGACGATTTGAAGGCGTTGCTGCAATGGGCCGATGCGTCGTTGATTTTGATCAATCACGACCTGTCGCCGGGTCAGCAACGCAACTTAGAGCAAGCGCTAAATTGCCGCATGATTACGCGGACAGAATTGATTCTGACCATCTTCGCTGAACGTGCGCGTAGTCATGAAGGCCAACTGCAGGTGGAGCTTGCGCAACTCAAACACGCGCAAACGCGATTGGTCAGAGGTTGGACCCACCTAGACCGACAGAAAGGTGGTATCGGCATGCGTGGTGCTGGTGAAAAGCAGATTGAGCTGGATCAGCGCATGTTATCGGCCCGCGTTAAGGCAACGGAACAAAAGCTGCAAGATGTGGCGCGCCGGCGGCGGCAAAATCGTCGCAGTCGAAATCGCCAAGGCACACCCACAGTATCGCTCGTGGGTTATACCAACGCTGGCAAGAGCACGCTGTTTAACGCCATTACGCAGGCCGAAGTGTTTGCCAAGGACCTGCTGTTTGCCACGCTGGATCCGACTACGCGCAAAATCGAGGTGCCGGGTGCGGGCAACGTAGTGATGACGGATACCGTGGGTTTCGTCAGTGCCTTACCCCATGCTCTGGTGGAAGCCTTCAAGGCGACCCTTGAGGAAGTGGTGCACTCTGACCTGCTGCTGCATGTTGTCGATGGCTCGGATCCGTTGCGCGAAGATCGCATCGAGCAGGTGCAGGCGGTGCTCGATGGCATTGGTGCGGCAGAAGTACCGACCCTGATTATTGTAAATAAGGTGGACTTGATGGACGCCGAACAGCGTGCGCTGCTCGACAATACGGCCTTGGTGTCGGCCTTGACCGGGCAAGGCGTTACCCAATTGCTAGACAGTATTGGCACAGCACTGGGTGTTGTGGCTCCGCATCAGGTGGTGCTCAGTGCAAAGGACGGCAAAAATCGAGCGTGGCTGTATCAATCCGGTGCGGTGCTTGATGAAACATTGCTGACAGATGGTAGCGTGAAGCTTACAGTACAGGCTGACGACAAACTTTTGGGTCAAATGCGTCAACGACAGGTGCATGTTGAAACGACGCATTAAGTCACCATGATCTTGGCCAGTGGCCGAAAAACACACAAACAACTTATAACAAGCACTACAATAACCGTGGTAGCTGCGCAAACTCACGCGCCCCTGACGGCAAAAGGTGCATGCTTTAAGTCTGAGTGACGGCTCAATTTTTGAATTAACTTTCGGAGTAAACCTATGGCGTGGAACGAATCCGGTGGTGGAGATAAAGACCCCTGGGGAAATCGCGGCAACAACAATGACGGACCGCCAGATCTTGATGAGGCGATTCGCAAACTCCAAGGCCAACTGTCTGGCATGTTTGGCGGTGGAGGCGGCGGCGATAAAGGCGGCGCTAGCAGCAAAATGACAGGTGGCTCTATTGGCCTGTTGATCCTATTGGCATTGGGCCTATACGGCTTTGCCGGCATTTACCAAGTCGACCAACAAGAACGCGGTGTCATCTTCCGTTTCGGCCAGGTGCTACCTGAAGAAGTGGGTCCGGGCCTGCATTGGAACCCGCCCATCATTGACGAGAAGAGCATCGTCAACGTTACTCAGGTGCAGTCACACAGCCACCAAGCGCTGATGTTGACCGAAGACGAGAATATCGTTGATGTCAGCCTCACCGTTCAATGGGTCATCGACAGCGCTTCAAACTTCGTTATCAACGTGCGTGAACCCCGCGACAGCTTGGCACAGGCGACCGAAAGTGCGCTGCGTCATGTGGTGGGGTCGGCGAGCATGGACGAGGTCATTACCGATGGTCGTGAAGCCATTGCGATTGAAGTGCAAGAACGACTGCAGCTTTACCTGCAAAGCTACGGTGCTGGCATCGACATTACCAAGGTGAATATCGACCGCAGTGCGCCGCCGATTCAGGTTCAAGACGCCTTTAATGACGTGCAAAAGGCCAAAGAGGACCAGCAAAAGTTCATCAACCAAGCCACCGCCTATGCTCAGCAGGTCGTGCCAGAGGCCCGCGGTCGCGCGCAGCGTCAGCTGGAAGAGGCACAGGGCTATCGTGATCAAGTCATCGCTCGCTCCGAGGGTGAGGCCCAGCGCTTTGAGAAGTTACTCGTCGAGTATTCCCAAGCCAAGCAAGTCACCCGTGATCGCCTCTACATTGACGCCATGGAAAACGTCTTTAAAAACTCCAGCAAAGTCATGATCGACGTCGAAGGCGGTAACAACATGATGTATCTGCCCTTGGACAAACTCGGTCAGACCACCACCACGGTGAACGGTGCGACAGATGTGCAGAATCTGCGCCGCGAACTGGAACAGCTGCGGCGCGAAGTTGGCGCGAGTCGCACAACCGGCACCCGTGGTCGCACAAATTAATCGAACGCTGCAGTGAAAAACGCTGAGCGCGAATTTTGGAGAATTAGAAAATGCCTATGAAAACCTTTCTTTTTGCAGCATTTTTGCTGATTGGCGTGGGCCTGCTGAATCAGTCGGCCTACCGCGTCATGGAAACCGAAAAAGCCATCTTGCTTGAGTTCGGTAACCTCATTGATGCAGAGCTTCAGCCCGGTTTGCATTTCAAGCTGCCGATCGCGCAAGAAGTGAAAAAGTTTGACGCCCGTGTCCTGACTCTGGATTCACAGGGTGAGACTTACTACACCTTGGAAAAGAAACCACTGATCGTAGATTCCTTCGTGAAGTGGCGCGTGGCGGATATTGAGCGCTTCTATACGGGTACGTCGTTTGACGAGCGCCGGGCCCAACGCTTGTTGTCGGAACGGGTAAACGAGGGTCTGCGTAACCAGATCAGCCGACGTGAAATGTACGAAGTGATTTCGGGTCAACGTGACCAGCTGATGAGCGAGCTGCGCAAAGATTTAGACGCGGTGATGCGTGAATCCGTGGGCCTCGAAGTGGTCGACGTGCGGGTTAAGAAAATCGATTTGCCCTCTGAAGTATCAACCACGGTGTACGAGCGCATGAACTCAGAGCGTGAGATTGAAGCGCGCCAGTATCGAGCAGAAGGACAAGAACAAGCTCTTGCGATCCGCGCAAAAGCAGATCGTGATGCGGTGGTTATCGAAGCGGAAGCGTACCGGGAAAGCGAGCGCCTGCGCGGTGATGGCGACGCTAAGTCCGCAGAAGTCTATGCCAGCGCGTTCAATAAAGATCCCGAATTCTATGGCTTCTATCGCAGCATCAACGCTTACGGCGAAGTGTTTAAGGATAAGGGCGACCTGCTAGTACTCGACCCTGATAGCGACTTCTTCAAGTACCTAGAGAGCGGCAGCGCGCAATGATCTTCGCAACTTCCGCAGCCTAGCGTCGGCGGTAGATCGATGACCTATTGGCGTTTGCCCAAGGGGGTGGATGAAGTTCTGCCGCCCCAAGCGTGGCACCTGGAACAGTTGCGGCGCAATGTGCTCGACGTGTTTAACCGGTGGGGCTACGACTACCTAGAACCACCGGTAATCGAATACCTTGACGCCTTGCTGGTTGGCAGCGGTGAAGACTTAGATCTGCAAACCCTCAAAGTGGTCGATCAGTTCAGTGGTCGTCAGCTCGGGGTACGCGCGGACATGACCTCCCAAGCAGTGCGAGTCGATGCCCACAGCCTGCGCCGCGAAAACGTGCAGCGTTACTGCTACGCCGGCCCCGTGGTCTTTGCCAAACCCCAAGGCAATCAGACATCTCGAGTACCGCTCAAGGCTGGTGCAGAAATTTTCGGCGCCAGCGGCATCGCTGCGGACGCCGAAGTTATTGGTCTGATGCTGGAAGCGCTGCAGGAAGCGAAAATGCACGCCCCGGTATTACTGCTAGGACATATGGGTATCTACCTTGGCTTGGTGGAGCAGCTGCTCGCCGAGGGTCGGCTGGATGAAACCCGCCGCAGCGCCTTGTTTGCCTGTATTCAGCGCAAGGGCGCTAGTGACATACGCGACCTGCTCGATGATTCGCCCACCGCGGCTATGCTTGCCGCGCTGCCAGATTTGATGGGCGACATCGACATTCTCAATAGCGCTGGCGAGGTGTTGCAGCAGGCACCCGAGAGCGTGCTCGCAGCACTGCAAGAACTGCAAGAGTTATCCGCCATGGTTAAGGCGCGGTACCCGCAGGTCGATTTGCGCATCGATGTTTCGGAGCTGTCGGGATACGGATATCACAACGGGCCGGTGTTCGCGGTCTATCACCCGCAACATGGCAGTGCGCTGGCGCAAGGAGGCCGCTACGATGGCGTGGGTGATGTCTTTGGCCGAGGCCGAGCGGCCACCGGTTTCGACATGAATCTCAAACAGCTGATGGCCAGCGCCTTCGAGCAACAAGGCGCTTATTTTGCGCCCTATACGGCGGATGAATCCCAGGCCGAGCTGGCAGCGTTCGTCAAGACACTGCGTGATCAGGGACATCGCGTCATTGTCGCAGTTGCCGAAGATGAGCAGTCACCAGAGGGCTGCCTAGGCACGCTGGTCCACGATCAAGATGGCTGGCAAGTGCGGCCAACCGGCACAGCGCCGAACGAATAGTCATGAAACGGGTAACCCACGAGCGCGAAACCAGCGCGCATGGGGGTAAAGTGCGTGCGCCGTAGCCACGACAAACGCGCAGGAAAAATTGGGGGTAGTACAAGGTGAAAGGAATAGCATGGGTCGCAATGTAGTCGTTATCGGCACCCAGTGGGGCGACGAGGGCAAGGGCAAGATCGTCGATCTGCTGACTGATCAAGTCGATGCAGTGGTGCGTTTCCAAGGTGGCCATAATGCGGGCCATACGCTGGTCATCGACGGGAATAAAACCGTCCTGCACGTCATTCCTTCCGGCATTTTGCATGCAGGGGTGCAATGTGTGATTGGCAACGGCGTCGTGCTAGAACCTCATGAATTGTTGAAAGAAATCAACACCTTGGAAGGCCGCGGCGTACCGGTGCGCGAGCGTCTGAAGATATCGCCAGCTTGTCCGCTGATCCTGCCGTACCACGTCGAACTCGATTTGGCTCGAGAAGAGGCTCGGGGTAAGAAAAAGATCGGCACCACGGGACGCGGCATTGGCCCTGCCTATGAGGACAAGGCCGCACGACGCGGGCTGCGCCTAGGGGACATGTTCTACTGGCAAACGTTTGCTGATCGGTTGTCGGAGGTTATGGAGTACCACAACTTCATGCTGACTCAGTACTACAAAAAGCCCGCCCTGGATTTTGCTAAGACACTCGAAGAGTGCGCGGCGATCGCCGAGCAGATGAAAGCCATGACGGTTGACGTGGTGCCCTTGCTGCATGCACTGCGCGATGAAGGAAAGAATATTTTATTCGAAGGCGCACAGGGCGCCATGCT
>SHAE01000036.1 GCA_004213835.1 OM182 bacterium | reverse complement strand
TGACGCCAGATTCAACGAAGAAGCGTTGGCCCATGAATTGACACTCACCCAGCAGGTGGGCCAGTGGTGCTCGCTCGTTTATGCGCCGGCCGGCGATGCTATGTATGTGCTGCAGGTCCGCAGGGATAACGGGCAGCTGCAACGATGCTTCATCGTCAGCGTAGCCTGTAACACTGAGCACCAAGTAGACGGCTTCATCCCAGGCGTTGTCGGTGCCGTGGCCATAACTTAGCGGGGCGTTATCGAAGCGTTGATATACCGTCTCGATCAGTCCACCAACGGTTGTCGACTCGTCCTCGCTCATTGCCAACGCGACGGATCCACAAATTCAACGTCAGCCCCTTCGGTATTGCCCATCAAGGTGCTGATCACATCCGCTACATCCCTTTGCTCAAAAAGGATTTGATACAGCCCGTCTACTAGCGGCATGTATACGTCTAGCTCGCGGCTTTTCGCGTAAACCAATTGCAGCGTGTTCACCCCTTCCGCCAGTTTGCCCAGTGATTCTGACGCCTCATCTAACGTCATACCCTTGGCGATACACGCACCGAGCTGGTGATTGCGACTGAGCGGCGATGTACAGGTCACCAACAGATCGCCAACGCCAGCAAGGCCAAGAAAGGTAAAGGGGTTGCCGCCCATGGAGACAGCAAAACGACTCATTTCGGCGAGGGCGCGGGTAACCAGCAAGCCAATGGTGTTTTGGCCAACCTCCAAGCCCGCGGCTAGGCCACAGACAATGGCATAGATATTTTTCAGCGCTCCGCCAAGTTCCACGCCGTAGACATCGGCGCTGGCGTAAACCCGCAAGGTGTCGTTGCGCATCACCTCCTGAACCAGTACCGCATCTTGCTGATGGTGGGTCGCGATCACCGTGCCCGCATATTGCTGTTCGGCGATTTCTTCTGCGAGGTTTGGACCGGAAATTGCGCCCACATGTTGGCTTGGTGTGAGATCACCGAGCAGTTGGCTCATTAGACGAAACCCCGCAGGCTCAATACCCTTGGTAGCGCTGATCAGTACGTCGTCTGGGCTGATATAGGCCGCCATCTCTTGGCAAACCGAGGCAAAGCCCGCGCTGGGTACGGCGACGAAGATGAGGCTCGAAGATTGGGTCGCATGACCGAGATCTGCGGTGGGGTGAACATTGGCTTCGAGCGGATGGCCCGGCAGATATCGCAAGTTCTCGCCGGCCTGCACAGTTTGCGCTACCTGCTCAGAGTCGCGCATCCACAGGTGGGTGGTATGGCCGTTACGGGCAATGATATTGGCGATGGCGGTACCGAAATTACCCCCACCTACGATGGCGACGTTCATACAAGACACCGATCACGGTACGAGCCGTCATTGTGACGGCTTGTCCGTGAGATAGATACGTCGCTAGGCGTCGCTTGCTGGTAGCAGATCCATCAAAAGCCGGTTCATGCGCGATACATAGGTCGCTGGATCCTGCAGCGTGCCGCCTTCGGCGAGGCTGGCTTGATCAAACAGCAGCTCAACCAACTCGGCAAATCGCTCTTCGTCCTGTTCAATGTCCAGTCGATGCAGCAGCGGATGCTCGGCATTGAACTCAAAAAACGGCTTCGCCTCGGGCATGGACTGGCCGCTGGCTTCCAAGATCTTGCGCATTTGTATGCCCATGCCGAAGTCTGACAGCACCAAACAGGCGGGGGAATCCGTCAGGCGTTTGGACGGCCGCACACCTTCCACCTTCTCACCGATCACGGCCTGTATGCGCTCGGTGAGCGGGTGTTCTTCCGCCTTGTCGTCTTCTTTATCGTCCTCTGACTTGGATTCACCCGGCAGTGTGACATCGCCGCGCATGACGTCGACAAATGGCACGCCGTCAAATTCCGACAGCGAACTCATCAGCCACTCGTCGATGCGATCAAACATCAGCAGCACTTCAACGTCTTTATCTTTGAAGATCTCAAGGTGCGGACTGCGGCTGGCGGTTTCATAGGTTTCGGCGCAAATGTAGTAGATGCTCTCCTGATCCTCTTTCTTGCGTTCCATGTAATCGGCAAGGCTCGCGGTCTTGTCGCTGTTACCGCCATGGGTGGAGGCGAAGCGCAGCAACTTCATAATGGCGTCACGATTGGCAAAATCCTCACCGGCGCCCTCTTTGAGGACTTCACCAAACTCTTTCCAGAACGTCTGATACTGCTCTGGATCTTTCTTCGCCATGTCGTCGAGCATGCTCAGCACACGTTTTGTGACCGCATTGCGAATAGAAGTGACGCGTTCGTCTTGCTGCAAAATCTCGCGAGAGACATTGAGAGGCAGATCGTTGGAATCGATGACGCCTTTGACGAACCGCAGGTAGAGCGGCAAGAACTGATCTGCGTCGTCCATGATGAAGACACGCTGCACATAGAGCTTTAGGCCCTTGGGCAGCTCGCGGTTGTACAGATCAAACGGTGCCCTCTTGGGTAGATAGAGCAGACTGGTGTATTCAAATTTGCCCTCGACCCGATTGTGGCTCCAGCTCAGCGGGTCTTCAAAATCATTGGAAACATGCTTATAGAACTCTTTGTATTCCTCATCGCCAACCTCGGAGCGAGAACGCGTCCACAGCGCCTGCGCAGAATTCACCGCCTCCAGCTCTGGCACAAACTCCTCGTCCTCCGAGGCGCCATAGCCCGGTGTTGAGAGCATGCGCACCGGCACGCCAATGTGATCGGAGTAACGAGTCACGATATGGCGCAGGCGTGCGTCCTCGGCGTATTCCGTCGCGTCTTCCTGAAGATGCAGAATGACTTGTGTACCTCGAGGTAAATCCGTCGCGACGTCGAGACTGTAGGCATCTTCACCGGTTGAGCGCCAACGCACCCCATCGCCACCGGCGGCACTTTGGGTGAGTACTTCGACCTCTTTTGCCACCATAAAGGCGCTGTAGAAACCTACTCCGAACTGGCCGATCAACTGCGAATCAGACTGCTGATCGCCGGTGAGGTTGGCGAGAAACTCTGCGGTGCCGGATTTGGCGATGGTGCCAAGATGGGCGATGACGTCTTCCCGCGACATGCCAATACCATTGTCCGCAATGGTGAGCGTACCCGCGTCTTTGTCGAAGGTAATGTCGATCCGAAAGTCCGCATCGTCGCCAAGCAAACTAGCGTCCTCGATAGCGCGAAAACGCAGCTTGTCGATAGCATCTGAGGCGTTGGAGATGAGCTCTCTCAGAAAGATCTCGCGGTTGGAGTAAAGCGAGTGAATCATCAGCTGTAGCAGCTGCTTCGCCTCAGTTTGAAAATTGAGAGTTTCGGAAGAACTCTCGGATTTGTTCTCGGCTTGGTTCTCGGACTGAGTATCGCTCATGTGTCGGTTTCCCCTAACGCTGTTACGGGCTTGGATATGGGGGTCAAACTCGGGATTTCAAGCGCCTCAGGGGCCTTGCACCCCTGAGACCTGACGATGGGTTAGCTCCAGCCGGTCACTTCCGCTAGCGCGTCGCCAATTTCTGCCAAGCTGCGTACGGTGCGTACACCCGCATCCTGCAGCGCAGCAAACTTGTCGTCTGCAGTACCCTTGCCGCCAGCGATAATGGCGCCAGCGTGGCCCATGCGCTTACCTGGAGGAGCAGTAACACCAGCAATGTAGCCAACCACCGGCTTGGTGACATTTGCCTTAATGTAGGCAGCCGCCTCTTCTTCAGCGTTACCGCCGATCTCGCCAACCATGACAATGGCTTCAGTGGCGGGGTCTTGCTCGAATAGCGCCAGCACATCAATGAAGTGACTGCCGGGAATCGGGTCGCCGCCAATACCCACGCAAGAGCTTTGGCCGAAGCCGCGATCTGTCGTTTGCTTTACTGCTTCGTAGGTCAAGGTGCCCGAACGCGAGACGATGCCTACCTTGCCCGGTAAGTGAATATCGCCGGGCATGATGCCTATTTTGCACTCTCCCGGCGTGATCACACCTGGGCAGTTGGGACCGATCATGCGCGCACCACTTTGCTCAGGCGCGCTTTGACAGCGAGCATGTCTAGCGTGGGAATGCCTTCGGTGATGCAGACGATCAGTTCGATACCCGCGTTTAGCGCCTCCAGAATCGAGTCTTTACAGAAACTCGCCGGTACGTAAATGACGCTCGCGGTTGCCCCAGTGGCCGCAACGGCATCAGACACCGTATCGAAAACCGGCAGACCGAGGTGTGTCGAGCCGCCCTTACCCGGCGTGACGCCACCGACAAGCTGGGTGCCGTAGGCTAGCGCCTGTTCGCTGTGCAGTGTGCCTTGTGAACCGGTAAAACCTTGGCAGATAACCTTGGTGTCTTTGTTGATCAAAATACTCATGCTTGACCTCCCGCAGCAGCTACCGCTTTTTCAACGGCGTCAACCAGCGATTCGCCAGGGATAATGTTCAGTCCGCTGTCTGCCAAAGTCTTGCGACCCAGCTCGGAGTTGTTGCCTTCAAAACGCACAACCACAGGCACTTCAACACCCACCTCTTGCACGGCGCCGATAATGCCTTCGGCGATGGTAGCGCAGCTGACAATGCCGCCGAAGATGTTGATCAGAACCGCTTGTACTGCTGAATCAGAGAGAATGATCTTGAACGCTTCCGCAACCGCTTCCTTGGTTGCACCGCCACCGACGTCAAGGAAGTTGGCCGGGTTACCGCCGTGCAGCTTGACCAAGTCCATGGTGCCCATGGCGAGCCCAGCACCGTTAACCATGCAGCCAATATTGCCTTCAAGGGCAACGTAATTGAGGCTGAATTCCGCGGCTTGAGCTTCACGCTCGTCTTCCTGACTTGGATCATTCATTTCGGCAATCGCTGGCTGGCGATACAGTGCGTTGCCGTCGATATTGATCTTTGCGTCAAGGCAGTGAATGTCGCCATCGGTGGTCACCACCAGCGGGTTGATCTCCAGCAAAGAGCAATCTGATTCCTCAAAAAGCTTTGCTAAACCCATGAAAAGATTCGTAAATTGACGTATTTGCTGCCCTTCTAAACCCAACTTAAAAGCCAGCTCTCGACCTTGATAGGGCTGTGCACCCACTGCAGGGTCGATGATCGCACGCAGAATTTTTTCCGGTGTTTCTTCTGCGACCTGCTCGATCTCGACACCGCCCTCCGTAGACGCCATGAATACGATGCGACGACTACCGCGATCAATCACCGCACTGAGGTACAGCTCGCGGTCGATATCGGTGCAGCTTTCGACATAAATCTTGCTTACTGGCTGGCCGTTCTCGTCAGTTTGAATGGTCACCAGATTCTTACCAATCCACTGATCGGCAAACGCACGAATCTCGTCTAGGGAGTCAGCCAGCTTAACGCCGCCTGCCTTGCCTCGCCCGCCGGCATGAACCTGCACTTTGACAACCCAGCGATCACCGCCAATTTTTTGCGCGGCTTCGACAGCTTCGTCTGCGGTATCCACCGCGTATCCTTCTGAAACGGGTAGACCGTACTGCGCGAACAGACCCTTGGCCTGATACTCGTGTAGATTCATGGCGTGTTTTCTCTCCCTTTGACTAAGTCAGCAATTGATAGGTTAGGCGCGTTTCACCCGATTCACCGTATGAATGGCGTGCCCACGGGCACTCAATGCCGCCTCGTGCATGCCTTCGGATAGCGTTGGGTGAGCAAACATGATCAGGCCTAAGTCTTCTGCCGAGGCGCTGAACTCCATGCTGATTACCGCTTGAGCAATCAGCTCCGACGCTTGGGCGCCAATCACATGAACCCCTAAAATGCGGTCTGTCTCGCTGTCGGCGATGACGCGAATCATGCCTTCGTTCTCGCCTGCCGCAAGTGCGCGGCCATTGGCCGCGTAAGGAAAGCTACCGACGTTGAAAGCTTCGCCGTCGCTCTTTAGTTGCTGCTCGGTTTTCCCTACCCAGGCAATTTCTGGGTGCGTATAAATCACGCTGGGCACAGTGTCGTAGTTGACGAGTGGCTTATGACCGGCGATACGCTCGACAACCATGATGCCCTCTTCCATGCCCTTGTGAGCCAGCATGGGGCCGCGCACCACATCGCCAACGGCATAGACATTCGTCGCGTCTGTCGCACACAAATCGTTGACGTACAAAAAGCCTCGTTCATCCAAGTTCACACCAGAATCTGCTGCCAGCAGTCCCTCGGTATAGGGCCGACGCCCTACTGCAACAATGAGCTTGTCAACTTCAATAGTGTGGTCACCGTCTTTGTCTTGATAGGTCACGCAGACGTGTTTGCTTTTGCCAGTGCCCTTGATCTCGGTGCCCGTCACGCGCGCGCCCATGCGAATATCGAGGCCCTGCTTGGTCAGAATCCGCTTGGCATCGCGCGAAATTCGGTGATCTGCGATAGGCAGAAATTCGTCCATGGCTTCAAGCACAATGACTTCAGAGCCGAGCCGGTTCCACACGCTGCCTAGCTCGAGGCCAATCACACCAGCGCCAATGACGCCAAGTCGCTTCGGGGCCTGCTTGAATTCCAGCGCGCCGGTGGAATCGACAATGATGTCGTCGGTTAGCGGTGCCGGTGGAATTTCAACGGGCACGGAACCTGGCGCCAAAATCACATGTTCGGCTTGCAGCATTTGCTCCTCACCACCATGAGGGGTGAAACCCACTTGGCGGTTTGCATAAAGACGGCCCTTGCCTGCTAGGGCGGTAACGCCGTTACCGTCGAACAACGCAGCAACACCACCCGTCAGGCCTGCGACCACTTCGTCTTTGCGCTCGATCATGCGCGGCACATCGGCGCTGACTTTGCCGGTCTTAATACCTAGGTCTGCAAACTCGTGTTGAGCTTCAACAAACTTGTGCGAAGCATCGAGCAAAGCCTTGGAGGGTATGCAGCCCCAGTTCAAACAGGTGCCGCCCAATACGGGCTTATCATTCTTATCCAGCATCATGTTGATGCAGGCCGTATTCATGCCCAGCTGGGCAGCCCGAATGGCGGCGTGATAACCCGCAGGTCCACCGCCGATAACAATTACGTCGTAGGAATCACTCATTTAAAGTTCCAACAATATTCGCGCTGGGTCTTCCAGCATGCCTTTGATCGCCACCAAAAACTGTACCGCTTCGCGGCCATCGATCAATCGGTGATCGTAAGATAGGGCCAAATACATCATCGGCCGAATCACAATTTCACCGTCGACCACGACCGCTCGCTCCTGAATGTTGTGCATGCCCAGCACACCAGTCTGCGGGGGATTCAAGATCGGCGTCGACATCATCGAGCCGAAAATACCGCCGTTAGAGATGGTAAACGTACCGCCTGCCATGTCTTCCAGCCCTAGTTTACCGGACCGTGCTTTTTCACCGTAGGCCATGATCTGATCTTCAATTTGCGCGAGCCCTAGGGCGTCAGCATCGCGCACCACCGGCACCACCAGTCCACGCTCTGTGGAGACGGCAACGCCGATGTCGTAGTAGCCGTGATACACAATGTCGTTACCGTCAATGCTGGCATTTACCGAGGGGAAACGCTTGAGCGCCTCTGTTGCCGCACGCACGAAAAACGACATGAAGCCAAGCTTGGTGCCATTGTGTGCCGCCTGAAATTCAGTTTGATAGCGTTTGCGCAGCTGCATGATGGGCTGCATGTCGACCTCGTTGAAAGTGGTCAGCATGGCAGCATTTTGCTGCGCCTCGACCAAACGCTTGGCCACACTGGCGCGCAACCGCGTCATCGGCACACGACGTTCAACACGTTCTTCACCGTTGCCAGCAAACATTTCGCTCGACGTCACGGCGGCAGGCGCGGCAGTGGCAGCAACTGGCGCTTCTACCGCTGGCGCTTGGGTCTGAATCGGGGCAACGTCCTCACTGACCGGCCCAGAGGCCAGGGCTTTAGCCACATCTTCCTTGGTGATACGACCGTCACGGCCGCTGCCGACCAAGCCGGTAAGATCCAGCCCAGATTCCGCAGCCATTTTTTTAGCTGCAGGACTGGCAAAGCGATCTCCATCAGCGCTCGCCTCAGGCGTCGCTGCCACATCAGCTTGCACCGACGCAGCCGGTGCCTCGGCTGCATCACTGGCTGGTGCTGCTGAAGCGCCGGACTCGAACTGCGCGATGGGCTCCTCCGACAACACGGTGTCGCCCTCTTGCTTGAGGATCGTAGTCAGTACGCCGTCTTCTGGAGCGAACACTTCAATCACCACTTTGTCGGTTTCGATATCGACCAACAGCGTGTCGCGGGTGACAAAGTCACCTGGCTGATGATGCCAAGTGGCAACGCTGCCATCCGCGATAGACTCGGGAAAAATGGGTGCATTAATTTCCATACTTAGTGTCCGTTCTCCAGTTCAACGCTTGGCTCTTCAGTGAGAGCAGCTCTTATCAATTGCTGTTGTTGTTCTAAGTGCACGCTGGCGTAACCCACAGCCGGTGCTGCAAAAGCCTCTCTGCCCGCGTAGTGCAGAGTCACTTTTTTTCTTGCCATGCGGTTAATCACTCGACGCAGGCGGTATTGAATCGAGAACCATGCGCCTTGATTAATGGGTTCTTCTTGGCACCAGACGATGTTTTCCACTTTGTCGAACGGGGCTAAGGCTGCGAGTAACTCGTCATCAGGGAATGGGTAAAGCTGTTCGATCCGGATGATCGCCACATCGTCGAGCCCTTGCTCGGCTCTCGCTTCCCAAAGATCGAAGTACACCTTGCCGCTGCACAGCACGACGCGCTTAACTTTTTTCTCCGCCAGCGCCTCGGTCTCACCGATGACCAGCTGAAAGTGCCCGTCGCAAAGCTCATCTACCGTTGATACCGCGAGCTTGTGGCGCAGCAGGCTCTTTGGCGTCATCGCGATTAAGGGTTTGCGTGTCGGACGAATGGCCTGACGCCGCAGCATGTGGAATACCTGCGCTGGCGTCGATGGCACACAAATTTGCATGTTGCGCTCGGCGCACAGCTGCAAAAAACGCTCGAGTCGAGCCGAAGAATGCTCGGGGCCTGCCCCCTCAAAACCGTGAGGTAATAGCATGGTGAGTCCGCACAGCCGCGCCCACTTAGTCTCGCCAGAGCTAATGAACTGATCGATCACTACCTGGGCACCGTTAGCGAAATCACCAAACTGCGCTTCCCACACCACCAGGGTATTGGGAGCCGTGGTTGCATAACCGTACTCAAAGGCTAGCACCGCCTCTTCAGACAGCAAGGAATCGTACAAATCGAAGGTGATGTCTTCGCGCAGCAAGTTGAGGGGGATCAGCCGTGAGCCGTCCTTTTGATTGTGCAGAGCGGCGTGACGATGCGAGAACGTGCCGACGCCAACGTCTTGGCCGGTGAGTCGCACCGGAAAGCCTTGCTGAACCAATGTGGCATAGGCCATGACCTCTGCCATGCCCCAGTTCACGGGCATGGCTCCAGCCGCCATACGATGCCGGTCTTCAAGAATTTTTGTCACCTGACGATGCAGCACGAAGCCGTCTGGAACAGCTTCCATACGCGCAGAAAGTTCTTGGAATGCCGCATTATCGAAACTGGTGTCTGCAGGAGCATCTAGGCTTGACCCAATATAGGGGGTCCAATCCACAAATAGCTCCGAATGGGGTTCGTGCACCATTTCCAAGGCCACACTCTCGCCACCTTCCAAGCGTGAGCGATATTGCTCAGTCATGGACTCGACGGTCTCTGCCTGTACCGAGCCTTCTTGCACCATTTTTTCGCCGTAGCGCGCGCAGACGGTATTTTGCGTGCGTATCTTCTGATACATCAGCGGCTGTGTTTTCGCGGGTTCTTCGGCCTCGTTGTGGCCGCGTCGGCGATAGCACACAAGGTCGATCACCACGTCCTTGCGGAATTCCATGCGATAGTCTGCGGCAAGTTGGGTCGCAAAAATCACGGCTTCGGGGTCATCGCCGTTTACATGGAAGATGGGCGCTTGGATCATCTTGGCCACTTCTGTGCAGTACTCGGTAGAGCGCGCATCGATTTGCTTGTGCGTGGTAAAGCCGATCTGATTGTTGACGATAATGTGCACGCTGCCGCCGGTTTTAAAACCGCGGGTTTGTGACATCTGGAACGTTTCCATGACCACGCCCTGGCCAGCAAAGGCGGCGTCACCGTGAATGATGATGGGCGCCACCATGTCGCCAGCGTAGTCTTTGCGACGATCCTGTCGGGCGCGCACTGATCCTTCAGCTACTGGTGCGACGATCTCAAGGTGCGACGGGTTAAACGACAACGCCAAGTGCATTTCGCCACCCGGCGTCATCATGTTGGATGAGAATCCCTGGTGATACTTCACGTCGCCAGAACCACTTTCGCTGAGCACGCGGCCATCGAACTCATCAAACAAATCGCCCGGATTTTTGCCCAGCACATTGACCAAAACGTTCAGTCGGCCTCGGTGTGCCATGGCGATCACAGACTCGCGAATACCGTGAGTGCCTAGGCGCTGAAACAGCTCATGCAGCATGGGTATGAGGCTTTCACCGCCTTCTAGGCCGAACCTTTTGGTACCCGGGTAGCGACGATGCAGATACTTCTCTAGGCCTTCGGCTGCGATCAGCCGCTCCAGAATGCGCTGCTTTAGGTCTGCATCAAATTGTGGCTTGCCTCGCGCGCTCTCGAGTCGCTGCTGCACCCACAGTTGCTCACGAGCATCCACAATGTGCATGTATTCAGCGCCTATGGAGCCGCAGTAGGTGCTTTCCAGCGCATCAATGAGCTCGCGCAGCTTGGCGGCACCATCGCCGTAGTGGAATGTACCGGTCTGGTAGGTTTCATCTAGGTTTGCGGGTGACAGACTGTGGTACGACAAGTCGAGCACCGGCATGTGGGGGCGTTCCATCATGCCCAGCGGGTCAATGTTGGCGCGTTTGTGACCACGGTGACGGTAGGCAGAGACAAGGTCTTGCACCCGCATTTGCTGAGTTTCGTGGACGCTGGAGATTTCCGTCGCCACTTTTTCTGGCCGTGCCTTGAGCCGATTACGGCCCAAGCGCTCAAAATGCTGAACTACTTGAGAGCGCGGAGTGTCAGGACCAATGGCGCTTTCGACGGTGGGCAACGTATCAAAGTAGCTGCGCCACACCTCAGGAACGTTGCTCGGATCTGCCAAGTATTCCTCATAGAGGGCTTCTATGTAGGCAGCGTTTTGTCCACCCAAATGTGAACTACGCAGCATCCGCTGCATAAATCCTTCGGTCACTGTCTTCCTCTCTTACCTGCTAACCATGCTCTGCATAGGCAAACAAAGATTCGCGAAAAAAAACCGTGGGCAGCGATCAAAGGTGTTGAGATCTGCTGGGCGCAGCGGCCTAGATAACCGCTTGAAATGTCCACAAATTCTGCACAGGTTTCGTTGGGAGGATTCTCGGCTTTCCAGACTGGCTTGCCAAGGAATTTGCACGAATTTTCGACACTATTTTCACAAAAAAGGCCGCTGAGCGGCCTTCGTCATTCAAACCCTGCCTCGTTAGAGGCCGAAGGGCGTTTAGGTGCCCTGCTGCATTAGCATGGTGCGAATCTTGCCGATGGCCCGAGTGGG
Organism: OM182 bacterium; assembly: GCA_004213835.1. Classification (GTDB taxonomy): domain Bacteria; phylum Pseudomonadota; class Gammaproteobacteria; order Pseudomonadales; family Azotimanducaceae; genus UBA4421. The sequence goes on along the minus strand of SHAE01000036.1, from coordinate 5,014 downwards.
GTTCAGACCCTTGGGGCAAACGCTCACGCAGTTCATGATGCCCCGGCAGCGGAACACGCTGAACGGGTCGTCTAGGTTGGCCAAACGCTCTTCCGTGGCGGTATCACGAGAATCTGCAAGGAAACGATACGCCTGCAGCAGGCCTGCAGGGCCAATGAACTTATCTGGGTTCCACCAGAATGATGGGCAAGATGTTGAGCAGCAGGCGCAAAGAATGCACTCATAAAGTCCGTCCAGCTTCTCGCGCTCTTCGGGGCTTTGCAGACGCTCTTGTGCAGGTGGCGCTTCCTTGTTTACTAGGTAGGGTTGCACCTTGGCGTATTGGTTGTAGAACTGACTCATATCAACCACAAGGTCACGCACAACGGGCAGGCCAGGCAGCGGGCGAAGCACGAGTTTGTTGCGTTTGATCACCTGCGATACCGGCGTGATGCAGGCAAGGCCGTTCTTACCGTTCATGTTAATGCCGTCAGAGCCACAAACACCCTCGCGGCAGCTGCGGCGAAAGCTCAGTGTTGGGTCTTCGTCCTTCATCAGGTGAAGCACGTCCAGCACCATCAGGTCCTTACCTTCTGGTAGCTCGACCTGCACGTCACGCATGACAGGCACTTCATCAAGATCTGGGTTGTAGCGATAAACACTTACTTGCATTGCAATGCACCTAAAATAGTAATTTCTTTAGCGTAATCAGTAACTTAGCCTAGTACACACGTTCCTTGGGCTCGAAGGCTTCCATAGTACGCGGCGCAAAGTTTACGTCGCGCTTACCCACTCGCTTATCGTCGGGGAAGTACATTGAGTGACATAGCCAGTTCTCATCGTCCCGAGTTTGGTAGTCGTCGCGCGCGTGGGCTCCGCGACTTTCTTTTCGACCCTCTGCGGTGATGGCCGTTGCCTCGGCAACTTCCAGCAGGTTGTCCAGCTCAAGCGCTTCCAAGCGCGCGGTGTTAAAGGCCGCAGACTTGTCTGGCATATCTGCTTGGTCAATGCGCTCACGCAAATCAGCCAGCTTCTGCATACCCTCTTGCATGTTCTTTTCTGTGCGGAACACGCCAAAGCTGTTCTGCATCGTGGTTTGCAGTTCTTTCTTAAGGTCGTATATCGATTCGCCGCCGCTGGACTCGTTCCAGCGATTCAAGCGCGCCATGGAGGCTTCGATGTCAGAGTCACTGGCATCTCGATAGGACACGCCTTGGCGCATCACCTGTTCAATATGCAGGCCAGCAGCACGACCAAAGACCACCAAATCGAGCAGTGAGTTGCCACCCAGACGATTTGCACCGTGCACCGAGACACAGGCTGCTTCGCCTGCGGCATATAGACCTTCAACCGCGACGTCTTCGCCTGAGGCATTTTGCGTTAATGCCTGACCGCTCACCTGAGTAGGAATACCGCCCATCATGTAGTGACAGGTGGGTACGACTGGAATCGGTTCTTTCACCGGGTCAACATGCGCGAAGGTACGCGACAGTTCGAGAATGCCGGGTAGACGACTGTTCAGCACTTCTTCACCTAAATGGTCGAGCTTAAGCTTCACATGATCGCCATCGGGGCCACAGCCGCGGCCTTCGATGATCTCGATGACCATGGATCTGGCCACAACGTCACGTCCGGCCAAATCTTTCGCCGAGGGCGCGTAACGCTCCATGAAGCGTTCGCCGTCTTTATTGATCAGGTAACCACCCTCACCCCGGCAACCTTCGGTAACCAGTGTTCCTGCACCAGCAATACCGGTGGGGTGGAACTGCCACATTTCAATGTCTTGTACTGGCACGCCGGCGCGCAGAGCCATGCCAATGCCATCACCCGTACACATCAGTGCGTTGGTGGTAGAGGCATAAATACGACCAGCGCCACCGGTCGCGACCACTGTCGCCTTGGAGCTGATATGAACGACCTCACCGGTTTCCATGCACAGCGCAATCACGCCGACGACAACGCCGTCTTGGTTCTTGACCATATCCACTGCGAACCATTCGTTCAAAAACGTCGTGTCAGCCTTTACGTTGGCCTGATAGAGCGTATGCAGTAATGCGTGACCGGTACGGTCAGCGGCAGCACAGGTTCGCGCCGCTTGACCACCGTTACCGAAATCCTTCGACTGTCCACCGAAAGGTCGCTGATAAATACGACCGCTGTCAGTCCGAGAAAATGGCAAGCCCATATGCTCGAGTTCGAATACCGCCTGTGGGCCCTCTGAGCACATATACTCGATCGCGTCTTGGTCGCCAATGTAGTCTGACCCTTTGACGGTGTCGTACATATGCCAACGCCAATCATCGTTCGGATCATCACTGGCTATGGCGCAGGTAATGCCACCTTGGGCAGACACGGTATGTGAACGCGTGGGGAAGACTTTGCTGATCACAGCCGTCTTAAGGCCCGACTGGGCAAGCTGCAGTGATGCCCTTAACCCGGAGCCGCCGCCGCCGACGATGACGCCGTCGAATTCCATCTTGCGTATTTGAGCCATGAGATAGTCCCTAGAGATAAATTCTTAAAATTGCCATACCAGGCGCATCGCCCAGATTAGATAGACAAATAGCACTAGCAAGCAGACCGCCTGGTAGGCGAAGCGCACCGATGTGGCGTGGTCACCTACATGAGCTGGACGCAAATAGTCCGTGCCTATGGTCCACATGCCGATCCATGCATGAGCGACCGTTGATAGCACCGCTAGCGTGCCTGCAATCTTCATCGCTGGGGAACCAAAAAACGCTGTTAAAACAGCGTGGTCGATATTCGACGTAAACAAAAAGAACGCCATCACCCAACTGAAGTACAGAGTAAGAATAACGGCGGTTGCCCGCTGCACAACCCAATCCGATAGGCCACTGTTGGACAGGGCCATGACTTGCGATACCTGCTTTACCATAAGATGGCTCCGATGAGTCCGGTGGAAAGAATGGTCAGTACAATGACTGCTGCTGAACCTCGGCGGGCTGCTGCAACGGAGTCGCCCAAATGGAAATCCATCAGGATGTGTTTCAGTCCTGCGAGGATATGAAACTCGAGGCCCGCGATAAGACCTAGCAGAATCAGCTTGGGTAGTGGTTGGGCGATCATTTGCTGCGCCGCTGCAAAGCCTTCTGGCGAGCCAAGGGCCATATCTAGCGCGTACAGCGCAAACGCGACGCCGACAAACAGAATGACGCCAGTGACGCGGTGGGTAATAGAAACCAATGCCGCCAGCGGGAAGCTGAACGCGAACAGGTTCAAATTGACAGGTCTATCTGTCTTCATGGCGTTATCCTAACTTTGGTAGTGGACTGTCGCGGTTTCTTCCGGACATCGGTCTTTGAATTTCACGCCCCACGAAGATCGCATTGGGCAAGACGTTTCCGGCGCGTATATTAGTCCGCCCACTCGTGCATTGCCAAGAACGTTAGGCTAGTTCGGTTGAGCCCAGAAAGTTGACAAGGCATGCACCGGAGAATTTATACAATCACACTCTACGAGAGCATCTGCATGACCTGCCGCCCTCCTGCGCGGGAAATCATCATCAGAACTGGAAATACTGCGGACTTTCGTCAATCATACTGACGCGCACCGAATCGCGGTGCATTCGCAGCTTGCACCCTGTGAATGCTCAGCAAGACAGTCAGAGCGGTCCATCATTGCATCTCGCAGTGATGACCAACCCTCGACGCTAAGCCTGCTGACTGCGCGACAATAAAAGACAATTGAGCGCACGAGGGAGAGAACCGAATGCCCTGCAATGTTGACCTGACCCGCAACGGTCAGGGTCAAGTGTGGCGACAGAGTTCTGCAGTAGCGACCAATTCGTCCAAAAAAACAGCGCCGTTAGCTAACGCAACAACGGTAAGAATGGGGAAAGAGGATGTCCGAACAAAAATCACAATCTGCTGAGCTGACGATTCCTGGCGTGGACGCGCCAGTCGAATTGCCTATTTACTCTGGCAGCATAGGCCCAGACGTTATTGACGTGGGCAAGCTCACAAGCCAAGGACATTTCACCTATGACCCGGGCTTCGTCTCAACAGCCTCGTGCGAATCTGCCATTACCTACATCGACGGTGATGAAGGCACCCTGCTGCATCGCGGCTATCCCATCGAGCAATTGGCAGACAAGTCAGATTATCTTGAACTGTGCTACTTGCTGCTAAACGGCGAATTGCCTAGTGCCGAAGACAAGGACAGCTTTGTCGACACCATTAAACACCACACCATGGTCAACGAGCAGTTGCGCAGCTTCTTCAAAGGCTTTCGACCCGATGCCCACCCGATGGCAATCATGTGTAGCGTCATTGGCGCGCTTTCGTCGTTCTATCACGACTCGCTGGACATTGATGATCCGCAACATCGCATGATTACCGCGCACCGGTTGATTGCGAAAATGCCAACGCTGGCGGCGATGAGCTACAAGCATGCTCAAGGCCAACCCTTTATCTACCCCCGCAACGATCTGGGCTATGCCGAGAACTTCCTGCATATGATGTTTGCCACGCCGTGCGAGGACTATGAAGTCAGTCCCACGCTGGCCAAGGCGATGGATCGCATTTTCCTACTGCACGCCGATCACGAACAAAACGCATCAACCTCAACCGTACGCCTTGCAGGTTCAACTGGCGCTAACCCATTTGCCAGCGTCGCTGCAGGCATTGCCGCTCTGTGGGGCCCATCCCATGGTGGCGCAAATGAAGCGGTGCTCAACATGCTGGATGAAATCGGCAGTGTCGAAAACATCCCAGAATATGTGCGCCGTGCGAAGGATAAGGACGATCCCTTCCGCATCATGGGCTTCGGCCACCGGGTGTATAAAAACTACGACCCACGCGCAAAAGTGATGCAGCAAACCTGCCACGAGGTGCTGGAAGAACTGGGAGTGCAGGACGATCCTGTTCTAGCCATGGCGAAGGAACTGGAGCGTATTGCGCTGGAAGACGATTACTTCGTTGAAAAACGTTTGTATCCAAACGTGGATTTCTATTCCGGCATCATCTTGAAGGCCATTGGCATACCGGTAGAAATGTTCACTGTGATATTCGCTACC
>SHAE01000035.1 GCA_004213835.1 OM182 bacterium | reverse complement strand
GATGGTATGCAGGTCGCCCAGCAGCGCGGTACTGAGCATCGTGATGAGATGACACCGAACGGCTTTACCAGTAATCACGCCGGCGGCATTTTAGGGGGAATCTCCTCGGGCCAAGACATTGTGCTGCGTATGGCGCTAAAGCCCACCAGTAGTCTGACCAACCCAGGTCAGTCCATAGACCGATTTGGCAATCCGGTAGAGGTTGTCACCAAGGGTCGACATGACCCCTGTGTGGGCATCCGCGCAACGCCCATCGCTGAAGCCATGGTGGCCTTGGTGCTCATGGACCACTTGTTACGTCATCGTGGGCAGATGGGACGCGAAGCGGGGCTGCAGCCGTCTCAATCTGACGCATAAGCGCTAAGCACCCGCAAAAACGCGCTGGCGCTATTCGATAGCGTACGTTTGGCATGAGTGACGCAGCCCAGCGAACGGGTGATCGGCGCGCACTGTGGCGTGAGCAGCTGCAGCTCGCTGACCATGGTTTGCGGGAGCACGCTCCAACCGACGCCCACGCTGACCAACATGCTGATGGTTTCCAAGTAATTGGTCGAAAGGGCGGGTTTCAGCGCCAGCCCTTCTAAGGCGAAGCGCTCAGTAACAATCCGACCAGTAAACGTGTTCGGCCCAGGCAGAATGCAGGGCAGAGTGGCCAGTTGACTCAGCGAGGTCACCTCTGGCAGAGGTTTGGCGTTGACGAAACACAGGGGGTCTTGCCAAATTGTTTTGGTTTCAAGATCCGACTGCGCCTGCTCGCCAGCTGGATTCAGCGTCACCACCGCCAGTTCGATATCCCCGGCGCGCACGAGCTTGTGAGCTACCTCGGAATCTTCAAACTGTATATCCAGTTCCACCTCGGGGTACTGTTGGGTAAAGCGCTGCAATACGGGAGCAAGTCGATGCAGGCCAATGTGGTGGGAGGTGGCCATACTGAGACGCCCGCTAACGGTTTGCGCCAGATTGCCCACATCTCGCTCCATGTCTTTCGACAGATCCAGCATGGCGTTGGCTTTGCCTACCAATAACTCCCCAGCGGGAGTGAGTCTCACGCGCTTGCCTAGGCGGTCGAACAGGGTGACGCCAAGGTGGTTCTCGAGGGATTGAATACGCTTGCTCATGGCAGGCTGGCTGATATGCAGTTGTTGGGCTGCGGCTGAGAAGGATCGCAGACGCGCTACCTGTATGAAGGATTCCAGTTCGTCGAGATGCACAGGGCTGCTCCTAGGTCGCTAAGGACAGTATTCTAGTATTTATAAAAGTTATACAAAATATAAAAAATATCGAATTGTTTTATGGCAAACCCCCGCCTAGACTGCGGCAAATTTCAGGGGGTGATGGCATGTCAGCAGAGCCAAAAACGCTATACGACAAGATTTGGGAGGCCCACGAAGTAGGTCGACGTTCTGACGGTAACTCGTTGTTATATATCGACTTACAGTTGCTGCATGAGGTCACATCGCCACAGGCTTTTGAGGGCCTGCAATTGGCGGGTCGGCCGCTATGGCGAGTCGATGCAAACCTCGCGACTCCAGACCACAACGTACCAACTTCGGGTCGAGAGCTCGGGTTTGATGGGATTACCGACGCGGTGGCGCTAGAACAGGTGGTCACCTTAGACAAGAACTGCAAAGCCTTTGGCGTCCAGCAGTTTGAAATTCTTGATCAACGCCAAGGCATCGTGCACGTGGTCGGCCCAGAGCAGGGTGCCACCATGCCAGGCATGACCGTGGTATGCGGCGACTCTCATACGTCTACCCATGGTGCCTTTGCAGCCTTGGCCCAGGGCATTGGCACATCGGAAGTTGAACATGTCATGGCAACCCAGTGCTTGGTGCAAAACAAAGCCAAAAATTTTGCGGTGAATGTCACCGGCGCGTTGGCGGAAGGTGTTACCGCTAAAGACTTAGTGCTCGCCATCATTGGCCGCTTGGGCACTGCCGGGGCGACGGGCCACACCATTGAATATCGCGGCGAGGCCATTCGTCAGCTCTCTATGGAAGGCCGCATGACCCTTTGCAACATGAGCATCGAAGCCGGGGCACGAGCTGGCCTTGTGGCAGTAGACGACGCCACCATTAACTACATTCACGGTCGCCCGTTCGCGCCTAAGGGCGAGCTGTGGAATCAGGCTGAGGATTACTGGCGCACCTTGGTGTCGGACGAAGGTGCGGTGTTTGATGCTTCCATGACCATCGACGCCAGCACAATCGCTCCCCAGGTCAGTTGGGGCACATCCCCTGAAATGGTCGCCGGCATCGATGAAGCGGTGCCGAACCCCAAAGACATGAGCGATGGCGTACAAGCGGAATCCACCCAGTTGGCTTTGGAATATATGGATCTGCAGGCTGGCCAAAAAATCACTGACATCGCCGTGAGTCGCATCTTTATTGGCTCTTGCACCAACGCGCGCATCGAAGATTTACGCGCGGCAGCGGCGCAAATTCGTGGCGGCAAGGTGGCGGCCAACGTCACTGAAGCCTTGGTGGTGCCGGGCTCTGGCCTAGTCAAAGCACAGGCAGAAGAGGAAGGTCTGGCGCAGCAGTTTATTGACGCTGGGTTCGAGTGGCGCTCGGCGGGCTGCTCTATGTGCCTTGGCATGAATCCCGATCAGCTAGGCGAGGGCGAACACTGCGCGTCGACCTCTAACCGCAATTTCGAGGGTCGCCAGGGCTACGGCGGGCGCACGCACTTGGTCAGCCCAGCCATGGCGGCGGCGGCAGCGATTAATGGGCGTTTTGTCGATATTCGCAACACCCAACACCAGCAAGGGGGAGCCGCCTGATGGACGCATTCACAACTCTAGACGGATTGGTGGCGCCGCTGGATCGTGCCAACGTAGATACTGACCAAATTATTCCCAAGCAGTATTTGAAGTCTATTAAGCGCACCGGCTTTGGCGATTATCTCTTCGATGCTTGGCGGTTTCTTGATCAGGGCACCATGGGCATGACGCCCAACGAGCGCCAGATCAATCGCGAGTTCTCCCTCAACTTGCCAGAGTATCAGGGCGCCTCAATTTTGGTTGCTCGGGATAACTTTGGCTGTGGCTCATCCCGCGAGCATGCAGTTTGGGCATTGAAAGAATTTGGTTTTCGCGCGGTGCTGGCCCCGAGCTTCGCGGACATCTTCTTCGGCAATTGTTTTAAGAATGGCGTGTTACCGATCACCTTGCCGGCAGACGTTATCGAAGGTCTATTTCAGCGCGTGGCGGCAGGCCTAACGCTGTCGATCGATTTACGCGCGCAAACGGTCACCGATGGTGAGCAAGTCCATGGCTTTGACATCGATCCGGCGCTGAAAGAAAAAATGCTCCATGGCATGGACGATATAGATCTGACGCTGGCCGAAGCCAGTCTCATAAGAAGCTTTGAATCCGGCCATCGTCAGCGCCAGCCATGGCTATTCCGCGACTGAGTTGCCCTAGTTTGATGCAGCAACAGATTTAATACCCTTTTCAGCAGAGGAAATTTTGTGAAAAAAGTACTGGTACTACCCGGTGATGGCATCGGGCAAGAAGTGGTCGCCCCGGCGGTAGAGGTGATGCAAGTGGCCGCCCAGCAACATGGCGTCACCATCGACGTTGCAGAAGCCTTGGTCGGTGGCGCAGCGATCGATGACTGTGGTCATCCGTTACCGGAGTCGACGCTGTCGCAAGCCAAGCAAGCAGACGCGGTACTGCTTGGCGGTGTAGGTGGTCCTAAGTGGGATGATCTGCCAACGGCTCAGCGACCCGAAAAAGGCCTCCTAGGCTTGCGCCAAGAACTTGGTCTGTTCGCAAATTTGCGACCAGCGCTGTTGGCTAGTTCGCTAGCGGGCGCCTCGTCGCTCAAGCCCGAGTTGGTCTCGGACCTGGATATCTTGATCGTGCGGGAACTTACTGGCGGCATCTATTTTGGCGAACCTCGTGGTGTTGAAACTCGCGATAACGAACGCGTTGGTTTTAATACGCTGGTTTACGCGGAACACGAGATTGAGCGCATTGCCCGAGTTGGTTTCGATCTGGCGAGCAAGCGCAATGGTCGTTTGTGCAGTGTCGACAAGGCTAATGTACTTGAGGTCAGCCAACTGTGGCGTGAAGTGGTGACCAGTATCTCCAGCGACTATCCCGATGTAGAGCTGTCGCATATGTATGTGGACAACGCCGCCATGCAGTTGGTGCGTGCACCAAAGCAGTTCGACGTTATCGTTACCGGCAACATGTTCGGCGATATCTTGTCGGATGTCGCAGCTATGCTAACCGGCAGTTTGGGCATGCTACCTTCGGCTTCTCTGTCGGCCAGTGGCACGGGTATGTACGAGCCGGTGCACGGCACGGCGCCTGATATTGCGGGCCAAGATAAGGCCAACCCCTTAGCGACTATTTTATCGGTCGGGATGCTGTTTCGTTACAGCCTCGACATGCCGGAAGCTGCAGACAATGTTGATCGCGCGGTAGCCAAGGTATTGGCAGACGGTCACAGAACCGCCGATATCGCTGGTGATGCACAAGACGACGCCATTGGTTGCCGGACGATGGGCGAGTTGGTCATCGAAAATCTCTAGAATATTTACACAGGTACGAAACAGAAAATGAGTGCTGAAAAAACAGTCAATGTGGCGGTAGCCGGGGCGTCCGGAGCAGTGGGCGAGGCTCTGATCGACATCCTGCAGGAACGTAAATTTCCCGTGGGAGAGCTTGCGCTCTTGGCGTCGGAGCGCTCGGCAGGTAAGCGATTGCAGTTCAACGGTAAGTCTGTGCAGATTCAGCGCTTGGATGAATTCGATTTTAGCAATACCCAAATTGGCTTGTTCTCTGCAGGCGGCTCGGTTTCCGCCGAATTTGCTCCGAAAGCAGCGGCTCAGGGCTGTATCGTGGTGGACAATACCTCACACTTTCGTAACGACGACGACATTCCCTTGGTGGTGAGTGAGGTGAACCCAGAATGCGTAGCGGACTATGCGCCGCGCAACATCATCGCCAACCCGAACTGCTCGACGATGCAAATGGTGGTGGCGCTTAAACCCATTCACGACGCTGTCGGCATTACGCGGGTTAACGTAGCGACATACCAAGCCGTATCCGGCGCCGGCGCCAGTGGCATTGAGGAATTGGCGGGGCAGACAGCGAAACTGCTCAATGGCAAGCCGATTGAGCCGGGTAAAATGCCCGCACAAATTGCCTTCAATGCCATTCCGCAAATCGATACGTTTCAAGACAACGGCTACACCCGGGAAGAAATGAAGATGGCTTGGGAGACCTGCAAGATTTTGCAGGACGACAGCATCGCCGTGAACGCAACCTGCGTGCGCATCCCCGTGTTCTATGGCCACAGCGAAGCCGTTCACATCGAAACCCGCGAGCCGATCAGTGTCGAGGCCGCGCGAGAGTTGCTCGCCAAAGCCCCCGGCGTAACGATGCTGGGTGATCGTGAGCTTGCGACGCCAGTGGAGCATGGCGCGGGTACTGATCCGGTCTTTGTCAGTCGGCTTCGTAAGGACATTTCACATCCCAACGGCCTGAACATGTGGGTGGTCGCGGATAACGTTCGAAAGGGCGCTGCGTTAAACAGTGTGCAAATTGCGGAGTTACTGCTAGCGCACCTGTAATGCCGTTTGCAAACCCGCTATAAAGACACCACTGCAAGGGCCGGAGCGATAGGTTGAGCAAAGGGGATACGAACGTGCGTGCACGGGTAGTCGCGTTACTGACGGGCATTTGTTTGTGCGTGCAGATGCCAGTGTTGTTGGCGCAGTCCGATCTCGCCGAAGTGCTGACGACACAGGCCAGTTCCGATATCGGCCAACCACTCCAAGCCCAGATTAACGTGGGCTCACTGCCATCGTTGCAAGGCGACATCTCCGTTTCACTGGCATCCCAGCGTGCCTTCGAATCGCTCGATATTGGTCGTTACCAAGTTCTCACCTCGCTACGGTTTGGTATGCGCATGAACTCGGCTGAGAACTACCTGCTTGATATTTCTAGCGTAGCCCCCCTGTACGAACCCAGTTTGCGGTTTGTCGTGGCTTTTCAAGGCGATGGCGAGACAAGCCTCATGCCAATAGAAGTACTGATACCTGTTCTAGATGCTTCAGGTATCGAGCGTCCTACACTACTCAGTCGACCCAATGAAACGCTTTGGCGTATTGCTAACCGAACCCGAGACGACGACGTTACGAATGCCCAGCAAATGTTGGCAGTCCTGCAGTTAAATCCCAACTCCTTCCTAGCCAGCAACATTAATGGCCTAAAACCTTGGTCGATGCTCGCGCTGCCGGATTTTGCCGAGGCGCAAGCAACGTCGCGGCGTCAGGCAGAGCTGCAGGTCGCTGAGCAGAATGCGAGTTGGCAGAGCGGCGTTCGCGATGGCCAGGATGTATCGCAAACCGCCGGGCAGGTCAGAATTACCGCCTTCGATGAGACCGCTGATTTCGAAGAAGACCCAGTTGTAGAGGCCGATGAGTCGACAGTGAGTGCAGCGCCACAGGCAGTCATGGAGGAAGCCTCTGATCAAGCCTCTGATCAAGCGTCTGATCAAGCGTTGGGGACAACCTCGGAGGAAACTTCGAATAAAGCCCTAGAGGGCACCTTGGCAGTTGACAAGCCGTTGATCGATCAAGAACCGGAACCTCTCGCCAATATGCCCGACAATGCACAGCGATCGAGGGCGGTGGTGGACGATCCCTTTGACCTTGATCAGATAGAGCAACAAATTCGCGCAGAGGAATCGGGTGTCTTTACACGCGTTTTGGACACCGTGTTGGCGTCTGGTTCGGCGGGTTTGCTCGCAGGCATAGCCATCATTGTGCTCCTTGTGGTCGTCTTAGTGCGGCGACGTGCAGTGCAGCAAGAACAAGAACTTGATGGTGTCCTAGGTAGTAGGAGCGATGATGCCAGCGGCTTCGAATCCGTTCAGGCGGAGCCGACAGTGAGCATCGCAGCGCCGCAGCCCGATCCGTCAGAGGAACAAAACGAGAACGGCGCTTTTGCGGCCGAAGAATTGCGTGATGATGAAGATGATGATGACAGTGCACAAGAAGACGTCTTCACGACACGGCTGAAACTCGCCGAAGCCTATATCGAAATGGGTGATGAGGACGGGGCGCGAGATATGCTCCAAGAAGTCATTGCTGATGGGTCGGCTGAGCAGCAAGACGTTGCTCAACGTATTATGGCTCGCTTAGACGGCGGTGATGACTGAGATCAACGACGCTACCCACCAGCAACATCATTTCGCGTTTTGTGTGCAGTACCATGGCGGCGCCTTTCGAGGTTGGCAACGGCAGCACGGGCAGGCGTCCATTCAAGGCGAACTCGAGCGCGCTCTTGGCACCATTGCCAATGAGCCGATAGCGCTGCGTGCGGCGGGGCGCACCGATGCTGGTGTGCATGGCACGGGTCAGATTGCTGCATTTTCAACCAGTGCTGATCGGCCGGTCGCCCAGTGGTTGCGCGGAGTCAATGGGCTCACGCCAGCAACGATACAGGTTTCTTGGTTCAAACCCGTTGCGGCTGAATTCCACCCGCGCTTTGATGCCGTGGCGCGGCGCTATACCTATTTGTTTCATGATCGGGGCAGATCTAATCCTTTTATGAGCGATTTAGCGTGGTGTACGGATGCCCTAGATGAGAACGCCATGCATGTGGCGGCACAGACTCTGCTCGGTGAGCACGACTTCAGCAGTTTTCGCGGGGCGGGGTGCCAGTCCTTGACGCCGATGCGGCGAGTCGACCGCTGCGAGGTGCGGCGCGAGGGGGATCTTGTCATTATGAATATCGAAGCAAACGCGTTTTTATTGCATATGGTGCGCAACATTGCTTCTGGGCTGCATCAAGTAGGACTCGGCGCCGCGCGGGGCTTTTTACAAGCGCTGCTTGGGGCGAAGGATCGGCAGCAGCTCGGCATTACGGCGCCTGCTCAAGGCCTGTATTTGGCGGAAGTTGCCTATCCTCAGCAGGATTTTCCCGCTCCACCCTTACCCCCGCTGATACGGCGGCGCTGATATTTATGCTGCTAGTGCTACGCATTGAGACATAGTTTCTACCATCAGTCGGATAACAGATCTGTGCTTTGTAGACGGTGTTGATGGGTATAGTATCTCGCGCTTAGTCGCGCGCATTCGAGGCAACAGATTGAATGCTCAGACCGATGCTACAAGCCGGACCCCATGGATGGACGTTTCAGCCACAACTTGGTGCAAAATTTGCGGCGTAACAACGTTGGATGATGCGCTGGCCGCCGCGAACGCGGGTGTCGATGCGATAGGCTTCAATTTTTTTGCTGCCAGTCCGAGATATGTTGAACCAAGCTGTGCAGCTCAGTTATGTGCAGATATAAATGATACGCACCCTGGCGTGCAGCGTATCGGCCTGTTCGTTGATGCTTGCGCGGAGACAGTGTTGCAGGTGCTGGATAGGGTGGAACTCGACATGCTGCAATTCCACGGCGCTGAGAGCCCAGAATATTGCGGGCAGTTTCAGCGGCCCTACATCAAGGTACTGGGTGTCTCCGCTACGATGGATATGGCCGCCTTGGCAAAAGCCTACAGCGATGCTTGGGGAATAATACTGGATACCCACGACCCACAGCTTAAGGGTGGCACGGGTAGGGTCTTTGACTGGCGCTTATGGCCACGCAATATCGACGCTCGGCTCATTTTGGCAGGGGGGTTAAACCCTGACAATGTGGCCGAGGCGATTGAGCAAACTCAGCCCTTTGGCGTCGACGTTGCTGGAGGCGTTGAGAGCGGGCAAAAGGGTGTGAAAGACCACAGCAAAATGACAATTTTTATCGAGAAGGCAAAACATGGCTGAACCAATCTTGGACGCAAATGCAGCGCAAACCTACGCGCAACCTACGGACAGCGGATACTTCGGTCAGTTCGGTGGGCGCTTTGTCGCCGAAACACTGACTCATGCTCTCGACAGCTTGGCAGCGCTGTACGCGGAGATGAAAGACGACCCAGAATTCAAAAAAGAGTTGCATGAGGATCTTGCGCACTTTGTTGGGCGACCAACGCCGCTGTATTTGGCGGAACGCCTTACGGCGTCGCTAGGCGGCGCCGCCGTTTACTTGAAGCGCGAGGACCTTAATCACACTGGCGCCCACAAGGTATGCAATACCATTGGTCAAGCCTTGCTAGCCAAGCGTATGGGCAAACCTCGCGTGATTGCTGAAACTGGCGCCGGTCAGCACGGTGTTGCTACAGCAACAGTGGCAGCAAGGCTCGGTTTGGCCTGCGATGTCTACATGGGTGAAGAAGATGTTCATCGTCAAAGCCTGAACGTCTATCGCATGAAGTTGATGGGTGCCAACGTCATCCCAGTAACCTCCGGTTCGAAGACGCTGAAAGATGCCATGAACGAAGCCATGCGTGACTGGGTGACCAATGTTGATGATACCCATTACATTATCGGCACGGTGGCGGGGCCGCATCCTTACCCTATGCTGGTGCGTGACTTCGCATCGATTATCGGCCAAGAAGCCCGCGCACAGATGCTGCAACAAGTGGGCAAGCTACCCGATGTGGTAGTCGCCTGTGTGGGCGGCGGTTCCAATGCAATGGGTATTTTTCATCCGTTCATCAACGACGCGGAAGTAGACTTGGTTGGCGTTGAAGCGGGTGGTCATGGTGTCAGCACCGGTGCCCATGCCGCACCCCTGAACGATGGCAAAGTGGGCGTATTGCACGGTAACCGCTCTTATCTGATGTCGGATGACGACGGTCAGGTGATGGAGACGCATTCGGTATCAGCCGGTCTCGACTACCCGGGTGTTGGTCCTGAGCATTCTTACCTCAAAGATATTGGTCGAGCTACCTATGCTGCGGCAACAGACGATGAGGCCATGGAAGCGTTCCGCATGCTGAATCGCCAAGAGGGAATACTGCCCGCGTTAGAGACTAGCCATGCCTTGGCTTGGGTGGTTGAAAACGCACCGAAGATGTCGGCAGACAAAACTATTTTGGTAAATCTCAGTGGACGCGGCGACAAAGACATCTTGACCGTTGCCGATATCGATGGAATTACCCTCTGATGGATGCTGTGCCTGCGAACCAAGGCCGCATCGCAGCTGAATTTGCACGGTTGGCACAGCACGGCAAGAAAGCCCTCGTGACATTTATCACCGCAGGCGATCCAGGCATCGACTTCACCGTGCCGGCCATGCATAGCCTGGTCGCTGGCGGTGCAAACCTGCTGGAACTGGGTATCCCATTCTCTGATCCAGAGGCCGAAGGTCCTGCGATTCAAGCGGCGAACGAGCGCGCGCTTGCCAATGGTATGACGTTGGCCAAGGTACTCGACATGGTGGTCGAATTTCGCGCCTCAAACAGTACGACACCTGTGGTGCTGATGGGTTATCTGAATTCGGTTCTGGCCATGACAAATTTCGCCCAGCGCGCCAAGGACGCTGGCGTCGACGGATTGATCATGGTTAACCTACCCCAGGAAGAAGCGGCGGATTTACGCCATACACTCAGCGCTGTGGGTATGGATCTAGTATCACTCATCGCACCGACGACGGCGGACCCGCGAGCGCAAGAAATTGTCACGACGGCGAGCGGTTTTTTGTACTACGTATCACTGAAGGGCACTACAGGCAGCGGGGCACTGGCGGTTGACGAAGTGGCCGAGCGCATGAGTTTCTTGCAGACACTGACCGATGTGCCGATCTGTGTCGGATTCGGCATCAAAGATGCAAAGTCTGCGGCAGCGGTAAGCGCCCATGCAGACGGTGTAGTGGTTGGCAGTGCGCTAGTTCAATTAATGGCGGATAGCGCAGATCCGAACATCGCGGCGGAACGTTTGCACAGCGCCGCCGCCGACATCCGTCATGGACTCGATGGCTAGTACTCGAAACCTAGATTCCTGGCTGGGCTACATCAGCGAGCAACATACCGAGGTCATCGACATGGGTTTGCAGAGGTTCAACCAAGTATTGGACCAACTGCAGCCACACAAGCCCGCTCCCACGGTGATCACCGTTGCCGGTACTAACGGCAAGGGCACTACCTGCAGAATGATCGAAGCCTTGCTGCTGCAGGGTGGGTATCGCGTGGGTACCACGCTATCGCCGCATATTTGGCGATTTAATGAACGAATTCGGTTGCATGGGCATGATGCTGGCGACGATGAGATTTGCGCTGCCTTTGCCGCAATCGATGAGGCTCGTGGTGACGTAGCGCTAACGTATTTTGAATTCAGCGCACTGGCTGCCCTGTATTGCATGGCCCAAGCCCAAGTCGATGTGGCCATCCTCGAAATTGGACTGGGTGGTCGTCTGGATGCCTTCAACGCCATCGACCCAGACATCGCAGTCATTACCAGTATCGGACTGGACCATCAGGCATTTTTGGGCGACACACGAGAAGCCATTGGCGCTGAGAAAGCGGGCATTTTGCGCAGCGGACAGCATGTGGTGCTGGGGCAGAATATGCCTGCAAGCGTGCTGCAGCGGTGTGAGGAACTATCGCTTAAGCCCAGGTGTTGGGGTACGGATTTCTCCAGCGCCAGCGATATCGACCAAGGCACTTGGCAGCTAAGCCGACAAAGCCAAGCGTCGCTTGAGATTCCGCTCACAGCTATCGCGCCACATAACATCGCGCTGGCCTGTGAGGCGGTTGCCGATATGGTCGAGCTTGATCTGGATCTAATCGCAAAGTGTTCTGCTGCGTACATGCCTGGGCGGATGGATATCCGGCAAACCAAGGACCGTATGTGGATACTCGATGTTTGTCATAACCCAGACGGTGTGCGGTTCTTTTTGAGTGAGTTGGCGTCAAGAAAACTTAGGCCCGCGTACTTTGTTTGCGCCATGCTAGCCGGCAAGGATCATCAGGGTTTTTATCAAAGCGTCATCGATGCCGTTGGTAAAAATGTGCCTTGGTTATTCGTTGATAGTTACGGTGATCGTCAAATGACTGCGCATGCAATTGCCAAAACCTTGGGCGAAGAGGCATGTACTGCCGACAACATGCCGCAGGCGCTGACCATGGCCCATGAGCGCACAGAGATCGGCGAGGTCATTGTGATATTCGGTTCCTTTAGCGCTGTTGAGCAATGTACTTGGCTGGCATGATAGGGCCATGAACGAAGTCACTCGCTATCGGCTGATCGGCACGATTTTCTTACTGTCCCTTGCCGCAATCTTTTTACCCATGATTTTTGATGCCCCCGCGCCATCGCTGCAGGATGTTGCCTCGACTTCAGATCTCAACAATACCCAAACATTTGAGAATGTTGACCCCCGCGCCGAGGTGGAGTCGTTGATTGCTCAGATGGAGCAAGAGCAGCAGGCCATGGATCAAGCGTTTGCTGACTCGAAGCTGCAGGAGAAAGTCGACGGCATACGCGAAATGGTCGACGCAGACGGCTACTGGGTCGAGAACGGCACGCGTTTTGGTGAGCCTATATTGCTGCCCATAGGCGATGAAACGGAGGTTTTTGCCGTGCAGTTGGCCACATTTGATGAGCAGGTTAACGCTCGCAAAATGCGTGAGCGGCTACTTGGCGACGGCGAGGAAGCGTTTATCTCTCAGTACAAACAACGCGGTTTAAGCGGGGAAAAAATCCGCTATCGGGTCGCGGTAGGGCCGATGCTCAGTCATACTCTGGCGAAGGAAAAGCGCACATCGTATACCCAGACATATGGGGTTGAAGCTATTGTGGTAGCCATGACGCAGTAGAGTCCTTGGCTCTTGAGCATTCATTGCAAGCGGGAAAAATGTCGCATCTGGATTACATCATCATTGCCATCGTGCTGCTCTCGTCGCTCGTTGGGCTCTCCCGTGGGTTCATCCGAGAAGCCTTTTCACTTGCCTCATGGGTCGCTGCCTTTCTCTTTGGTATCTGGTTTGGTCCCGCCGTTGCGACAGAGTTCGCGGAATATTTGGGTGAAGAGCAATTCGGCCAAATCGCAGCGTTTTTAATCGTCCTTATCGCGACATTGGCCGCCGCCAGCATGATTCGATGGGGGCTCGGTCAGCTCGTTACTCGCTCGGGATTGTCGAGCACAGATCGCATTCTAGGCTTCGCTTTTGGCACCGTTCGTGGCGGTATTTTGGTAACGATCTTGCTTATGGTCAGCCAGAGTATGTTCTCCGATACGAATTGGTGGGCCGAATCTGAGTTGAAGTACAGCTTCTTGCAGTTCGAAGATGAAGTGCTAACGGTTGTAGATATTGCCAGCGAAAATCTGGAAGACCCACCGCAGCGGCCAACCTTCAGTGATCTCGACTTTAGCAGCGAGGAACCGCCAGATGTTGCGCCGACGGATGAATACGACGATTCGGATTATTTTGAAGAGTAGCGTGGAAGTAACGGCCTGATGTGCGGAATAGTAGGGATCGTTGCCCGCAACGAAGTCAAGCAGGACATTTACGACGCCCTCACCATACTCCAGCACCGTGGCCAAGACGCCGCCGGTATGGTTACCAGTGATGGTCGGCGCTGCTATTTGCGCAAAGACAATGGTCTGGTCAAAGACGTGTTCCAAGCCCAGCACATGCAGCAGCTGCAGGGCAACGTGGGCCTGGGTCAATGCCGCTACCCAACCGCCGGGTCGACCAGTTCTGCTGAGGCCCAACCTCTCTACGTGAATTCACCCTACGGTATTGCGCTTGCCCACAACGGTAACCTGACGAATACCGAAGAGCTGATGAGTGATCTGTTCGCAGAGGACCTTCGGCACATCAATACCAGCAGTGACTCGGAGGTGTTGCTAAATGTATTAGCCAACGAGTTGAGCGTGCTGCATGCCATCAACCCATCTCCGACGGAAATGTTTAAAGCGGTGGGTGCCGTGCACCAAAGGTGTCGCGGCGCGTATGCGGTTGTTGCCATGGTTATTGGTTCTGGGCTGCTGGGGTTTCGTGATCCTTATGGCATTCGCCCGCTGGTGTACGGTAGTCGAGAGACCGAGAACGGCACGGAGTACATGCTGGCTTCCGAGTCCGTCGCGCTAGACATACTGGGCTATACGCGGATCGACGACGTGGCGCCGGGTGAGGCGATATTTATTTCTAACGCAGGCGAAATCTTCCGCCGCCAATGTGCTGCCAGTCCAAAGCTTACACCGTGCATCTTTGAACATGTTTACTTCGCCCGCCCAGATTCCATCATCGACGACATTTCTGTCTATAAAAGCCGCCTGCGGATGGGTGAGCATCTGGCGCGGAAAATACTTGGTCAGTTTTCTCAGCACGATCACGACATCGACGTGGTCATCCCAATTCCCGACACCGGCCGAACCGCAGCGTTACCCATGGCTCATGAACTGGGTACGAAATTTCGCGAAGGGTTCGTGAAGAACCGCTATATCGGTCGAACATTCATCATGCCCGGTCAAAAACAGCGAAGTGACTCGGTAAGACAAAAACTGAACGCCATTGATCTGGAGTTCCGGGGTAAGAATGTACTGCTGGTTGATGACTCCATCGTGCGAGGCACGACCATTACCCAAATCATTCAAATGGCCCGAGAGGCTGGAGCGCGCAAGGTGTATATGGCAAGTGCGGCACCGGCACTGCGCTACCAAAACGTTTACGGCATCGATATGCCCGCGCGTGACGAATTCGTCGCCCATCAACGAACAGAACAAGAGGTGGCCCACATCATTGGCGCCGATTGGTTGGTATATCAGTCCATAGAAGATCTAAAAAAGAGTTGTCACGAAGGCAATCCACACGTGCAAGACTTTGAGTGCTCAGCGTTCGACGGCAAGTACGTCACGGGCGACGTGGGTGCAGATTATCTGGCGAAGCTCTCAGCGGCCCGAAGCGACGCTTCTAAGCGCCAGCAAGAGCTGAGCTTCTTGGTCGATACGAACGTTTTAGATCTTCACAATCACTCTTAAGGGACCTTGAGCACATCATGCAGTTAAACAATCGAACACCGTGTGTGGGTATCTGCTCAACAACCTACGGAGATTTGGTTTGCCGTGGCTGTAAGCGCTTTGCACATGAGATCGTGCAGTGGAACGGCTACGATGCAACGCAGCAGAACGCCGTGCGCGAGCGCCTGACCCGGGTGAGGAATGAAGTCCTTGATGCGCTGTTGATATGCGACAACCACAGTAAGCTGCAGGCAGCCTTGTCTGATGCTGGCCTGACAGATTTGGACGAGAAAGAAGGCCAATATCAGCTGCTGCGATTCATGGTGCGTCGAGAGCAATCCCTGGCCAGCGTTGGCCTGTCTTTGACGTCTGAGGCTGCTGGACGAGCGGCGCCAAACCATCAGCCGACACCGGAGCTGGATACGCTGCACGCAATGCAGCTTTTAGACGCAGAGAGCTTTCAGCGCGCCAAAGCCCACTACGAGCGCAACTTTAAGGTACCCGCGTGACAACGGCTGCGCAGTTAACGCGTAACCACGATGCGCTTGAGGTAGTTACCGATTTCTTGACCGTGAGTACTCCTGATGCCTGGTTTCAGGTAGCAGCCGAACAATTGCCCATACTGCTGATGGATCACGCTAACTGCGAGAAAAAGGCGGCAAGCACTGCACTCAGCATGATGTACCGCTATGTTGAGCATCCGCAGTTGCTGCAAAAGATGTCCTCGTTGGCGAGAGAGGAGCTGAGGCATTTCGAGCAGGTACTCGATCTTATGACCGACCACGGCATCGTCTACAAACAAATTAACTCCGCCCGATATGCCCAGGGTTTGCATCAACTCGTGAGCAAGGCCGAGCCAAAGCGCTTAGTGGATTTGCTGATCTGCGGGGCGGTGGTTGAAGCGCGTTCGTGTGAGCGCTTTGCTGGCCTAACCAAAGTGCTGCCAGAAAAGGTGGCGAGCCTGTACCAATCGTTGCTGAACTCAGAGGCGCGCCACTTTCAGGAGTATCTGCGCCTCGCAGAATCAGCCAATCAGCAGGCTGGTGGATACGCCGAGCTAAGTGAGCGTATCGACGAGTTCTTAGCGGCAGATGCGCATCTCGTGACGAGCGTCGACGCACAATTTCGTTTTCACAGCGGTGTGCCGGGCGCGTAGCGATCCAGCGAGAAGCACTCCAACGCAAACGAGTCACTCTCTTGGCGGCACAGCCAACCACAATCCTGCCAATCTCCTAGGACGATGCGCCGAAAAGCATCATTTCCTCTTCTGGGATAGTCACCGGGTCGATGAGTGTGCCCATGTATGAGCAAGTCAGCACCATGGGTTTGCATGCTTTGCCCGATAGCGGCGTCGTTCACATCCATGATTTGGGCCGACTTGTTGGAATTGGCTTGTTTGCTTTGTTCCCGCATTTGCCGACCCATCTCTTGTCGCTCAAAGAGGGGCTTTTGTAAAACGTCCGCCTGCCATTGTTCGCTGCGCAGCAAGGAGCGCACCTCTTGGTACGCATGGTCGTCAGTGCAAAAACCATCGCCGTGACTGAGCAATATATGATCGTCGAGCAAAAACGGATCCGGCAGCCAAGTCGCGCCACTGCTTTGGCAAAAATTCTCGCTGAATAAAAAATCTCGGTTGCCATGTTGAAAGTAAATTGCGGCCTGCGCGCTCGCATTCTTCAGCGTTGTT
>SHAE01000034.1 GCA_004213835.1 OM182 bacterium | reverse complement strand
GATGGCGGTATCACGACGCGCCGTTATCTGGTGCAGGATGTCGAAGAGGCCGAAGCGGTCGTGGTCTTGGAGCAATCGCCAATTATTCATTAGGGCGCAGATAGGGCTACTAGAAAGGGCTGCTAGAAAGGGCTATCGGGTAGAACCTAAGTGTCGGGTTCTGCAGTGTCGGGTTCTGCGCTTTCAGGCTCATTGGTCTCATGAGTGGCATTGAACTCGCGAAGCTTACGCACGAACAGGGCCGTGATGCCGCACAAAGCCAGCGAAAAAAACAGCTCCGCCACGGCCCAGTAAAATAGCGCCGGATCAAAGACGATCAGTACGCCGTGAATAAAATACAGCGTGCTGACCAAGCACAGAAAGAACATACCCTTCAGTTGACCTCTCATCGCCGCGGGCAGGCAAAGCAACAACGGCAGAATCTGCAGCACAAACCAAATCGCATTGACGCTGGGGTCTGGCAGCGGCTCAACGAAAAACTGGCGCATGCCGGTCACGCCAATGAGGGATCCAATCATGACAAATGTGAGGAAAAGCCAGCCTTGCATAAATGCACCTTCCGTTGGTTGATGGCGAGACCGCCCCGTGCTGCTTACTGAGTGTGGCGTAGGCGCAGCGATAGCTCGGCCAATTGTTTGCCCGCAGCGACAGCCAAAGTTGCTTCGTGCTCGGTCAACTTGGCGCCGTCTGTATGGCCTTGCACATGAGTCGCGCCGTAGGGCGTACCACCACTTTGGGTTTCGCTGAGCTCAGGCAAGCTGTAGGGGAGACCCTGAATCAACATGCCATGATGCAGCAGCGGCACCATCATCGTGAGCAGGGTGGACTCTTGACCACCATGCAATGAACCGGTGGAGCAGAAAACGCTGGCAGGTTTGCCTACCAAGTGGTGGCCAGCCCAGAGGTCTGCGGTGGTATCGAGAAAGTACTTAAGCGGCGCGGCCATGTTGCCAAAGCGCGTGGCGCTGCCCAGGGCGAGACCGCTACAGCCAAGCAGATCTTCCTTGCTACAAAATACTGCCCCGTCATCCGGGACACTGGGAGCCGTGCGCTCACTGACCGCGCTAACAGGGGGCACCGTGCGTAATCTCGGCTCGATGCCCTCAACCTGATCGACCCCCCTGGCCATATGCAGGGCCACGTTTGCAGTGCCCTGAGTACGCGAGTAATAGAGAATCAACACATAGGGCTGGCTCATAGCAGTTTCAACACGTTTTCGGGGGGCCTGCCGATGACTGCCTTGTTGCCGCAGACGACAATGGGTCGCTCGAGCAAACTGGGCTGCTCCGCGATGGCCTCTAGCAGGGCGTCGTCGCTGTCCTGCACGGTGTTCAGCCCAAGATCGTCAAAGGCCTGTTCCTTACTGCGAATCATCGCCAATGCCGGAACACCGAGTTTTTGTTGCAAGGATTGCAGATCATCCATCGACAAAGGCGACTTAAGATATTCGACTATATCTGGTTCAACGCCGCGCTCGTTGAGCAAGGCCAGCGTTTGCCGAGATTTGGAACAGCGCGGGTTGTGATAAATCGTAAAGCTAGACATGGTCGTATGGTCTCAACAGCGCGCAAGCAAAAGGATGAAAACAGTATAGGCGTGACGCTTGATTATTCACATCAAGAAGACGCCTTTAGACCGAGTATTTCCACAGATTAAGCATTTGTCTGAATTTATAATGACGTCGACGACACAAGCACAGCGGTCTGCCCTCCGAACGTTGCGTGCAAGCCTGTGGGGCCTGCTACTCAGCGCCGTCATGGTGTTGGCGGCCTGTGCGGAAAGCGCTCCGAAACATCCGCTGCGCCTGTTCGACGGCGGCATGACGAGCCCAAGCCAATGGCAGGGTCAATGGGTGCTGATCAATTATTGGGCCGACTGGTGTGGTCCCTGCCGTGAAGAGGTGCCGGAGCTTAACCACTTAAACGACTCGGCGGATGGCTTTACGGTGCTAGGCGTTAATTACGACTATCTTCAAGGTGGCGAGCTGCAAGCGTCCATCGACGCCTTGGGCATCACCTTTCCGACCCTGCTTGATGATCCCCAGATGATTCTCGGATACGACGAAGCGACAGTCCTGCCAATGACTGTGGTAATAGCACCAGATGGCGCACTGCATCGAGTGCTGGTAGGCCCTCAAACCGCAGATACCCTGCTGGCAGCTAAGGCCGAGCCTGCCCAGCCGACACCGCAAATGTAGCGTTGCTCGACAACAACTTGGCTTCGAACAATCTGGCTTAGGTAAGGGCGTCCAGCACGTGATCCAGCGCGACTTCTGTCGCGGCCTCATCACGGCGTTTGCGATATTCCGCCACACCACTTTTTAGCCCGCGATCACCAATAACGATTCGATGCGGAATGCCAATCAGGTCTGCTTCGGCGAACTTCACCCCGGGTCGCTCGGCCCTGTCATCCAGCAACACTTCGATGCCCAGATCACACGCCTGTTGATACAGGCGGTCAGCAGCTTCCCTCACTGCTTCCGACTTTTGCGCGTTCAGCGCAATAATATGTAGTTGAAAGGGTGCGAGAGGTTCTGGCCAAGCGATGCCATTGGCATCATGGTTTTGTTCGATCACCGCCGCCACCAAGCGCGTTACCCCCATACCGTAGCAACCCATGATTGGTACCTGGTTGTGACCTTCGTGATCGAGCACTGTGGCCTGCATGGGCTCACTGTAGGAGCGGTCTAGCTGAAAAATATGCCCCACCTCTATGCCGCGCAGGAACTGTATTTTGCCCTCACCGTCTGGCGCGGAATCACCCTCAACGACATTGCGTACATCGACAATCTGCTCCGGGGCAAGGGCGACATCGCGTTGCCAGTTCACCCCGCGCAAATGCACTCCGTCTTCATTGGCGCCGCACACAAAGTCGGCAATGCTGGCTGCGCTGGCATCGACATAGAACGGAATGCCGCAGTTTACGGGCCCTAAGGAGCCGACACTGGCCCCCATGGCTTTGGGTATCCGCTCCTCTGCGGCGAAGGTCAGCGGCGAGGCTACGCCGGGGAGTTTGGCTGCCTTGATCTCATTGAGTTCATGGTCGCCGCGCAAAATGATGGCGTACAGCGCGCCGTCCTCATCACCCTCGACGATCAATGTTTTGACATTCTGCGACGCCGGCAGCCCGAGCTGTTGTGCGACGGCCTCAATGGTCTTGGCGTTGGGCGTAGCAACTCGACTCATGGTTTCGACCCCGGCTGGGGCTGGCTGAGGTTCGAGTGCTGAGGCCTTTTCTAAATTGGCCGCATAGGTGCCGGTGTCGCTGTAGGCAATGGTGTCCTCGCCAGATTGTGCGAGCACATGAAATTCATGGGAGTTGTCACCGCCAATGTTGCCGGTATCTGCCTGCACCGCGCGGAACTCCAGCTGCATGCGCGTCAGAATACGCTCGTAGCAGCGATACATTTCCTCATAGGTGGCGTCAAAGCTGGCCTGATCTAAATGAAATGAGTAGGCATCTTTCATTGTGAACTCGCGTGCGCGCATGACGCCAAAGCGAGGCCGCCGTTCGTCGCGAAACTTAGTTTGAATTTGATAAAAATTCACCGGCAGCTGGCGGTAGCTGTGAACCTCGCGTCGAAACAGATCGGTGATGACCTCTTCATGGGTTGGGCCCAAACAAAATTCCCGTTCATGACGGTCATGCATACGCATCATCTCATCACCCATTTTTTGCCAGCGGCCGGTTTCTACCCAAAGTTCAGCAGGCTGAACCACCGGCATGGACACTTCTTGGGCGCCGCTGCGATTCATTTCTTCGCGGATAATGTGCTCTATTTTACGCAGCACTCGAAGCCCAAGGGGTAACCAGGTGTATAGACCACTGGCGAGCTGTCGAATCATGCCCGCGCGCAGCATCAGCTTGTGGCTGATGACATCTGCATCGGCAGGATCTTCTTTAAGGGTTGGCAGCAACAGTAGGGATTGGCGCATAGCGGGTATCGAGTGTGTGCGTTGAAAGTGAGCGCATTAGACACAAAGCCGCTGGTCGACCACAAGCATCATCTATGTCGGTGCTGCGGAGGACGCGGGTGCTAAGACAGCATTTTCCTACACAACAGGCAAAAAAAAGCCGACCTCGAAATCACTTCAAAGGTCGGCTGCGCTGCAAGGACAATGATTAGACGATCATATCCTTGAGCTTTTTCAGAGCTGTCACGCGAACGCGAGTGGTCGCTGGCTTGGCGGGAATGACGATCTCTTCGCCAGTAGCAGGGTTGCGACCCATGCGTTTTTTCGTCGCAGGGCGTTTCGCGGCCTTGATTTTCAACAGGCCTGGTAGCGTGAATTCGCCAACAGAACGCTTGCGGATGTGACGCTCGATAACGGATTCAAGTTCATCCATTACTGAGCTCACCTGAGCGCGAGACAGGTTAGTGTTTGTTGCAATTTCGTTGAGGATAGCCGTCTTGGTCATCTTAGCTTTGATGCCAGGTGCCTTCTTAACGGGAGCTGCGGCAGCCTTTTTTGCAGGTGCTTTTTTCGCAGCAGCTTTCTTTACAGGTGCTTTTTTAGCAGCGGCTTTCTTTGCCGGAGCTTTCTTTGCAGCCGCTTTCTTTGCAGGAGCTTTCTTTTGCGTAGCCATATCGTTGGTCCTATTTCCTAAAATTAAACAGCGTAATTCCACTCTTGCTCAACAGCGATATGCCGAAGCGATATCGTAACTGAGCGCGGGGTTTTGCCGCGTTCCTATCTCTTAGTGCCCTCTAGCTATCAGCAGAAAGGTAGCAGACCGATGCCCAGCCATTTTCCGCAACGCCAAATGTGCACCAGTTCCCGGAAGTAACACATGAAAATCGTTGGTAGGTTTTGCGTATTCTACGCATAGCCACAACACCCTCCATCTAATACCCCCGTTGCTCGAGCGAGTCGGACATGGTGAGTCCGGGCTCGCTTGATGCGTGGAATTGAAACACTCTGGCGTCTAAGGTCGCACAAAGTATCCGTGCTATTTCCTTGGAAATAACGGCGGTTTTATAGCCGATCAAAAACAGGTAGGCAACAAAAAAGGGCTAAATCACTGTATTTTTGCTGCTTTTTTTACCATCATGCGCGACCTTTAAGCACACAACAAAAGAGTCTGAGTAAAACAGATGCCCATATACGAGTATCGCTGTGAGAACTGTGGTCATGAACTAGAGGCGGTGCAGAAAATCAGTGAGAGTCCATTGGTGACATGCCCTGAATGCAGCGCAGACGCGTTGAAGAAAAGAATCTCGGCGGCGGGATTTCGCTTAAAGGGTGGCGGTTGGTACGAGACAGATTTTAAGTCTGGCAAGAAAAAGAACGTATCTGGCAGCGAAAGCTCCAGCAGTTCGACGAGTTCCACAAGTAGCAGTAGCGACAGCTAGTGCGGCGATGATGTCGGCTTCATTCAAACACGCTAATTGTTAGCAAATTTATTAAGGGTACGGCCATGCGCAGCCACTATTGTGGAGATCTGAGAGCCTCAGAATCCGGTGAAGAAGTCGAAATTTATGGTTGGGTGCATCGCCGACGCGATCACGGAGGTGTGATATTCCTTGATGTGCGCGACCGCACTGGCGTGCTTCAGGTGGTCTTTGATCCAGACGAAGAGAAGAGCTTTGCACTGGCGGATTCTGTGCGTAACGAATACGTGCTCATGGCCAAGGGCAAGGTGCGACCGCGGCCCGAAGGAACCGTGAATGCGGACATGCCTACGGGTGAGGTTGAGGTGCTCGGCAAGGAACTGGTGATTTTGAATGCCGCCAAGACACCGCCCTTTCAATTGGACGAGTACTCCGAGGCTGGCGAGGACATCAGACTGCGTTATCGCTACATGGACCTTCGGCGTCCTGAAATGCAGCAGCGCATGCAGGCCCGCGCGCGGATCACCAGTGCCGTGCGTTCTTACTTAGAAGAACACGGCTTCTGGGATATCGAAACACCGACGCTGAGTCGAGCCACACCCGAGGGCGCCAGAGATTATCTGGTTCCTAGCCGCACACACCCCGGCGAGTTTTTTGCGCTGCCACAATCGCCGCAGGTATATAAGCAGCTGCTGATGATGTCGGGTTTGGACAAGTACTACCAAATTGCACGCTGCTATCGTGACGAGGACTTGCGCGCCGATCGCCAACCAGAATTTACCCAGATCGATATCGAAGCATCCTTCATCAATCAAGCAGACATCATGGCGCTGACCGAAGGCATGTTGCGCTCGGTCTTTACTTCGGTAATGAATGTCGAGTTGCCAGAATTTCCTGTGCTGAGCTGGGCCGATGCCATGCGCGACTACGGCAGCGATCGCCCGGATTTGCGCAATCCGCTGCGCCTAGTCGACGTAGCCGATCTCTTTACCCAAGTGGAATTCAAGGTCTTCAATGGTCCGGCGAATGATTCCCGTGGGCGCGTGGTAGCGCTAAGAGCACCTGGCGCTGCGTCTTTGTCTCGCAAAGTGATTGATGATTACACCGCCTTTGTCGCACGCTATGGCGCCAAGGGTCTGGCCTATATCAAGGTCAATGATTTGGCGGCTGGCGCCGAAGGGTTGCAGTCACCCATTCTGAAATTTATTCCACAGGATGTGGTCAGCGCGGTACTAGAACGCGTTGGCGCACAGACCGGTGACTTGGTTTTCTTTGGTGCGGACAGCGCCAAGGTCGTGAACGACGCCATGGGTGCACTGCGCGGCGAACTGGGCAGCGATCTGAACTTGCTTGAAGGTCACTATCGCCCTTGCTGGGTGGTGGATTGGCCCATGTTTTCGCAGGACCGAGACGGCTCCTTCAGCGCTGAGCACCATCCTTTCACACGCCCAACCTGTACGCCAGCGGAACTTCTGGCTGATCCTGCGGCGGCTCAGGCGGCTGCTTATGATGTCGTACTCAATGGCTATGAACTCGGCGGTGGCTCGCTGCGAATTCACGACAACGAAATGCAAAAAGCAGTATTCGATGTACTGCGCATGGATGAGACCGGCCAATCGAAATTCAGCTTCTTACTCGATGCTTTGCAATATGGCTGTCCACCCCATGGTGGCATCGCGCTGGGCATGGATCGCTTGGTGATGTTAATGACCGATACCCAGTCCATTCGCGACGTCATTGCTTTTCCAAAGACGCAAAGCGCTGCCTGCGTGATGATGGCAGCACCCGGTGCGGTAGAAGATCAGCAGCTCAAAGACTTGCATATACGCCTACGTGGCCCAGCGAATGTGGTCGCGGCAGAGGCGGGTGATAGCGCCGCGCAGTAGCGCCAACATCGCCACGAGGAAGCAGAGAACGGGAAGAGGGATATGGCAGGACACAGTAAGTGGGCGAACATCAAACACCGAAAAGCTGCCCAAGATAAAAAACGCGGCAAGCTTTACACCAAGCTCATTCGAGAAATTACCGTGGCCGCGCGGTTGGGTGGCGGCGTGGTCGACGATAACCCGCGACTGCGGGCGGCGGTCGATAAGGCGCTTGGCGCCAACATGCCAAAAGACACCATCGAGCGCGCGGTCGCCCGAGGGGCTGGCGGCGGTGAGGGCAACGATGTTGAAGAACTGGTGTACGAAGGCTATGCCAATGGCGGCGTGGCGATACTGGTTGAAGCGATGACCGATAACCGCAATCGCACGGTTGCCGAGGTGCGTCACGCGTTTAATAAGTACGGCGGCAATCTGGGCACCGATGGATCTGTTGCCTATCTGTTTACCCGTCAAGGGGTGATCAGTTTTGCACCGGGTACCGATGAAGAAGCCCTGATGGATATTGCACTGGAGGCGGGCGCTGAGGATATCGAGGGCGATGACGACGGCGCCATCACGGTGACCACGCCTTGGGAGACGCTGAATCAGGTGGTGACTGAGCTAACCGGTGCTGGTTTTGAACCTGATCATTCCGAGGTCACCATGGTGTCCTCGACCACCAGCCCCTGCGATACCGAGCAAGCGCGCAAGGTGCTTACCCTGATAGATGTCTTGGAAGATCTCGAC
This sequence comes from OM182 bacterium, assembly GCA_004213835.1. Classification (GTDB taxonomy): domain Bacteria; phylum Pseudomonadota; class Gammaproteobacteria; order Pseudomonadales; family Azotimanducaceae; genus UBA4421. Next base: position 8,979 of record SHAE01000034.1, on the reverse strand, counting down.
GACGTGCAGGAGGTTTACAGTAATGGTGAGTTCCCTGACGATGCTTACGAGTAGCGAACCCTACTGGATAACCTAGCAATGTCCGGCCCACCGTTTCGCGTGTTAGGCATCGATCCTGGCTCACGATCTACCGGATACGGGGTGCTCGAAATCTCTAACCGTCGAGTGCACTACGTCGCCAGCGGCTGCATCAGTGCCCAACAAGGCGAGCTGCCCCAGCGATTAGGCACGATTTTTCGCGGGGTCAGTCAAATCATCGATGAGTTCGCACCAACCATCATGGCCATAGAATCGGTTTTCATGGCGAAAAATGCCGCCTCGGCTCTCAAACTCGGTCAAGCCCGAGGGGTTGCCATCGCGGCGGGGGTTGCTCGTGATTTGCCAGTTTTTGAGTATGCGGCGCGGCAAGTGAAGCAGGCGGTGGTGGGCACCGGTCGGGCTAACAAAGAACAAGTGGCTCACATGGTGCGGGTTTTGCTGCAGCTGCCCGGTACTCCCAAGGCTGATGCAGCCGACGCGCTTGCGATTGCTCTGTGCCACGTCAATACTGCGGCGCTAAGCGAAACCTAGACGACAACCGAAGGGCACCTCATTTGATTGGCAGGCTGACCGGAAACCTCGCCTTGATAGAAGGCAATCAACTGCTGCTGGATGTTGCGGGGGTTGGCTATGAGGTTGAGGTGAGTGCATCGGTGCTTGCATCGAGTCCGCAAATCAGTGCCTCGATGACGCTGTTTACCCACTTTGTCGTTCGTGAAGAAGCGCAGCTGCTGTTTGGATTTGCTGACCAAAGAGAGCGAGACTTGTTTCGTACCTACATTCGTATCAATGGTGTCGGTCCTAAGATGGCCTTGGCGCTGATCAGCTCGATCAATCCCGCTGCTCTGGTTAGTGCGGTGCAAGCCAATGAGGTAGGCGCACTGACCAAGGTGCCCGGGGTGGGTAAGAAAACCGCCGAACGGCTGATGGTAGAACTCAAGTCTCGGCTCGATGTGCTGATGCCGGACGGATTTTCATCGGTGGTCAGTGCTGTCGGCTCTGCAGATTCTGTGGCTGGTCGAGAGGCCGAGGATGCGCTCATCGCGCTCGGCTACAAACCCAATCAAGCTGCCGAGGCGGTGCATCGGGCGCAGCAGGCGCTGGCAGACGAACCCGCAGGTTCAGGTACCGAACAACTGGTGACCTGGGTGTTGCGAAGCATGGGGAGGGCAAGTTAGTGGCGATTGAGCCAGATCGATTTGTCTCTGGTGTTCAAGATAGTAGTGATGCCGGTTTTGACCGCGCGCTGCGACCGCTGCGGCTCGATGAATACATTGGCCAGAGCGCGGTGAAAGAGCAGATGTCGATTTTCATCGAGGCTGCAAAAAAGCGTCGCGAAGCTCTCGATCATACGCTGATATTTGGCCCACCGGGTTTGGGCAAAACCACCCTCGCCAACATCATGGCCAAGGAAATGGGGGCAGCGCTAAAGTCGACCTCGGGACCAGTGCTTGAAAAAGCCGGTGACTTAGCCGCCATGCTCAGCAATCTTGATGCTGGCGATGTGCTCTTTATCGACGAGATTCACCGCCTCAGCCCCGTGGTGGAGGAAATTCTCTACCCGGCCATGGAAGATTTTCAGCTCGACATCATGATCGGCGAGGGGCCCGCCGCGCGTTCGCTCAAACTCGAGCTACAGCCCTTCACCTTGGTGGGAGCGACGACCCGAGCCGGGCTGCTCACCAGCCCGCTGCGTGATCGCTTCGGTATTGTGCAGCGCCTTGAGTTTTACAGCGTTGTGGAGCTGGCGGAGATCGTCACGCGCTCGGCCAACAAGCTGGACTTGCCGATTGAAAAAGACGGTGCAGCAGAAATCTCGCGTCGATCTCGCGGCACCCCGCGCATCAGCAACCGGCTGCTAAGGCGGGTGCGCGATGTGGCCGAGGTCAGGGGTGATGGTGTGGTCAGCGCGGTGCTTGCCGACGAAGCGCTGAACTTGCTCAATGTCGACAAGCAAGGGTTCGATGCGATGGATCGAAGGTTACTGCTGGCTGTCGTCGATCGTTTTGCCGGCGGCCCGGTGGGTCTCGATGCCTTAGCGGCCTCTATCAGCGAAGAGCGGGGCACCATAGAAGACGTTCTAGAGCCCTACCTGATTCAACAAGGCTATCTTATGCGCACGCCCAGAGGCCGGGTCGCCACAGCAAAAACCTATCAGCATTTTGGTTTGCCCGTACCCGATCGCGACAGTGATACCAGCGCGCGACAAACCCTGAAACAAAATGCCATCGACTTTGCTGCAACCGATGGTGAGAAGTCAGACTGATATTCCAAGGCTAAGGAAACCACATGAACCAACCCTTATCCGTCTATGAACTGATTGCCAATGCCAGTCTTCTGGTTCAGGGCGTCATGGCATTGCTGGTGCTCGCATCGGTGGTTAGCTGGATGATGATCTTGCAGCGCTGGAGTTTGCTGCGCCGCGCCAAACAAGAAATCGATGCCTTTGAAGATCATTTTTGGTCTGGTATTGACCTGCGAGGTTTGTACCAAGAGCTATCCCAAGAAGAACAGTTGAACGGTATTGAAGAGATCTTCGTCGCGGGTTTTCGCGAGTACACGCGGCTGTCAGAGCAGCCGGGAGTCGATGCAGAGGCCATCATGCAGGGCACACAGCGAGCCATGCGGGTGTCATTAATGCGCGAGGAGGCGCGGTTAGAGACTCATTTGCCCTTTCTCGCCACGGTAGGATCCACCAGCCCATATATCGGTTTGTTCGGCACGGTTTGGGGCATCATGAATTCTTTTCGCTCACTGGCCAATATGACCCAGGCAACCTTGGCGTCAGTAGCGCCGGGTATCTCCGAGGCGCTTATCGCCACCGCCATGGGGTTGTTTGCGGCCATTCCGGCAGTGATTGGCTACAACCGTTTTTCAGCCAACGTCGACGTGCTCATGAAACGCTACGAAGGATTCTGCGATGAGGTTGCGGCAATTTTGCATCGCGCAGCGCATGCACGCCCCAACAACAGTGAGGGCGCCTAGGTCATGAGTCGTCGCAAGCCCATGTCGGAAATCAACGTTGTGCCCTACATCGATGTGATGTTGGTACTGCTGGTTATCTTTATGGCGACGGCGCCGCTGCTCACGCAAGGGGTGCAAGTCGATCTGCCACAAGCGCCCTCAAAAGCCATCGACACCGAGGAGCCCGATCCATTGGTTGTGTCGATGCGAGACGACGGTGCACTGTTCTTGAACATTGGTCTTGCCAGTCGCACCAAGAAAGAAGAAGACGGTACCCGGGTGACTATTTTTTCCCTTAGCGAGCAGGCGGGTAAAGTACTCCGCGCTCGGGCCAATGTGCCGGTCTACATCAAAGCCGATGCAACGCTGCCCTATGGCGACGTCGTGCGGGTAATGACTGTGCTACAGCAGGCTGGCGCTAGCAGTGTGGGGCTAATTACCGACCCACCGGATATGCAGGGATAGGCGCGCGTGTCGGCACTGCAGTCTTATGCGCTGCCCTTGATCGGGGCTGTGTTGCTGCACAGCTTGGTTGCGGTATTCGTGATGCGAGGTTTTGACAACCAAGACGATATCGCCGATGTGATCACGCCCAAGGTGGTTAACGCCAAGCTGCTTGTTATGGAACCGCCGAAGCAAGTTAGCCCAGCGCCATCAAAGCAACCGGCGGTGAAACGTGCAGAACCCTCGGCACCCAAACCCCAGCCAGCGCCAAAAGAGATTAAACCCGAGCCGGTGGAAAACACAGACGCGGCGGCCAAGGCGGCACAAGCCGAGCGTCAACGCAAAGAGCTCGATGCCCAGCGGCGGCGCGAGCGTTTGGCGGCGCTGGGTGAGTTAGCCGACGACTCGCTGCAGCGTTCTCTAGAAGCCGAAGCCGAGCAAATGCTGGACGCGCAGAATGAGCAGCAGGTGCGCACATTTCAGGCCGGCATCTACGACTTGGTGCGCAAGAACTGGAGTCGACCGCCTAGTGCCCGCAACGGCATGCAGGCACGCTTTGTCGTTGAACTGATTCCTACTGGCGAACTGTTATCTGTTGCGCTGGTAGACAGCTCCGGCAACGCTGCCTTTGACCGTTCCGCAGAGCTGGCGATCCGGCGGGCAAAGCGATTTAGCGTGCCCGAGGACAATGCGATATTCGAAGCGAACTTTCGGCGCTTCTACTTTCTGTTTCGTCCTGAGGATCTGTTACGGTAAGGCGGCGCCGGAACAGACGAATCCCCATCATGCAAAGACTTATCGTTAAAGCCCTGTCACCCATGCTTCAGCATTTTGCTGCTGGTCTGCTGATGTTGAGCCTCGCGGCGAGCAGCTGGGCGGACTTGGATACGATCATCATTGATCAAGGGGTCGATGACCCTATTCGCATCGCTGTGGTGCCTTTTGCGCTTAGCGAAGATTTGGATAATGCAGACAATCTCGCCAAGCTCATCCGTTTTGACTTGGCGCGCAGCGGGCAATTCGATCCCGTTGCGCCGGAAAACATGTTGTCCTATCCCAGCACCCAAGACGCAGTATTCTTTCGTGATTGGCGCATTTTGCAGACCGCTTACTTGGTGATTGGGCAAGCGCAGACGAATGCCGTGGGCCAGATAGAGGTCAGTTACCAACTTTTTGACGTTGCGACCCAGGCCCAGCTACAACGTGTCAGCTTCAATATTGGGCGCGAACAATGGCGTGATGTGGGCCATAAAATCGCTGATCTTGTGTATACCGAAGTGACCGGCGTGCGCGGCGCTTTTAGCACGAAAATTTTGTATGTACTCGCGCAAGACATCGGCACGCAAAGTGCGCGCTACAAACTGCAGATTGCCGATGTAGACGGCGCTCGCGCCCGCACCCTTTTCGATTCTAGCGAACCCATCCTGTCTGCCAGCTGGTCTCCCGATGGTCGACGCGTGGCCTACGTGTCTTTTGAAACAGGGCGCCCGAGTATTATCTTGCAGGATATAGACGGCCCGAATCGCGAGCGACTCACCAACTTCCGTGGTATCAACGGTTCGCCAGTTTTCTCGCCGGACGGCAAGCAACTGGCCATGGTGTTATCGCGTAGTGGCGATCCAGAGGTCTTTGTCATGGATCTCGAGACGCGCAAACTGCGGCGCATCACGCGACATCCGGCCATCGATACTGAGCCGTCCTGGTCCCCGGATGGCAGGTACCTTGTCTTTACTTCTGACCGCGGCGGCAAGCCGCAGATCTATCAGTTGGAATTAGCCACTAACTTCTTAGAGCGGCTTACCTTTGTCGGGGACTACAACGCCCGAGCCCGACTGCTGTCCGATGGTCGTCATCTGGTGTTCGTACATCGCCGTAACGGCATTTTTCATATCGCTTGGCAAGACCTGTTAGAAGACCGCCTTTTGGTGTTAACCGAATCGAGCTTGGATGAAAGTCCATCGCTGGCACCCAACGGCGCTATGTTGATTTACGCCACACAAGACCAAGACAAGGGCATCCTCGCGGTGGTGTCGGTAGATGGACGTGTGAAATACCGCCTACCGTCATCGGCGGGTGATGTGCGCGAACCGGCATGGTCACCCTTCCTGCCAGATGTCGTGCCGCCGCAAAGTGGCTAATCCGTCGATAAATAGACGATCACTAGAAGAAAATGCGCATTTTCTATTCTGCGCCCAGCCCAGAGCGGTAAAATCTGGTTAGAATTGAATGCTTGGGGAAAAATTATTAGATCCATTAGTTGAGGAGACAGGGATGCAAGTTCAAGAAAAAATAAAACACCTTTGGGTCGCTGTGTTGGCCGCTTTGGTGATTGCCGGTTGTTCAAGCACGGCGACAGAGCCCGTGGTCGAGCAGCAACCAGCAACCGAGGTTGCGGAAGTAGTAGAGGTAGTTGAAGTCATCGAAGAAACCGGTCCTGGTTTCGCCGCAGATAACACCACCCCTGTCGATTCCTCGGGTAATCCGATCTCGCGTACTTTTTACTTTGATTTCGATCAAGCCATCGTCAGCCCAGCTGATTTTGCCGCGCTAAGCACGCATGCAGAAATACTCCGCGCGAACCCAAACCGTAGCGTCGTTGTGGCAGGCCACTGTGATCAGCGCGGCACACGAGAGTACAACTTGGCGCTTGGCGAAAGTCGTGCAAAGTCCATTAGTGCGATCTTAGTGGCCAACGGCGTGAGCGCACGGCAGATAGAAGAGATCAGTTACGGCGAAGAAGAGCTGGCGAACCCAGCGAATAACGCAAGAGCTTGGGCGCAGAATCGTCGCGCCGTGGTCTCCTATCGTTAGAACCAGCCCGGGGTGCCGACTTTGCGCCGTCCTATGAAATGCTCAACGCTGGGCCTCATCACTGCTCGCACAACCGCCTCGACGGCTGTGCTGGCAGCGGTTTTCGGCTGCGGAGCCGCGCTTGCTGCGGTGCCGGTTGAGGATTCGCTCTTCAGAGCCGCCGCTGAACTCGACACGCAAAGCTTCGCAACTCAAACACGCGACGCTCGGACCAACGACAACAACGAAGATCAGGGCTTGTGGGCACCCGCAGCCCAAGACACCGCTACATCTTCGGCGTCGTCAATGACTGGCGATCAGCCACTCTTTTATCAAATGCAGGTTCTTCAGCAGGAAGTTCGCCAGTTAAGAGGCTTGGTGGAAGAGCAGGCCTATCTGATTCAGAAACTGCAGCAAGACCAGCGTCTGCAGTATGTGGACCTTGACCGCAGAGTCGCGGCGCTGGCCCCCAACCGACCGGCGCCAGGTCCAACGCCAGTGCCCGCAGAGGACCCCCTGCCTGAATCTGATCAGCAGGACCTGAAATCTGAGCCAGTGCTGCCGAACCTCTCTGCGCCTGAGCCTGTCGTGCAAAACGAGCCTGTGCCAACGACCGAACGTGAAGCCTATGCTCAAGCCATCGGGTGGATGCGCGCCAAGCGCTTCGAGGAGTCGACGGGTGCATTTGAACAGCTAATCGTTGATTACCCGAACGGTCAGTACACGCCTAATGCCTTTTATTGGCTAGGTGAACTGCACCTAGCCACCGGCAACATGGAGCCCGCTAGGCAGAATTTCGTTCAGGTGATACGCCTTTACCCAGACCACCAAAAAGTACCGGATGCGCTCTATAAACTCGGCGTGCTGTATTTTCAGCTGGGTGACGAGGGCGAATCCAAACGTTACTTGACGCAAGTTCAAACCGAATTCCCCCAGAGTTCGGCGGGCGCACTAGCGAAACGATATTTGGCAGAAATGGAGTAAGTGGCTCCGCTGTTAGAAATTGCCTGCACTCATGCCTGATCTGAGAATCACCGAGATCTTCCTGTCTCTGCAGGGAGAAGCGAATACCGTGGGTTTGCCGACTGTATTCGTGCGCCTGACGGGCTGCCCGCTACGCTGCCAATACTGTGATAGTGAATATGCATTTTCTGGCGGCACCCTGATGCCATTGGACGATATCGTGAGCCAAGTACACGACCTTGGTGTTCGTCATGTCACCGTCACCGGCGGTGAACCACTGGCGCAACCCAACGTCATAGAGCTCATGCAGCGCCTTGTCGACGCCTCATATTCGGTGTCGGTAGAAACCAGCGGCGCGCTGAGTGTTGAGCGTGTCCCTGTTGAAGTGGTTAAGGTGTTAGACCTAAAGACCCCAGACTCTCAAGAATCTCACCGTAACCTGTGGTCAAACTTGGCTCATTTAAATCCGCAGGATCAAATCAAGTTCGTACTGTGCAGCCGTACAGACTATGACTGGGCGCGCATGCGATGCGATGAACATGGCTTGTACGAGCGCGTTGCCGATGTGCTGTTCTCGCCGAGCCATCATCAGCTACCCCCTCGTGATTTGGCGGATTGGATTGTCGCCGACCGCCTGCCGGTGCGCATGCAAATGCAAATGCATAAGCTGCTGTGGGGCGATGCACCGGGACGTTAGCAGCGTTCTTTGGCGAGCGCGCCAGAACACACTGAAGCAAATGTTGAGTAAGGCAAGACCATGAAAAAAGCCGTAATACTGGTGTCAGGGGGATTGGACTCGGCCACGGTGCTGGCCATGGCTACGGCCGAGAGCTATGCCTGCTATGCGGTAAGTTTCGATTATGGTCAGCGCCACAGTGCAGAACTCGATGCGGCCAAGAGTGTCGCGGCAGCAGCTGGGGTTAAAGAGCACCGAATCGTCACAATCGATTTGAGCCAGTTTGGTGGGTCAGCGTTGACCGATGAAGCCATTGACGTGCCCGAGGCGAATGCCAGCGAGGAAGCGATTCCGATCACCTACGTACCAGCCCGTAACACCGTATTTTTGTCCTTAGCCTTGGCGTGGAGCGAGGTGCTCGGCGCCTGCGACATTTTTGTCGGTGTGAACGCCGTGGACTATTCGGGCTATCCGGACTGTCGGCCTGCCTTTATCAGTGCCTACGAGCACATGGCTAACCTCGCGACCCGAGCAGGCGTAGAAGAAAGTAAGCTCACCGTACACGCTCCGCTGATTGATCTGACGAAGGCAGAGATCATTCAGCAAGGAACGGTGTTGGGTGTCGACTATTCGTTGACGGTTTCGTGCTATCAAGCCGATGAAACAGGGGCTGCCTGCGGGGTCTGTGACTCGTGTTTTCTGCGCCGCGAAGGCTTTGCCAATGCCGGCATTGCCGATCCAACGCGATACGCCTGAAGGTAAGTCATAAACCCTTGTTTCACCCTACTCGGGTGACTACAATGCGCCGCGCTTTCGAGTCTATGGGTCGTTAGCTCAGCTGGTAGAGCACCGGGCTTTTAACCCGTTGGTCCTGGGTTCGAACCCCAGACGACCCACCATTCCCAAGTTTTCGAAAAATCCCCTAAGAACTGCAGGACAACTGCGAACAGCCAGTGCGGTTACGTGCCCATTCCGGTCTTTTTTCTGCGTACTGCTCCATCCCCTCTTGCCAGGTGTAGGGCTGCTCAAGCACCTGCATCCACTGCTCTAGTTTCGAGAAGTCACCCTGTTCAGCAGCGTCGATGGTCAGTTGGGCGAGGTAG
>SHAE01000033.1 GCA_004213835.1 OM182 bacterium | reverse complement strand
AATCCCTTGGCTTGTGCCGCGGCCAATGCGGTGCTTGATGTGATCGACGCTGAAGGCCTAGAGCAGCGCGCCCTAGCACTCGGCGAGCGTATACAAAATGGTCTTAAAGACGCACTGGCTGGGCGCAACGACGTGAAAGAAATTCGCGGCGCGGGCTTGATGCTGGCAGTGGAAATGCATCAGGACATCGGTAGCTACGCTGCCAAGGCGCTGGAGCAAGGTCTGCTGATCAACGTCACCCAAGGCAACATCATTCGCATGCTGCCACCGCTGACCATGAGCGATGCCGAAGCCGACGAGTTGGTGCAGCGCGTCGTCACGCTGATCAACGCTTGATCGCCTAAAAAAACCACTCCCTAACAACTCCCGGAAGCCGGACCGATGATCAAACGAGATTTTCTGTCGCTATTGGATTTTTCCTCTGATGAACTCAAGCACGTGATCGAGCGCGCGAAAACGCTGCGCAAGCAACACGAGAACGGCGAGGTATATCAGCCCTTGGTAGGCAAAACCGGCGCGCTGATCCTGACCATGAGCAGCACGCGTACCCGGGTGGCTTTCGAGGCGGGTTTTACGCAAATGGGTGCGAGCGTTATTTTCTTAAGCCCTGGCGATACGCAAATTGGTCGCGGCGAGCCGCTGGAAGATCTGGCGCGGGTGTTGTCTGAAATGGTCGACATCATCATGATACGTACCGCCAGCCAACAAGACATCGAGACCCTCGCTCATTACGCCACGGTGCCGGTGATCAATGCCATGAGTTCGCTGCTGCATCCGTGTCAGCTACTCGCCGACATGCAGGCTTTTGAGGAACACCGCGGCTCCATTGAGGGCAAAACGGTCACTTTCTTGGGCGATGGCTACAACATGTGCCATTCGTACATTAATGCCGCCAAGCAGTGGAACTTTCACCTGCGCTTTAGCTGCCCAGATTCGCATCAACCCGACGCTGATATTTTAGCCAACGGTGAAAATGTAGAGCGTGTGCTCGACCCTCGCGAAGCCGTGGACGGCGCCCACTTGGTCGTCACAGATGTCTGGTCCTCCATGGGCCATGAGGGCGAGGAAGGTAATCGCAGGGGGATTTTTGAGCCCTATCAAGTGAACGAGACGTTGCTCGACTTAGCGGATCCCAGCGCCCTGTTCATGCACTGCCTGCCGGCTCATCGCGGCGAGGAAGTCAGCGATACACTACTAGACGACCCGCGCTCTGTGGTCTTTCACGAAGCAGGCAACCGCCTGCACAGTCAAAAAGCCTTAGTCGAATTTTTGCTGTTGGGCCGTCAGGGCTAAGTAGCCGCCAGCGTTTGGAGAACCGCCCGCTCGTATCCGGCAAGCAGTGCTTGGCGCTTGGCCGTCGGCATGGTCGGCGCAAAGTCCTGACCCAACTGCCACAGTGCCGCAGCCTCCTGCAAATCGGCAAATAATCCTGCGCCAATGGCAGCCAGCACGCCGGCGCCTCGCACGGTGGTCTCGACGTCTGCCGGACGCTGTACCGGCACATCCAGCACATCGCACAAGAACTGACAAAACGCCTCGTTAACCACCATGCCGCCGTCCACTCGAAGCGTGGTCACAGGCGCGCCATCCGCCGCCATGGCATCCAGCAAGGTACGGGTTTGATAGGCCACACTCTGCAAAAAGGCGGTGATGAGGTGGTCTTTATCGCTGTCCAGGGTGAGCCCAGTAATCAACCCCCGGGCCTGCGGCTGCCAATAGGGTGCGCCTAAGCCCGTGAACGCAGGCACGACATATACCCCGTGGGTCTCACCCTGGGTGCGCGCAAAGGCATCAGCGGTTTCGGCGGCATGCTCGATTAAACCCAGCTGATCGCGCAGCCACTGGATGGCAACACCGGCGACAAAAATGCTGCCCTCTAAGGCATAGCTGGGTTTGCCGTCGATACGGTAAGCCACGGTGGATAACAGTTGTTGGCTTGATCGGGAGATCTCGTCACCGGTATGAGTCATGACGAAACAGCCGGTGCCGTAGGTACTTTTCGACATACCTGCCCTAAAACAGGCCTGACCGATCAGTGCGGCCTGCTGATCGCCTGCGATGCCAAAAATGGGTATGGGTGCACCAAACCATTCGGCGTCCGCGGTACCAAAGTCAGCGACGCAGTCGAGAACCTCGGGCAGTACCGCCGTCGGCACTTTGAACAGCTCCAACAGTGGCTCACTCCAGCACTGCTGGGCAATATCGAATAGCTGGGTGCGGCTGGCGTTGGTGGCATCAGTAACGTGCCGCGCGCCCTTGGTGAGATGCCACACCAAGAAACTGTCCACGGTGCCAAAACACAGCTCGCCGCGCTGTGCGCGACTGCGATCTGCATCGGTTTGATCCAACAGCCATGCCAGCTTGGTACTGGAAAAATAGGGATCGATGATCAAACCCGTGGTGTGCTGAATCAGTTCTGCAACACTGCGACCATCGGCTTGGCCCGCTGGATAACGCTGCTGGGCCAGAGCGTCGCAATAGGCCGCACTACGGCGATCCTGCCAGACGATGGCGTTGTACAGGGTGCGCGATGTCTCGCGCTCCCACAGCAGAGAGGTTTCACGTTGGTTGGTGATGCCAATGCCAGCGATAGCGCTAGGTGCAATGTTCGCATCAGCGATGGCCTGTCGACCTACGGCCAAAATCGAAGACCAGATCATGGCTGGGTCTTGCTCAACCCAGCCATCTTGGGGGTATGTGCTGTCGATACTCTGCTGGGCGCTCCCCACTACCGCGCCAGCGGCATCGTAAACAAGCGCGCGGCTACTAGAAGTGCCTTGATCGAGGGCAAGAATGTAGGTCATTGAAGGTTCTCACTTTATGCACAGACGGTCAGACCACTCGGCCTGCAGCAGCGCAGCTTAATGGCAAAAGCCGCTGAGTGTCAGCCGCGGTGTGTCGGCTGTGGGACGCCATCAAACGCCAATTGATGCACAAAATGAGGCTAATTTCGGCTATCCACAGGCTACTACTCGGTGAGGGTAAAGTGTGCACAGGTTATCCACAGACTTTTCCTTGCATTGACTTATTGATCCCATTATCTTGTGTCGCCTGTCCAGAAAACCCCCATATCTTGGGTTTTAGGGCCGATAAAATATTTGACTGAGTCAAAATTTATCCTGAAAAGTGAGGAGTTCGGGACACATTTTGACGAATATTGCGACTTAAACGTTGATCTTTGACCAGACCGGCCACTGGGCCCAAAAATAGCCAGAGCAGAGTGCTCGGTGAGTGCAACCCGTCAGCGGCATGCGCGCATTGATGACGTAAAAAACGAGCCGGATCAAAGGACTAGCAAGCGATGGGGCGAGCGTTACGTTCGTCAACAAACAAGCGGAACATCATGCGCTTGAAAAGAACAGCTTGAAAAGAACAGAGAGAGGACACCGAACGATGCAAACAGACACTTCGATGGACACGCCAGCGAGCCAGCAAAGCCCACAAGCTAACCCATCAGAAGCGGGAGTCTTGTCCCCTTCTTTGACGGCTACGGCGCCGGGCCAACTGAAAATCATTAAGCGTAATGGCACCGTCGTGCCCTATACCGCAGATAAAATTTCTGTCGCCATGACCAAGGCGTTTTTGGCGGTAGAAGGTGGCACCGCGGCAGCATCACCGCGCATTCGCGAGTTGGTACAAGAACTGGCCGATCAGATGACCGCGACCTTCAAGCGCCGCATGCCTTCCGGCGGTACGCTGCATATCGAAGAGATTCAAGACCAGGTTGAACTGGCGCTGATGCGCTCTGGCGAGCAAAAAGTGGCGCGATCCTATGTGCTTTATCGCGAACAGCGCGCGCAAGAGCGTAGCCAACAGCAGGCCATCGACCCCAGCACTGAACAGGCCGTGCAAGGCATCAATGTGGTCAACGCCGATGGCTCCACCGGGCCGCTGGATATCGCGCGTATTCAAACCATCGTCGGTGAGGCCTGCGAGGGCTTAGGCGATGTGGACGCCGGTCGCATCATCAGTGAAGCCATGGCCAACATGTACGACGGCATTACCGCCAGCGACGTGGCGACATCGGTGCTGATCACGGCGCGCACCTTGGTTGAAGAAGAACCTAACTACACCTATGTAAGCGCTCGCTTACTGCTGGATGAGCTACGCACCGAAGCGCTGACCTTTTTAGACGTACATGGCACTGGTGCCATTCATACCGCCACCCAAGCGCAAATGACCCAGTGCTATCCACTAGCGCTGAAGAGTTTCATTGAAAAGGGTATCGAACTTGAACTGATCAGCCCGCAATTGGCCGAGTTCGATTTAGACCAGTTGGGCGCGGCTCTGCTACCTGAGCGCGATCACCTGTTTACCTACCTCGGCCTGCAAACCCTGTACGACCGGTACTTTATTCACTGGGACGATGTGCGCATCGAACTGCCTCAGGTGTTCTTCATGCGTGTGGCCATGGGCTTGGCGGTTGCAGAAGATGACCGTAACGCCCGCGCGATCGAGTTTTATAACCTCTTAAGCTCCTTCGATTACATGAGCTCGACGCCTACCTTGTTCAATGCAGGCACGCTGCGTCCACAGCTTTCGTCTTGCTTCTTGACCACGGTGCCCGATGACCTGCACGGCATCTACGGCGCAATTCAAGATAACGCCATGCTGTCGAAGTGGGCTGGCGGCTTGGGCAACGACTGGACTCAAGTGCGAGCCCTAGGTTCTTACATCAAGGGCACCAATGGTAAATCTCAGGGTGTTGTACCGTTCTTAAAGGTGGTCAATGACACCGCGGTAGCGGTGAACCAAGGCGGCAAGCGCAAGGGCGCGGTATGTGCCTACCTAGAGTCGTGGCACCTAGACATTGAAGAGTTCTTAGAGCTGCGCAAAAACACCGGCGATGACCGGCGCCGCACCCACGACATGAATACCGCGAACTGGATTCCCGATTTGTTCATGAAGCGGGTATCACAAGACGGTGAGTGGACGCTGTTCTCACCGGCTGATGCCGCCGATCTGCACGACTTGTACGGCCGCGCCTTTGAGCAACGCTATGAGGCCTACGAAGAACAAACCCGTACCGGCGAGCTGAAGCTGTTCAAGCGCGTTAAAGCCGCTGATCTGTGGCGCAAGATGCTGTCGATGCTGTTCGAGACGGGTCATCCGTGGATTACCTTCAAAGACACCTGCAATGTGCGCTCACCACAGCAACACACTGGCGTCGTGCACTCGTCTAACCTGTGCACGGAGATCACGCTGAATACGTCTAAGGACGAGATCGCGGTCTGTAATTTGGGCTCCATCAACCTGCCTCAGCACGTGGAAAACGGCGAGCTGAACATGCAGAAGTTGGAAGCCACTGTGCGCACGGCAGTTCGCATGCTCGATAACGTCATCGACATCAACTACTACTCTGTCGAGCAAGCGCGCACTTCGAACATGCGCCACCGCCCAGTGGGCCTTGGCATCATGGGCTTCCAAGACGCCCTGTATAAGCTGGGCATTGCTTACAGCTCACAAGATGCAGTGGAATTCGCGGATTCTTCTATGGAGGCCATCAGCTACTTCGCGATTGATTCATCCAGCAATCTGGCCCAAGAGCGCGGTGCCTATGCCAGCTTTTCTGGCTCGCTGTGGAGTCGCGGCATCTTGCCGATCGATTCGTTAAAGATGCTGCAGCAAGAGCGCGGCGCAGATTATTTGAGCGTCGATATGTCCGCGAGGCTGGACTGGAGCGCACTGCGCGCCAAGGTGCAGGTGAACGGCATGCGCAACTCAAACGTCATGGCCATTGCGCCAACGGCGACCATCGCCAACATCACTGGCGTGTCTCAGTCCATCGAACCGACCTATCAAAACCTGTACGTAAAATCGAACCTGTCAGGCGAGTTCACTGTGGTGAACCCATTCATGGTACGCGACCTCAAGGCACTGGGTTTGTGGGACAAGGTCATGGTGAACGACATCAAGTACTACGATGGCAGCCTGCAGGCCATTGAGCGCATTCCTGCGGATTTGAAGCAAAAATACGCCACCGCCTTTGAGGTTGAGCCACGTTGGTTGGTCGATGCCGCCAGCCGACGCCAGAAGTGGATCGATCAGGCCCAGTCGCTGAACCTTTATATTGCCGGCGCTTCTGGCAAGAAGCTGGACATCACCTATCGCATGGCTTGGTTAAGTGGTTTAAAGACCACCTATTACTTGCGTGCGCTTAGCGCTACCAGCACCGAAAAATCGACGCTGGAAAAAGGCACGTTGAACGCGGTGTCGTCTGGCGCTGATGGTGGCATGGCGGCAGCATCTGCGGCACCAGTCGCGCAGGCAGCGCCTGAGCCCGTTGCAGCACCACAGGTTGCACAACAAGCGGTGGCACCAGAAGCCGCCCAACAAGGCGGAATAGACCTTGATCTTGGTGAGGCGGCGCCAGTGCCCATGGCGTGCTCACTGGACGATCCAGATTGCGAGGCTTGTCAATAAAACGCTTGTCATTAAGCCGAACAAGCCCCTAGCAAGAACAGAATTTATTATCAGGAGTACCACGATGTTAAGTTGGGACGATTACGAAGAAGCACCAAGCAATACACAAGCAGATCAAGCTGTGATTGCAGATGCGGTGCAAAAGCAGATGGCAGCCGAAGCAGCACAAGCTGCCGCTGCACAGCGCGCGGCCGAACAGCAAGCCGCTGCGGCGCGACAAGCTGCAGCGGAGCAAAAAGCCGCAGCAGAACGAGAAGCAGCGGCTAAGGCCGCGCAAGAAGCTGCCGCTCCAGCACCCGCTGCTGTGGAAGAGGTAGCCGCCGAGCCGGTCAGCACCGAGCGTGTGACCGTAGACCAAAAAGCCATGATCAACTGCCGTGCCGACCTTAACCAGCTGGTACCGTTCAAGTACGATTGGGCATGGCAGAAGTATCTGGATGGTTGTGCTAACCACTGGATGCCTCAAGAAGTGAATATGACCGCAGACATCGCGCTGTGGAAATCTGAAGACGGCTTGAGCGATGACGAGCGCACCATCGTTAAACGCAGTCTTGGTTTCTTCTCAACCGCGGACTCACTGGTTGCCAACAACTTGGTTCTGGCCATTTATCGGTTGATCACCAACCCAGAATGCCGCCAATACCTGTTGCGCCAAGCCTTTGAAGAAGCCATTCACACCCACGCCTATCAGTACTGTATTGAATCGCTCGGCATGGACGAGGGCGAGATCTTCAATATGTACCACGAAGTTCCCACCGTGGCAGAAAAAGCCTCATGGGCATTGAAGTACACCAAGGAAATCAACGACCCAGGCTTCACCACCGGCACCGTTGATACCGACAAGACCCTGTTGAAGAACCTGATCGCCTACTACTGCGTGTTGGAAGGCATCTTCTTTTACTGTGGTTTCACTCAAATCTTGTCCATGGGCCGCCGCAACAAGATGACCGGCACCTCGGAGCAGTTTCAGTACATCCTGCGAGATGAGTCCATGCACGTGAACTTCGGTATCGACGTGATCAACCAGATCAAGCTCGAAAACCCACATCTGTGGGACGACGAGATGCAGGCATCTGCAAGAGAGATGATCTTAGAAGGCACCACGCTGGAAGTAGGCTATGCGCGAGACACCATGCCACGCGGTGTACTAGGCATGAACGCCAACATGATGGAAGAGTACCTACAGTTCATCGCCAACCGCCGACTGGCGCAGATCGGTTTGACCGAACAGTATCCCGGCGTGAAGAACCCCTTCCCGTGGATGTCTGAGATCATGGATTTGAAGAAAGAGAAGAACTTCTTCGAAACTCGCGTGACGGATTACCAAACCGGTGGAGCACTGACTTGGGACTAGATCGCTAGGCCCAGCGCAGTAAGCACCAAGCAAAAAGCCCTCTCATTGGAGGGCTTTTTTTTAAGTTTGGTCGCGAGACTTGCTCGCTTATAAAGGCCCCACCGAGCAGACCCACTCTGTAGGGGCAAAAGCAGCAATCCATAGCTCTGCTAGATTACGCCGCTGGCAAATGCGAAAAGTGCATGCCGTATCGCTCCTCGAACTCCACAACATAACGAGAGTCGTCAGTGTTTGCCGGATTAAAATTCCTGCGAAAGAAACGGCTATAGCCAACGGCGATTTTTGTCAAAAAACCCTCTCGGCCGAGCAAAAATGACATCCCCCGACGCCAACCTGCGACGTCAAACAACAAACCTTCCTTCGCAAGCAAGAACAGATGTCGGATGAATAGGATAAGTGGAAATATCACGGCGACGTACAAAGCGGCAATAAACCGCAGCGTGTAGCTGCCAACCGCTTCTTCGAACACATCAAACGTTACAGCTTTGTGTTCAATCTCTTCAACGGCATGCCAATGCCACATCAGCCTGTAATCTTCATGCATTGGATCCAAATATTTCGCTTCGTTTTCCAGAAGCGCTACAGCGGCCAAAGCGGTGACGTGTTCGACTGCCGTCGTTACCGCTAAGGCGTAGCGCGGCAAAAACTTTGCTGTCCATCTCATCAACAATCGATCAAAGCGACTGACCTGCCGCAGCATCCCAAAACCCTGAGTATCGAGTATCCGCATGTGCGCGTCATGCTCTCGGCTATGCTGGCCTTCCTGCCGCATAAAACGAGCGACGTCAATTTTGAGACCTTCATCTTGAATTTGCTCAGCGAAGTTACGCACGCTCAAAACAAAAAAACGTTCCCCCTCAGGAAATGTGCTGGAGACCGCATTAAAGAACAACGACTCGAAACCCTTACCGTCGAACCAATACGTTGGCGTAGCGGCATTTGGGTGTCTCGATATTTTTCGGGGAACAATGCTCATACGAACTCTCATCGTGGGAGGTAGCTGCTGTTTTCCATGCCACGAACGCTTATCTATATGAATCTTCACAGCGGGCAAAGGCTAATGTCACGTCAGTTGCCAAGCAAACCGACCATCAAGAATTTCATACCGCTCATTCATTCAGATTCTTGTAAAACCACGCCTTAACACTGATCCTGCTTTGCGCCGCCGATCTCAGGCGCAAATACAACAAAAGAATTTTTTCTTCGTCGCCAGCATGGAACCAACGACTTTGTTATTGTCGTTTGCTGATTTCTCGAGGCCCTAGATGATGAACCACCTGCTTGTCACTCCACTGTTTCTATTCGGGCTTATCGGCCTGTTCATCTCGCCCATGACCTCAGCAAAGACCTCGGCAATGACCGCGGCGAACAACACTGCCGCCTATCAAGTCGACGGTCTCAGCGCCGAGGCAGAAATCATCATCGACGAATACGGCGTACCGCATATTTACGCTAATGATCATTACGATGTGTTCTTCGTGCAGGGGTTCAACGCCGCCCGAGATCGTCTGTGGCAAATCGATTTATGGAAGCGTCGGGGCTTAGGACAGCTTGCTGAAATTCTCGGCGAGCAACATGTGGCCCAGGACAAAGCCGCGCGGCTGTTCGTCTATCGCGGCGATATGTATGCCGAGTGGCTGGCCTACGGCAATGATGCCAAGCGTATTACCGAGTCCTTTACCGCCGGGATCAATGCCTATATCGAGGTAGCTAAGGCCAACCCGGAACTGATGCCGGTGGAATTCGACATGCTGGGCTACACGCCAAGCAGGTGGTCGGCAGATGATGTGGTGCGTATTCGCAGCAACGGCCTGTGGCGTAACGTGGTCACCGAAGTTTGGCGGGCGCGCCTCGCCTGCGAGAAAAAACTGGACCTTGCCGCTCAGTGGCTGACCTTGGAGCCTGCTTGGCAGACCGCAACGCCACCTGGTCTTGATCCCTGTGTCATCCCAGACAACGTGTTGGATAACTACTTACTTGCCAAGGCGCCCGTCGATTTCAGCCCGCAGCCTGCCCAAGCGCAGCTGGCGCGCTTGCTCGAGCGCGAGACCATGGCCGCCCACAACTTGGATGTCGGCAGCAATAACTGGGTGGTGACCGGGTCGCGCACCACTACGGGACGCCCGATTCTGGCGGATGATCCACACCGCAGCCATGCAGTGCCCTCACTACGCTATGTGGCCCATTTAAACGGCCCGGGTATCAATGTGATTGGCGCAGGCGAGCCTGCTCTGCCCGGTATCTCCATTGGTCATAACGATAAGATCGCCTTCGGCCTTACCATCTTCCCCATCGATCAAGAAGACCTCTACGTGTACGAGAAGAAACGCGCTGGCTATCTGTACCGGGGCGATGTGGAGCCCTTTACCGAAGTCGAAGAAAGCATCGCCATTAAGGGCGGTAAGACTCAGGACATTACCCTGAAATTTACCCGTCATGGCCCAGTGGTGGCCGAAACCAAGACCCATGCCTTCGTCGTGCGCGCGGCTTGGCTCGAGCCGGGTATGGCACCGTACTTCGGCAGCATCGAGTACATGCGCGCGGAAAATTGGCGTGAGTTTGTTGGTGCACTCAATCGTTGGGGGGCCCCTTCAGAAAATCAGGTCTATGCCGACACCGACGGCAACACTGGCTACAAACCCGCGGGACGTTTTCCCAAGCGCGATAACTGGGATGGCCTCATGCCGGTACCCGGCGACGGTAGCTACGAATGGGATGGCTACTTCGACATGGACGTGCTGCCCGAAGAGTACAACCCAGAACGCGGTTTCAGCGGCACCGCCAACGCCATGAGTCTGCCAAACGACTACCCCATTGAACGTTATAAGGTGGGTTTCGAGTGGTCGGCGCCTTGGCGCTACAAACGGCTTTGGGAATACCTCGACACGCCAAAGCCGCATAGCATGGAAGATTCCCTCGATTTGCAGCGGGACTATCACTCAGTGCTGGCCCGCCGCGTGCTCGCTCTGCTGCCGGAACTTGCCGCCACCAACCCGAAAACCGGTGGGCCACTGCTGGCGAACTGGGATCAGCGCCTAGAGGTGGATAGCGCCGCTGCGGCGCTGTGGAATGTTTGGTACTACCGCCACCTAAACCCTGCACTGGGTAACATGCTGACCCGGGGAGAAGCCTTGCCTTCTGGGTCTTTGTCCACGCAAACCTCGCTAGAGCTGTTAACCACCGACGAAGGCCAGACGCGAGCCGTCACCAGCCTTCGCAACGCATGGGCGGCAACCGTGGCGCTGCTTGGTGCAGATGCCTCGCAATGGCAGTGGGGTGACCTGCATCAAATGGTGTTTGCGCATCCTCTGCTGAATCGCGCCAACGCGACATTGGCCAAGGACATGAAGATTAAGGCCTACCCGCGGGGTGGCAGCGCTAACACCACCAACAATACGGGTTTCTACGACAACACCTTTAACGTGCGCAGCGGGGCTTCGTTTCGCATGGTGGTCGATGTCGGCAATTGGGACGACGCACGCATGACCAACGCACCGGGACAATCAGGTGATCCGCGCTCACCGTTCTACGACAACTTGCTAGAAAACTGGGCCACCGAAGGCCATGTGCCCATGTTGTTCTCGCGGGAGAAAGTCGAAGAAAGCGCCGTGCTGACCATTTCGCTTACGCCGAAAAAATAGCTCGCGCGCCCATAGGTAGACCTACCCCTTCGGCGGGAGCTGCTGGCAGATCTCTGTAAGCGCCGCCACGAAGGCCAGTGGCTGATCGAGAAAGACGTGATGCTGCGCGTCGGCGATTTCCTGAAACGGAAAATCCTCGGGCACCAGTTCCTGCATGTACTCAAGGCTCTGGCGAGAGTACAGCTCGCTGTCGGCGCCAAATATCACGCCCAAGGGTACGGTCAGTGATTGGAAATCTTCTGGCTGACGATCTACCTCAGTGAGGGTAGTCAGCAAATCCTCATCGAACTTCCACGCCCAGCCACCGTCCATGGGCATCAGTGAGTTGCGCGCTATGTACTGCAGTATGTACTCGTTCTCACAGGGCTGGGGTGGCTGCAGGCGAAAACGCATGAGAGCGCTTTCTTTGTCTGGGTAAATCTTGCCCTGCATGCCGCCCATCTTGGGACGGTCAGGTATGGGTTCGTCTGGATGACGAATACCCGAATCCACCAACACCAAGCCGCCAAATTTCTCCGGATGCAAATTGGCCGCCTTTACTGCCATGTAGCCGCCAAAACTGTGGGCTACCACTATGGCGTCATCACCCAGACCTGCATCGTCGATGACCGCTAAGATTTCTTCCGCATAGGTCTTGCTGGAATACTCATAGCGATAATCCGAGTCCCCCATGCCGGTGAGGTCCATGGCGGCAATTTGGTACTGATCGGTGAGTTGAGGGGCAATAAAGTCCCACCAGCGCGAGTGCGCGTTCATGCCGTGTATGAGCAGCATACCGGGCTTGCCCGGCGCGGGATAAAAACGGTACGCCACATCGCACTCATCCACTTCGATGGTGCGACTTTCGGCAGGTGTGTCCACCGCCTCCCAGAACCATTCCGGAATGCTCGATGTGTCTTCTTTATCCCAGCGTGCCATCAGCCCTCCTTCTGCAACTCGCGTAGCCCGATCTAAGCCGGTGGAAAAAGTCGGCGCTAGAGCGCGCCGAACCGCTTCAGATGAAAGTCCGCGTTGCCGAACAGCGTGTCGATAATGGTCAAACGCTTGAAGTAGTGACCAATGTTCAGCTCTTCGGTCATGCCCATGCCGCCGTGCAGCTGTACAGCGTTTTGCCCTACGAACTTACCGGACTTACCAATTTGCACCTTAAACGCGCTGATGGCTTTTTGCGCCTCAGGACCGTATCCCTCGTCCATGCGCATGGCCGCCATGAACATCAACGATTTCGATTGCTCATGCTCCATAAACATATCGACCATGCGATGCTGTAGCACCTGAAACTTACCAATGGCTTGGCCGAACTGCTCGCGCTGGCGGCAGTACTCGACGGTTTCTTTGTAGAGCTTCTCCATGCAGCCAACGGCTTCAGAACCAACGGCCATGATGCCTTCGTCGATGGTCTGTTCCAGTACAGGGTAGCCCTGACCAACTTCGCCAATCACGCTGTCTGCATCTACCTTGACGCCTTCAAGGGTAATCTCTGATGCGCGGAACGCGTCCACCGTTGGGTAGTCGCGACGCGATACACCAGCAGCCTTGGGATCAATCGCGAACAACGTAATGCCGTCTTGGTCACGCTGCTCGCCCGAAGTGCGGGCGCTCACCACAATCAGCTGAGCGGCCGGGCCATTGAGCACTACGGCTTTGTAGCCATTAAGTACATAGCCGTCGCCCTCTGCCGTCGCAGTGGTCGTAATATCCGCTAAATTAAAACGCGCTTGGGGTTCGGCATAGGCCAGCGCCGCTTGGGTGCTGCCATCGATAATGCCCGGCAACAGCTTGGCCTTTTGCGCCTCGCTACCACCGTGCTTGATCGCTCCACCGGCCAGCACGACAGTAGCCAAGTAGGGTTCGATCACCAGACCGTGTCCGAACTGCTCCATCATTAGGGATGATTCAACGGCGCCGCCGCCAAAGCCACCGTCGGCTTCAGAAAAAGGCACGCCCAACCATCCCAGTTCTGCAAAAGTGTTCCAATTCGCGGCGTCATAGCCAAGATCCGACGCAGCGTTCTTTTGGCGATCATCGAAGCCGTAATCGCTTTGCACAAATCGCTCGATGCTCTCGTGCAACATGGTTTGTTCTTCTGTGAAGGAAAAATCCATTCATCTACCCCTTTGCTTAACTGAAATTATTCGGTGGTTTACGAGCCCGACGGTCGTTTGTTGGCCGTTTGCGGGATCGTTATCGCATCCGTGTTGTTCGTCGTTTCCGCTAACTTTGCCGCGAAGGTTCCTCGGCGGCTTGCGGGTTTTCTCCCAGTCCCAACCACTGTCTGGCCAGAATATCTCTTGGGTTCCATCCATAGTGCGATGTAGCCAGTGCACTGAGTGCTTGGCTAGTTAACATCGCTGTCTCACCCGACGCATCCCCTCTCGGATGAATCGGCCCTTCGTTGTGCTCACGTAAGGCGCTGGCGTCGGGCAGAGCATAATACCCGAAGCTGGCCAGCTGTAGAGCACCAATTTGCTGCCCAAGCTCCTGAGCTTTGAGACTCAGCATCGGCATGGGCAGAGGAGTGGCTAGCGGCGGTGTCGCCGGTGCGAGGGCCCGACTTTCCAGTGCGCGAAGACTTTGCAACGCCACTTCTGCCTCATAAAGCTGGGTCAGCAGCGTATCGGTATCTTCGTGCTTAGTTGCCGTGAGTTCCCGGCGCAGCAGACGCAGCTGCTCGGCCAAACCAAAGGAGCTGGCCTCGGGTAGCATAGACTGCGATAACGTTTCTGGCTGAGCTAAGGCGGCCAGCAGCGCATCGCCGCTAAGCGAGAGTATTTCATCAGGCGCAACGCTGACCTCGTCGAGCACCACATGAAACCAGCGCCCTCGCGCGTTGGCCACAGGCCTGAGCTTGATACCCCTACGATCTGCTGGCAGTAAGCAGGCTCGCCACTGCTGGGCTTCGTCGAGGGCAATGCACAGCATGCGTGACGGCCATAGGCCGTCCTTGGGTAGCTCGGTAGACATCAGCAATCCGTCAGCCAGTGCGCGCTTCTCCCCTTGCAGGTAGGTTCCTGCGGGTGTTTCGTGCAGCCGTGTTGGCTGCGCTGTGGGCGCATTGACGGGTTCGAGCAGCCCCAAACACCAATGCGCGTCAAAAGCCGCGATCTCGGGTAACAAGACTTCGCGCTGGTGCTCACTACCGTGGGTCATCACAAGCGGCGCTATCAACGACATCGCTAGGGTGTTGATCGGCGGGGTTCGGGCCTGATGGCAAAACATTTGCCACTGATACAGCCGCTGCTTTGGCCAGCTCAGCTGGCTTGTTGCAGCGCCGCTACTCTGGGCAGGCCAATGCGGCGTAGACCAGCCAGCGACGCCCAAGGCCTCATACCAACGTGCGCTGGCTAACTGATAGGCACTGGGGTGCGCTAGCCGTTCAGGGCCAGGCCAGTGATCGGCGATGAATGCCTGCGCTTGGTGCTGCCAGTCAGATTCGTTCATGGTATCTACGACTCAAAAATGAGCGGTGTTACATTGCCTTTTCGTTATCTAAAGAAGCTCCCATACCCGCCTCGGCTGCCTGTTTTAGCCGTAGATAATCCTAGGCTGGCAGGGCAACATAGCGCCAATTACACGCCTGGCTGCACACAAAGAGAGGGGAGACTCTTGGATTACAGTACTATTTTGTATGACGTTGAAGACGGTATTTTAACCATCACGTTGAACCGACCTGAAGCACTCAACGCTTTTACCAATGACATGATGCTGGAAATGATCGACGCCTGTGATCGCGCTGACGCCGATGACGACGTTAAGGCCATCATCGTCACCGGTGCGGGCCGCGGATTTTGCGCTGGCGCAGATCTGTCACGGGGCGCTTCGACCTTCGATTCCGGCGCGCGGCAAGGCAAGCACGAGGGCATCAACAGAGACGGTGGTGGTCGCCTGACCCTGAGGCTATATGAACTGAATAAGCCCATCATTGCTGCGGTCAACGGTGCGGCTGTGGGCGTTGGCGTCACCATGACCCTCGCCATGGACATACGCCTTGCCTCCACCGCCGCCAAGTTCGGCTTCGTCTTTGCCCGCCGAGGCATCGTGCCTGAAGCATGCTCCAGCTACTTTTTGCCGCGCGCTGTGGGTATTAGCAAGGCGCTAGAGTGGTGCTATTCGGGCCGCGTTTTCCCTGCGCAAGAAGCCATGGACGGTGGTCTGCTGCGTAGCCTGCACGAACCCGAGGACCTACTGCCCGCAGCTCGTGCCATTGCCGAAGACATTCGCGACAATGCCTCGCCAGTGTCCGTCGCCCTCACCCGTCACATGATGTGGAAAATGCTTGGCGCTGATCACCCCATGGAAGCGCATAAAATCGACTCGCGGGGCATACACTATCGAGGCAAGTCTGACGATTCCAAGGAAGGGGTCACAGCGTTCTTAGAAAAACGCAACGCACAGTTCCCGGAAAAGGTTTCCAGTGACTTACCCGAGTTCTACCCATGGTGGGAAGAGCCCCAATTTAAATAACCCTACCTGCACTTGGAGAGCACCATGTCTGATCCGGTCATCGCACAAAAAAGCCCCTACCCTGTTGAAGTTGTCGAGGGCAAAAAGTATTTCTGGTGCTCCTGCGGCAAAAGCGGGCGCCAGCCATTTTGCGACGGCTCTCACGAAGGCACCGATTTCTTGCCCCAGACCTACACGGCTCCTGCGAGCAGAACGTTGTATTTTTGTGGATGCAAACACACAAAGGGTGCCCCGCTGTGCGACGGCGCGCATAACGCGCTGTAGTATCGCCGACTTCTGCTAAACCGACACCAGTAGCAAGACTATGTTCGCCAAGCTATTCAAAAAAAATGACGTCTTCGATCCGGCAGCGCTGACGGCGCTGCCAACGCTGGAGCAAAGCCAGCAGCTCGTGTTGTTGGATCAGTACCTGTCTTACTGCAAATCCCACGAGCAGACCGGGGTCGATGAAACCGCCATACACGAGCTTTTGCACGATCTGCCAGAAAGCGCGGCTGCAGCGGAAGGCATCAGTCTTGAGATCGCTAAACGCGCTATGTCTGCGGTACAAGACGTCGCGACGCTGGCCACACTGTTAGAGCGCCCTAATCTCGGCGCGTTGGCGGCCAAGCGCCTTTGCAAACTGCTGCCGCTGGATTCAGACCACGCCGTCAACCAACACGAGCGTTTGTTCCAAGCCCGACTGCAGTCTGCCAACGCAGCGGATATTCAAGTGCTGAGCGAACGCGTGACCACCGCCGAGCAAGCTGCTTGGTTGGTCATTCGCGCACCGGCAGAGACCAAGCAGAAATTGTTGGCCATGGCTGTGCTGCAAGATGAAGCCGGTCTGACCACGCTGGAGAAAATCTCTCGAGGCAAGGATAAGGGCTGTAATCGTCTGGCCCGAGAAGGACTGGATAAAATTCGTGGTTGCCGACGCCAATTGGCGGAACACTTGGACGCTCTTAACGACGTGCACAGCAGTGCCCAGCGCGAACTTAAAATGGCTCCCAAGGATCTCGATGGCCTTATCGTGCAGCGCAAAAAGCTGAATCAGCTGCACGCGCGTCACGAGCAGCTGGTGCAGAACATTCGCGAAGCACGCGACGCATTGGGGGCCGCGACACAGGTCGGCGAGACCATAGAAAACCCGTTTGCTGATCTGGATCTGAGCGTACCCAGCGCTCAGGACAACCCATACCTTAGGCTGCTTGAAGCCATGCAGGGTTTGCAAGCGCAGCTGACGGCAGCGGCAACACTGGACGCAGCGGCCCTTGG
>SHAE01000032.1 GCA_004213835.1 OM182 bacterium | reverse complement strand
CAGTCGTCGTCAGAGCCTTCGTTAATGTCGGCGAACAGTGGCGTTGAGATATAGCGCTCTGCGGTATCTGCCAGCATGGTAACGATTACGCTGCCGGGCGCTGCCTGCTCGGCAATTTTCAGTGAGGCGCTCAGGGTGCCACCGGCTGAGATACCCACAAAGATCCCCTCTTCATGACCCAAGCGTCTGGCACAGGCCATGGATTCGTCTTCGTTGACCGGCACGACGTGATCGGCGATGTCGCGATCCAGCACCTCGGGAATGAAATCTGGCGTCCAGCCCTGAATTTTATGCGGCGACCATGCACCGCCGGAGAGCAGGGCCGCCTGCTCGGGTTCAGCGGCGACCACCTGAATGTTGGGGCGGGCAGCCTTAAGCGTGCGCCCGGCCCCTGACAGGGTGCCGCCGGTGCCCCAACCCGTCACCCAGTAGTCCAAA
The DNA here is from genome assembly GCA_004213835.1 of OM182 bacterium. Classification (GTDB taxonomy): domain Bacteria; phylum Pseudomonadota; class Gammaproteobacteria; order Pseudomonadales; family Azotimanducaceae; genus UBA4421. The sequence continues at coordinate 16,842 of SHAE01000032.1, read as the reverse complement.
CGCTCACCGGCGAAGTCCTGCAAGATCTCTGGCCCGGTGGTACTGGCATGAAAGTCTGGATTGGCGGTGTTTTGAAATTGTCGTGCAAGGAACCAACCGTGTTTTGCCGCCAGCGCTTCGGCCCGGGCAACCATGCCGGTACCGCGTTCGGCTGCCGGTGTCAGAATGACCTTGGCGCCAAGGGCGCGCATGACTTTGCGGCGTTCAATGGAAAATGTTTCGACCATGGTGGCGACAAAGGGGTGACCCATCACCGCGCATACCATGGCTAGCGCGATACCCGTGTTGCCACTGGTGGCCTCGATCACCGTCTGCCCGGGTTTCAGCGCGCCGCTGTCCCGCGCATCCTTAATGACCGCGTAAGCCAGTCGGTCCTTCACCGATGCCATTGGGTTGAAGGACTCCACTTTGACGTACATGTCGACATGCTCTGGGGCTATCCGATTGAGTTTGACGATGGGAGTGTTGCCGATGGTCTGCAGTATGTTGTCGTATTTCATAGTGGTCTCCGCGGGGCAGTAAGGTTGATAGGGTCAGACGGTCTCGTTGGCGTGGTCGTGGCCCGCATGCAAATTGCGAATATGGGCAACCATCACCAAAACAACGCCCAGGGTGGTAAGCGCGATTTCGAACTCTTCACCAAGCAAGTGCAGAACAGCCAGCAGCATCAGCGTTAAACCGACGACGCCAGTGGATACCGTCAGGGTATTGGGTTCTCGCCTATATCCTCGGTAGAGTGCGACACCGCTGATTGGTACGGCAAGCCCGAAGAGTAACCAGTGGGTCTGAGTCTCTGTAGCGTCGAGCCATCCAGAGACAGACGGCGCCAGCAAGAAGGCAAGGGGCACCGACAAGCAATGAATCAGGCACAGGCTAGAAAGCCAAATAGCGGCCTTATCAAGACGAGTTTGGTCGGTGCTGGATGCCAAAGTGAGAGCCCATAAAAAGGGGCGACAACGCTAGCTTCTCCATTCTTCGCATGCAACTGCACAAAAGGCATTGGGTTACAGTACTCCCATGGATACAGGACAACCTGACTCAATCGATCTAGCCGATCGCCAGCGATGGGACGCACGCTACCGAGCAGGTGCCTATGCCCAGCGTCATTGGCCGAGCGCTTATTTACAGCAGCTGCAGCAAGACGATGTGATACCCCACAGCGGTCGAGCCTTGGATGTCGCCTGCGGGCGAGGCCGTAACAGCCTGTTTTTGGCCTCTCTAGGCCTTAGTGTCGATGCACTCGATGTGTCAGCGGTTGCCATCGCTAAGGCGGCAAATACCGCCATAGGCCAACAGCTGCGCGTGAATTGGCAGTGCAGCGATGTGCTCGAACTCAGCCATCGCCTGCCCCAAAACACCTATGCCTTGGTAATCATGTTGCGCTTCGTCGCACCGCAATTGTTGCCTAAGTTGTTACAGGCGCTGACACCCGGCGGCGTCTTGGTGCTTGAAGAGCACCTGCAGTGGGATGGCGCTGAGCGCATCAGTGGCCCAAGCAGTAACCGCTTTCGCGTTGCAGCAGGGGATTTATCGCGGCAGCTGCAGGCAGTGCAGGTTGGCTTTGACGTTGTTGATCAATTTGAAGGGCTCATACCTGAGCCTGCCGATGACGGCACCTCAGTACGCGCGGCCGTGGCGCGCATGTGCATTCGCCGTAGTTCGACGTAACATCGCGAATGCCGTCAGAAACGCTGACGGTGAGCTGCGGTCGAGGGAGATAGCCATGCAGAATATTCCAGTCATTGATTTACAAGCCTTTCGCAAGGATGGCCCAGCTGCTTTTGATAGCGCAGCCATCGACAAAGCAGCGCTCGTGGAAGCTTGCGAGGACCACGGATTTTTCTTGCTGGTGAATCATGGGTGCGATGCGCAGGTTCATGATGTGTTTGCGGCAGCCGCAGACTTTTTTGCCATGCCGCGCGCGCAAAAAACCGCCGTATACCGAGATGCGGAAAATCCACTGGGTTATTACGACCGCGAACTCACTAAGCAGCGCCGCGATCAGAAAGAAGTCTTCGACTTCAAGGCAGGCGGCCACATTTCCCGTAATCCACTGCGACATACGCGCTGGCCCGAGCAGCCAGACCATTTCCGACCCGCGCTTACCGAATTTTTTACCGCCTTTACAGAACTGGCTGAAACCACCATGCGCATGGTGCTTAGCGGTTTGGGCCTACCTGCCGACGCGGTTGATAGCACCATGGAGCGAGGCTTTGGACCTGCCCATACCAGCGCTGCGCGATTGAATTTCTACCCGGCCCAAGACCCTGTGCCTGCCGCTGAGCGTGAGTCGGTAACATCCCTTGGCGATATGGCGCTACATCACCACACCGATCCCGGCGCGATGACACTGCTGCTGCAGGATGACTGCGGCGGTTTACAGGCACGCTCGCGTGCTCATGGCTGGATAGACGTACCCCCACTCGCTGGTGCCATCGTGGTGAACATTGGGGATATTTTGCAGGTTTGGACGAACGATCGGTGCACTGCTGGGGTTCATCGAGTTGTGCCAATCACCAGTCCTCAAGGGCGATTAAGCATACCGTTCTTCTATCAACCGAAGGTCGATGCAGTTGTCGAGCCATGGTTGGCTGCTGAGGAAATTCCCCACTATCGTGCCTTCTCATGGCAGGAGTACATTCGCGGCCGAGTGACTGACAACTACTCAGACCTTGGCGAAGAGGACATTCAGATCGATCGCTACAAGGTGGCCTAGTTAAACCGACTTGGCCTATCCGTTCGCGTGTCATATACCCACTTACTCTTCGACCACGATGGCGTACTGGTGAATACCGAGCCACTGTATCTGCAGGCAATTCAGGAGCAGTTGGCCACCCTTGGCATTACGCTGCGAGAAACTGATTACATCCAAAATATGGCCGTGGGCGCCGATCCTTGGGGCTTGGCCCGCGCCGCTGGCTGCGATGAAGCCATGGTGGACCAACTGCGTGATGCACGAGACGCTCGCTATCAGCAGTTATTGCGTACTCGGCCCATTACCATCGAGGGTGTTGATGGCCTCATTGCTGAGCTTGCCGAGCATTTTCAACTGGCCATCGTGACTACGTCGCGAGACGTGGATTTCGATCTCATCCATGCGTTGGACGGCCAGCCACGGACGTCGACAACACCCGACGTCGTGCGCCACATGGATTTCGTTCTCAAGCGCTCCCACTATCAAAACAGCAAGCCCGATCCACAGCCGTATTTGTTGGCGCTCTCGCGCTTTGGCATTGAATCCAGCCAAGCCTTGGTCATCGAAGATTCCGAGCGCGGTCTGCGTTCAGCGGTTGCGGCAGGTATCGACTGCGCGGCGATTTACCATCCGTTCACAGCAGGCCAACGTTTCGCCAAGGCTAAGTATCGGTTCGCCGACCTAGGCGAGCTAAAACAGTTCTTGCTGGGATAATCCGGCGCCGTAATGGGTGCGTTCAGTAGAAGTCGTCAAACACTGGTGCTGGAGCGAAATACACCAGGGCGGTTACCGCCAGCGTGGCCAACACCATTAACACGAGGGCAATTGTCGCCCGGTGTTCGGAAATTTCTTGGTTACCAGCGCTCTCATGAAGATTTTTTTTGCCATGGAACATGGCCTGAATCAGTCGCTCTTTGAGACCCCAGGTATGCCAGCCTACTGCGGCAAGATGCATGACTAGGGCGATTTGTATCAGGGTGAAGATGCGGTGGTGCCAGCCTGCAAGCGCGTCAGCGGTGTGATCGCTGACCACGCTGTTATATGGGCCGGCATAAAAAATATCGTCGCTGATAAACAGGCCTAGACTGGCTTGTAGACCAATCAAGCCGACGATGAGAGCGCTTGCCCAGCCGCCCAACGGGTTATGACCGGCGGAGGTTGGATTGGAGCCGATGTTTTTGAGGTAACGAAACACGCGCATGGGAGACACGACGAACGAGGCATAGCGCGAATGCAGGGTGCCAAAGACACCCCAAGTCAGGCGAAACAGCACGAGCGCCAGCGCGGTATAACCAAAATAAAAGTGGGTTTGCGTCCATTCGAAACCCGCTTCGGCGGTAATCCAGCTGCCGGCGAGGCAAATCACCAACGCCCAGTGCCACAGTCGCAGTGGCAGATCCCAAATCAGTTGGGGGCGCTGGTCACTGGGCATAATCTTCAAACATGGGGTCGGCTAGTTTTTTTGCCGATAGCTGTCATGGCAGCTTTTGCAAGAAGCACCTAAGGCGCCGAAGGCTTTCATGGTAGCTCCGCGGCCCTCGGCGGTGGCCGCGACCAAGGCTTCTGCGCGTTCTGCGGTCGTCGCGGCTTTGGCACTGAAGTCGGCGTAATCCCCCCAGATGTCAGCCTTGGCCTGGGATGTGATATCACTTGCGCTGGTATCCATGGCGAACATATCCGGAATCATCGGAGCCAGTTGTACGATCATGCCGGCGTTCTTCTCGATCAGCGCCGCATCGTATGGGATCTGGCCCTTGGCCATGCCCACAATCGGACCAAAGTACTGAGCCACTACCTTGAGCAAGCCTTGGCGCGCCTCGATGGTTTTTTGAGTGCGCTCATCCGCCCAACTCGCGCTGCCGAAACACAGCAGCAAAGAAAAAATCACAGCGTTACGAAACATTGCGTTGCGAAGCATAGCGTTACCTCTTGTGATGAATAACCTGTTGTCTCATGACGGGTTGAAGATACCCTGCTCTGGTGAGCCGCGCGATAGGTAAAAGACCAAGGTTGAGAAGTGCATAACGCTTGATCCATCCTTGAGCATGGCCGACAGTTATAGGGCGTTGGCGCGGTTAAAACGACACAGGAGCAGGGGCAAGATGTCACAAGCCATTACCATTCACGGCAGCTGTCACTGTGGTGATATTACGTTCGAGGCCGAGGCGCATCCTAGCCGGGTTGTCATTTGTCACTGCACCGATTGCCAGAAAATGTCTGGCGGGCCCTATCGCAGCATCGTTCAGGTAAAAGAAGGGGACTTCACCCTGCTCAGCGGCGAACCCAAGCTCTATTTTAAAGTGGGAGACAGCGGTAATCGGCGGGAACTGAGCTTCTGCGTCAATTGTGGCTCGCACCTTTACGCAACGTCGGTAGTCGAAGATGTGCCAAAGGGACAACGCATGCTGGGCATTCGCACCGGGCTCCTAGATGAACTGGCGCAGCTGGCACCGCGCTCGCAGGTTTGGTGCCAGTCCAAGGTGTCTTGGGCCGAGAACATTGCCGAGTTACCCGGCGTTGCGCAGCAGTCTTAAATCACAGACGCACCGCCAAACTCCATGACGATTCTTTACAGCTTCCGGCGTTGCCCCTACGCCATGCGTGCCCGTATGGCGTTGATGATTCAGGGTGCGCAACTCGAACTGCGTGAGGTGTTGCTGCGCGACAAGCCGGCAAGCATGTTGGCGATCTCACCCAAGGGCACGGTGCCAGTGCTGCAAACCGTACACGGCGTGGTGATCGATGAGAGTCTGGATATCATGTGCTGGGCCATGTCTGCCGAAAGCGACTGGTTTTCGTTGCTGGCGCAAGCAGAGCAACTCGAACAAGCTCGATCCTTCGACGAAAAGTTTAAACCGCATCTGGATGCGTACAAATACCATCGGCCAGGCGCAGAGCGCAGCCGAGAAGAATATCGCGATTTGGCGGCCAACCATTTGGATCGATTTGAAGCCAACCTTCAGTGCCACGACTATCTGCTGGGAACCATGCCGCAATTCTTAGACCTTGCCGTTATGCCCTTTGTGCGTCAGTTTGCCTCGGTGGATCGACAGTGGTTTGACAACCAGCACCGACAAAGCCTGCGCCGCTGGCTAGATCGATGGTTAGCTGATCCACTGTTTACCGGGGTCATGACCAAGTTTCCGCAATGGCAGGAGGGCAGCTTGGGGCAGCGATGGCCCGGCGGCGAGGGAACTCGGGCTGAATAACACGATAGAGTAGGGGCAGAATATGCAGCAATGGATCGTCGGAATTTTGGGTTCGATTGGGGCGGTGCTACTGGCAATGGTGGTAGCGTGGGCTGGCTCGGATCAGGGCATCCTCTATAACGATTTGTCGGTTTTTGTCTGGTGCGGGGTATTTGCCTTCGCCGTGCAGTGGCTGATTTTCATTCATGCTTGGTTTGCCCAAACCGAGCATTTTTTCGATCTCACCGGCTCATTGACCTACATGGTTTTGGTGCTCGCTGCTTGCTACCTCAGCGCGGCGTTTGACGTTCGTTCCTTGGTTATTGTTGGTCTGGTGCTGATCTGGGCGCTGCGGCTGGGGCCGTTTCTATTTTTCCGTATTCAAAAGGCCGGCGAGGACCGCCGCTTTCGCAGTATCAAGGTGTCGTTCCCAACATTTTTTATGACTTGGACACTGCAGGGTGCGTGGGTCTTCGTCACGGCTAGCGCCGGTCTCGGGGCCATAACCTCTAGCACCAAGGTAGCGCCTGAGCTGGCCTTTTATCTGGGGCTCGCCATGTGGGTTGCAGGCTTTGCCATCGAGGTGATTGCCGATCGGCAGAAGACCGCCTTTCGTGCAGACCCCGCGAATGCCGACGCTTTCATTACGACGGGGCTTTGGGCGTGGTCGCGGCATCCCAACTACTTTGGTGAGATCTTGCTGTGGGCCGGTATTGCGGTGATCGCCATTCCCACCTTGCAGGGTAATCAGATTTATTTGCTGCTATCGCTGATTTGGGTGGTGGTACTGCTTACCGCCATCAGTGGTGTTCGTATGCTGGAAAACCGCGGCAACAAACGCTGGGGCAATGATCCAGAGTACGTCGACTACATGAAACGCACGCCCATGCTGATGTTGTGGCCGCCGCGCAAGCGCAGCTAGGTTTCCACAAGTCATAAAAAAGCCCGCTACCGCGGGCTTTTTTATGACTGGGTTCGCGCCAATCTAAAGGTTTTGACCACCGTCTATTGAGACGGTTTGGCCAGTGATCCAATAGGCTCGGGCGGACAGCAAAAACGCGATCACCTCGCCCACTTCCTCTGGCTCGCCCATGCGCCCAAAAGGGATGCTGGCCAGCGCGCCATTGTACATAGCCGGCGCATGTTGCTTGGCTTGGTCCCACAAACCACCGGGAAACTCGATAGACCCCGGCGCAACACAGTTCACGCGTATGTGGTCTGGCGCCATGTTCTTGGCATGGGTTTGCGTCATTTGTATGACTGCGGCTTTTACCGCCCCATAGGCAGCGGAGCCTGCGGAAGCGCCAATGCCTGAGATAGATGACACATTGACGATAGCGCCTTTGCTGGCTTTCAGTGCCTCGGTCGCCGCCCATGTGCAGCGCACGACACCCATCACATCAATGTCCATGCTTCTGGCCCAGCTGTCTTCGTCATCGGTGTTGCCGAAACCGCTGGGGTTGTTCACCAGACCATCGATTGAGCCCATGGCACTTGCTGCTGCGGCAATATAGGTCTTAATTTGCTCGGCATCGGAAACGTCACAAATAGCCCCGTGAATCTTGCTGCCGTATTTTTCTAGGGCCGCAACCGCGCTATCCAAGCTCTCTTGCGTACGTCCGCAGATAGACACATTCGCACCTTCTGCGGCGCAAGCAGCCGCTGCAGCGAGCCCTATGCCTCGAGTGCCGCCGGTAACAATAACGTTTTTGTTCTGTAAGCCTAGATCCATGGGAATTCCTTATTCAGTCGCTCAGGTTGGCTTGATTGCCAAGGTTGCCATTGAGGTGGGCATATAAGCATTTAACGACGTTGCTTGGGTATCCCAGTAATCTTCGTAAAACCCGGCAAGCAACAGCCCCGCATCCAGTTGCCCACCGATTTGGGTTTGCAGACTGTGGGCGAACTCCAGCGCTTGACCTTGGGCTTGGCGCGCCATGATGTCATTCTCGTTGAGCTGCTCCGAATCAGCAAAGGGCAGAGCAAAGCGCACCTGTATCGGTCCGCCCTGGTCGAGATCTTCATGATCAAAGAGAAAAAAATCCGGGTTCATGAAACCACTGAGTAGGCGCCCACCGGGCCGAAGAATCCGCGCACAGTGTTGCCAGACTGGCAAAACGTGTTCTGAGAACACGTTAGATATGGGGTGAAAGATCAGATCAAAGCGCTCGTCAGCAAACCGCGATAGATCCGCCATATCGCCTTGTTCATAGGCGATGTCTAAACCGTCGCGCTGCGCCACAAACCGATCCTTGGCGAGCTGGGCTGGTGAATTATCAAAACTGGTCACCCGCGCCCCTGCCGCGGCAAAGAGCGGGATCTGCTGACCGCCGGCGGACGCTAGCCCGAGTAAGTCCTTACCCTGTATATCGCCAAACCAGTCTTCGGGCACTGCCTTGGTAGGGGTAAGAATGACCTGCCAATCACCTGCCCTAGCCGCTGTAACCTCGGCGGTGCTCACGGGCTGCACCCACCGGCTTTGACCTAGATTTGACTGGTTATCCCAAGCTACTTGGTTGTGCTTAACAATGTCCATGGGTTCTAACCGGCAGGGTTGGGCAGCCGACGAATCTGCTGAAAGAAAATAATCAGCGCGGCCAAGGTCAATAGGGCAGCCAACCAAAAGGCGCTTCCTGGCAGATACAGGGGTGCGCTGTCAGACGTGAAGTAGGTGAACGTTTGAGTTAACAACAAGGGGCCAACAATCATGGCGACACTGCTCACACTGGCCATGATGCCTTGCAGTTCGCCCTGACTGTCCGCGGCCACCTGGTTGGACAGTATGCTGTTCACCGACGGACCGGCTAGCCCACCCAGTGATGACACGCCGCACCAGAAATATAGCGCTGCCGAACTCCCAGCAGTTGCGACCCCCACAAAGGCAAGGATGGTTGCTGTGACGCCAAAATAAGCGCAGCGCACAGGACCGAATTTGGGAATGACGATGCGCAGTAGCCCGCCCTGCACGATAACCGACATGACGCCCACAAAGGCCATGGAAAGACCAACGTCTAAGGGCGTCCAGGCAAACTTTTCGATGGTGTAGAAATTCCAGTTAGACGGCCAAATGTGATGTCCGATGTTGTTAAGAAAGACCGCGATCACCAGACCAATCAACAGCGGGTACTTACGTAGCTGCGTCAGCGCCCCCCACGGGCTCGCTCGTTTTAACTCAAAGGGACGCCGATTTTCTGGCGCCAGCGTCTCGCGAAAGAAGATCAGGCCATAAAGGGTATTAATGAACGCCAACCCCGCCGCAATGAAGAAGGGTGCGCGCAGATCCCAGGCGCCGATGATGCCGCCTAGGGCCGGGCCGACAATAAATCCCAGACCAAACGCCACGCCCAACAAACCAAAGTTCTGGGCCTTATCTTCGGGCGTGCTGACGTCGGCGATCAGTGCGTTCGCAATGGCGTAGGTTGCGCTGGTAATGCCGGTCAGCAAGCGGCCTAGGAACAACATCCACAGCGCAGTGGCAAAACCCGATAGCAAGTATGCTCCGCCGTAAACGAAGAGCGACATCACGAGCAACGGTTTGCGCCCGTAGGCATCGCTTAAATTGCCCAGCATGGGCGCGAACATAAAATTCGTCACCGCGTAGCTGAAGATCAGATAACCGCTGAGCGCCGAGGCATCCGACAGACTGACGTCACCGATCAGCACCAGAAACTGCGGCAGTACGGGCACGATGACGCCAAAGCCCACGGTGTCCAAAAATACGGTGATGGTGACGAAGGTCAGGGCATGTCGTTTGTGCATGGGCTAGTTCTCTGCAGGATCTAAAACCTTGGCATGATTCTCAACTGAAGCCGGAGCCATCAGTCGCTGCTGCTGAGGTGATGCGTTGGGATAGTCCAGCAGATTGTAGGGTACTTTGGCCCAGCTAGAGTGCGGCGGGCTGTATTTGTAGAGCAGTGTTCTGCGTTCCTGTGAACCCTGCCACGTCGCCGTGCCATGAATCAGAGCCTCGGTAAAAAGAAGTACATCACCAGCACGCAATTGAGGCTGAACAACATAATCCGGTCGGGTTTCTTGTCGTAGCACTGCGCTTGGCACGGCTTGCAGAAAATTGGTCTTGTGGCTGCCCGGAATACATACGAAGCCGCCGTCATCTGGCCCGACATCGTTGAGCGCCCAAGTGGCCACCATCAGTCCATTGCGCATTACGCCATCGTGATAGTGGTACCAGTGATCGCTTTCATAGCGCATCGGACCGCCGTGAATGGGCAGACCGTTGGCGCCGGGTTGCATGAAAATGCAGTAGTCATGATCGGCGCGAAGGCGCGGTCCGATTAGCTCAATGAGATAGGGCAGCACCCTTGGGTGGTCCATCAGATGCAAAAATTCGCTACCCCAGCGGCTGATGGCTTCCGTGCGCCGCAAGGCTCCATCGTTAGGCTGCTGCGGCCAAACACTATCGCTCAGCCGACGCAGCGTTGCGCATTCTGCCGATGTGAGCACGCTGCGCAGCACCAAGAATCCCTGTAAATCGAAGCGGAATTTCTCTTCTTCTGTGAGCATCAACGTTCTCTATGCAATTGCTGATCTGGCTAGTGGCGCGGTATGTTAGCCGAGCAAACATGAAGGAGTCTTGGGTAATGGATTATTTGTTAGACCGCGACTGGAACCAGCCTGTGCGTTATCCCGACCCAGCCGTTGAGGTACTAGATCCAAGATTTCGGCAGTATGTGTTAGGCAGCGCGACACTTGAACGACTCTGGAGCGGTGGACGCTGGACTGAAGGACCGGTGTGGTTTGGTGACCAGCAGCGCCTGCTCTTTAGTGACATACCTAACGACCGAATAATGTGCTGGTCAGCCATCGACGGATCGACACACGTTTTTCGTCATGGCGCAAACTACGCCAACGGCAACACCCGGGACCGGCAAGGGCGGCTGGTGACCTGTGAGCATGGACGCCGGGTAACACGCACAGAAATCGATGGTTCAGTCACGATATTACTCGACGCCTTTGCAGGCAAAAGATTAAACGCGCCGAACGATGTGGTCGTGCACCCCGATGGCAGCATTTGGTTTACCGACCCCGGCTACGGCAGCCTTGGTCACTATGAAGGGCATAAGGGCGAGCTGGAATTGCCCACTCGTGTCTACCGCATTGACGCGAACACCGGTGCAGCGACAGTGGTAGATGACATGCTGGAAAAACCCAACGGTCTCGCGTTCTCACCGGACTACAAAATTCTCTACGTCAGCGACACCGGGGTTTCGCACAAGCCGGGGCACCCTCGTCAGATACATGCCTTCGATGTTACCGATGACAACACATTGGCAAATCATCGCGTTTTTTGTGATTTGGGCGAGGCGGTTCCGGATGGATTTCGAGTAGATGTCGATGGCAATGTTTGGAGTAGTGCCGGCTGGGCAGGGGCTGCAGAAGATGGGGTTCATGTCTTTGCGCCAAATGGCGACAAAATTGGTGCGATCCATATGCCCGAGGCTATTTCTAACGTTTGCTTCGGTGGTGAGAACCGTAATCGCCTGTTTATGACCGGTTCGCAGTCGGTTTACAGCCTATACACCGAGGCCCAAGGTATGGCTTATGCCTAGACCTATTCGGTCTGCTTGCCTTGAGCGATGATCACTCGTGCAGATAGTGCTCTAATCCCGCCAACGACTGCTCGCCCGCTTCTAATCGCGCGATGGTTTGCAGGTGCACTTCGTCTGGGCCGTCATAAATACGGAACGCGCGGGCCTTACCAAAGGCTCGCGCGGCAGGGGTATCGCCGGTAACACCGCGAGCGCCAAATAGCTGAATGCATCGATCTGCAATGTCTTGGTAGACCTTGGCCACCGCCACTTTGATCATAGAAATTTGTTTGCGTGCTGCTTTGTTGCCGACGGTATCGAGCAGGTGAGCGGCGCGCTGCACGAGCAGACGACACTGGTCTAGTTCGATGCGTGAAAGACTGATCGCAGCTTGAGTTGAGCTGTACTCGTCGATGCGCTTGCCAAACGTGCTGCGACTTTGTGAGCGCTTAACCATCAGACTAATCAGCACCTCACATTCGCCAATGGCCCGCATGCAGTGATGTAGACGTGCTGGCCCCAGCCGCGCCTGACCGATTGCAAATCCCGCACCTTCATCGCCGAGCAAATTGCTGACAGGTACCCGCACATTGGTGAACTCAAGTTCAGGGTGCAGGTTCGTCTGAGACAGGTGATCAAACACTGGCAAGTTGCGCACAACGTTGATACCCGGTGTGTGTCGGGGAATCAGCACCAGCGACTGGCGTTGGGATTTCTGAGCCTGCGAGTCTGTAACGCCTACCAGTATCAACAGTTCGCATCTGCTATGAGAGCCGTTGGAGGCGAACCATTTGCGACCGTTAATCACAAATTCGTCACCGTCGCGCTCGATACGTGTCTCCAGATTGGTAGGGTCTGAGGAGGCTGCATAGGGCTCTGTCATGGCAAAGGCGGAACCAATCTCGCCCTCAAGCAAGGGGGTTAACCACTGCTGTTTTTGCGCGTGGTTACCAAAGAGCTGCAGCAACTCCATGTTCGGCACGTCTGGGGCATTGCAGTTAAAAACATGAGAACCCCATTCCAACCGACCTAGAATCTCTGCTACCGCGGTGAATTCTAAGTTTGTCAGTCGCAGCCCGGGTTCATCGTCCGCCAGCCTCGGTAGCGCCATGTTCCAAAGGCCAAGTTCCTTGGCTTCGGCGCGAAGCGTCTGCTGAATGTCCGGCACAGGTTGTCCGCTCTTCGCCTGCTGTTCCCAAAGTTTGTTGTTGGGCAGCACGCGTTGTTGAAAAAAAGACTCGACTTGAGCGGCAATATCTATAGCGCGCTGCGGTAGATCAAACATGAAATTCCCCCGATATGTGGTGCAGTATGCCCAGCTCGTTGCGGCGATTGAAGAAGGTAACTTCTTCGGTTCAGACACTGGTAGGCATTAACATTTCTGTCAGAATTGCCGTCTTTTGTGCAAACCCAAGCAGACCAACGTGACGAATATTCTGAGTATCGAGTTCCCGCAATTGACCGTTCGCACCGCGCTTTTTTGCTTTGCGGCAATTGCCGCGATAAGCCCTGCCTTTGCTTGGGCTGACACGCCGGAATCGAAACGACCAAACATTGTTTTGCTGTTGGCAGACGATTTGGGTTTTGCGGATTTAGGGTCATATGGCAGTGAAATCGACACCCCCAATATAGATCGCCTCGCGGCATCGGGTATGCGTTTTTCCAACTTTCATGTGGCGGCATCTTGCGCGCCGACTCGGGCCATGTTGATGACCGGTCTCGACAGCCACACGGTAGGTGTGGCGAACATTCCCGAAGCCATACCCGACGATCAGGCCCACGCGCCGGCCTACCAAGGTGTGCTGCAAACCGACATCCCCACCGTTGCCGAGATGCTCCAAGGCGCTGGATACAGAACGTTGATGAGCGGCAAGTGGCACCTTGGTTTTAGCGACGGCGAAAAACCCAGCCAGCGCGGTTTCGACCGAACGTTGATGTTGGCCGACACCGGCGCAGACAACTGGCGTCAGCGCTCTTATCTGCCGATTTATGCCGAGGCCAACTGGTTCGAAGACGGTGAGCCGACGACATTGCCCGAAGACTTCTATTCTTCCCAATACCTAGTCGACAAAGCCATTGAGTACATTGGCAATCAGGCGCAACAACCGTTCTTTGCCTACGTTGCCTTCCAAGCAGTGCACATACCCGTGCAGGCTCCAGCGGCGTTTCGCGATAAATATTTGCAAACCTATACCGACGGGTGGCATGACTTGCGTACAGCGCGCAGTGAGGGTTTAGCGCGCACGGGTGTTTTGCCAGCGGTGCTCGAAGGCCGCGAGATGCCTACCACACGCTCTTGGCAATCGCTGAGCGCCGAACAGCAGGCCTTCGAAGCCCGAGGTATGGCGGTATACGCAGGCATGGTAGACGCCATGGACTTTCACGTTGGTCGCTTGATTGAGCACATCGAGCAGATTGGCGAGCTAGACAACACCGTGTTTATTTTCTTGTCGGACAATGGTGCAGAAGGTTCGATTGTTACTAGGCACCAAGCGCCGGACTCCAAAGCTCCAGTGGGACTCTTTCAACTGTGGATGCGCCTAGCCAACTACAACACACAAGCGCAAACCTTGGGCGAGCGAGACAGCTATCACGACATCGGCCCCGCATGGGCCAGCGCTGCGGTGGGTCCATTGTCTTGGTACAAGTTCTTTGCTGGAGAAGGCGGTTTACGGGTGCCCCTGGTAATCAGTGGGGCGCAGGCAGGTGTGAGCGTGGTGCCCCAAGACGCCGGTAGCGTTAGCTCAGCACTAGGCTGGGCAACAGACATCGTGCCCACGATTCTCGGGCTGGCTGGTGTGGCGGCGCCTGATGAGCTTGAGGGTAAGAGTCTGCTGCCGTTGCTCAGGAGTGAAGCTGAAGCCGTGCGTGGCGACGAGGACGGCTTTGGTTATGAGCTTGGCGGCAACAAGGCATGGTTCCAAGGCGACCATAAGCTGGTGTTTAACCGTTTTGCCAATATTGGCAAGTGGCAGCTATTCAACCTCAAAAACGACCCCACCGAGAGCCAAGACTTAAGCGCAAGTCAGCCAGAGCGCTTCGCCGCGATGCGAGCGGCTTTTCAAGCATGGGCCACCGATCGGGGGGTGCTGCCGGTAGCCGAGGACTATAACCAGGGCCAAACCGTATTAAGCAAAGGCCTGCGTAACCGCCCAGGATTTCTGTTTGGTCTGGGGCTGGCGGCGCTGGCGCCGGTAGCACTTATCCTGCTTTTAGCGGTCTGGTGGGTGCGTCGGCGGCGCGCCAAAACTTAGTAGAAATGGATTGCTTCACCCGAGGGCTGCGCCTCGGATTCGCAATGACGGATGCTGGTGCAATGCAGTCGTGCGCGCATGAGCGGCGCTAGTCATCGCTAGGGCAGTACGGCTTAGCCGCTTGGGTTATTGCGAGGAGCGCAGAGCGCGACGCGGCAATCCTCGCCATAGCTGCACATCAAACTGACTAGCCATCGATCAGCGCAACACAGCGAGTCCAGCCAGCACTGGCGTTGGCGATCTTCACAGGAAAGCAGGCGACGGTGAAACCGTGATCCGGCAGCGCTTCTAAGTTATGCAGCTTTTCCATCTGCCAGTAAGGAATTTCCCGCCCAGCTTTGTGCCCTTCCCAGATCATGCTGGGATCGGGGTTTTGCGCCCATTTTTTGGCGGTGTGATTGAACGGTGCATCCCACGACCAGCCGTCTGTCCCTACAACGCGCACCCCGCGCTCGGTGAGATATAGGGTGGCTTCCCGACCCATGCCGCAGCCGGCGTCTACGTAACCGGGTTCTGCATAGACTGACCCTGCGCGGGTATTTACCAGCACAATATCAAGCGGCTGAAGGTCATGTTTGATGCGCGCGAGTTCGGCTTCAATGTCTGCGGCGCTGACCAGATAGCCGTCTTCGTAGTGTCGAAAGTCGAGTTTGACTCCGGGCCTGAAGCAGTAGTCCAGCGGCGTTTCATCAATCGACGGTGCGCGATCAGCACCGTTGTTGGTGGTGGAATGAAAGTGCCAAGGCGCATCCATATGCGTGCCATTGTGGGTCGACAGGGTGATCGTCTCCACCGCCCAGCCTTCGCTATCGGGCAGGTCCGAAGCCTGCAATCCCGGAAAAAAGTGCGCCAAACCGTTAGCGGTTTCGGCGTGGTTGCGGTAGGTCACCTGCGGACTACCGCCGGGATGATCGCTGTGTTCGTTATTGTCGATGGATACTGACAAATCGATAAAACGTGGCATGGCGTCCTCCTCTCTCTGGATGCAGAGGATGCTATCACTAGATCTGCAAACCGAATAAGACTTAGGAGCCAACCTTTGCGAGTAGAGCGTGCAAAAAAAACTCCTGCACGATAAGGCCGGCACCCAGAACGCGGTTGTGCCAAAGGCAGCCACGGCCCGGAACACCCCCGTCCAGTGCTAGGTACTGCATGTTAGCGTTGCGCTCCCACTGCGAATCCTCAAACAGTAGTTCCGCCAGCGGACGAGTCTTCAAACGGGTCAACGCATCCATACCCGAACCTTGAGTCGTCACCGATCTGGCCAGCACGACAGGCGTACCCCCAATGGTCAATGCAATATGCCTTGCATAGACGTTTTGTTGCGCAGACAACAGCTCGCGCTCCCAGATATTACCGTGCTCCAGACCCTCGCCTAGCAGGCTGAGCCCCGGCTTGGTTGCAAAGCTATGCTGTAATTTTTGCGTCAGAGAGGTGGTCAGGCGCAGCCATGGGTGTAGCGCTTCAGCGGCGTTCAGTGTTTCCATAGATGGCATTGGGCCTGCGCCGCGTAGCCAAGCGATTGCCTGAGAAGGTTCGATATTGGAATGCACTGAAATGTGTTCTGTCGAGAAAAAGCGAGCATACCAATGCCGGTAAAATGCGTCTTTGTTCAACAGCTAACTATTTTGTGGTCGGAGCTGCTATCGCGCCAGAAAACGCCGTTATAAGCTCCAAGCATGCAAGGTGAGACAAGCGGGTAAGCGCATCGTGATTAAATTTCCGCAGCGTGAAGGTTTGGTTGAAGGTGCTGAAGGGGAGACCACGGCTCCCTATGACGTCGTGTATTTGCAAGATACGGACAAACCCCTACCCGAGAGCATTAACTACCGCACCCGCTATGCCTACTTCAAGACCATTGCGCGCGGCGGCAAATCGCTGATCATGTCGTGCAAAGACCTGCATCTTTCTCGGGTTGTTTGCTACAAAACCCTGCGGCCTGAACTTGCGAATGATCCGATTGAGCAGCAGCGTCTGCTGCGTGAGGCCCGAGTCTCCGCGCTGTTGCAGCATCCGAACACAGTCCCTACCTACGAGATCGGTCGCGACAGCAAGGGCAAACTCTACTTCACCATGAAGCTGGTGCATGGCTACACGCTGCGCGAAGTGTTGGATTATCGCGAGCGCTACGACCTCACACAGTTAGTCGAGGTGCTGGT
>SHAE01000031.1 GCA_004213835.1 OM182 bacterium | reverse complement strand
TGGATCCTGCAGCTTGGGTTGATCCAATAGATCTGGGTGAAGTGATCTGTTTTCTTGGCAGCGATGCAGCCAAAGCCGTTCATGGCGCTCTGGTTCCAGTGAGTGGGCTGTCCTGACAAGAACTGTCCTGACACGAACAGTCCTGACACGAAATTTGTCAGGCCCGGAACCAAGTCTAACCCTTACTCCATCAAGGGAATGTTAAACGCCGCGCCCTGGGTCTCACCGTCGGGCCAGCGCTGCGTTACGGTCTTGGTCTGCGTGTAAAAGCGCACGCCTTCCATGCCATGCTGGTTTGCGTCACCGAAGGCCGAACGTTTCCAGCCGCCAAAACTGTGATAGGCCACAGGCACTGGGATTGGCACATTAATGCCTACCATGCCGACGTTCACCCGCTGGGCAAATTCTCGTGCAGCACCGCCGCTGCGGGTGAAGATTGCGACACCATTGCCGTACTGATGCTTGGAGGGTAGTTCTAGCGCGCCCTCAAACGAATCTTCGCGCAGTACTTGCAGCACCGGTCCGAAAATCTCGTCTTGGTAGCTGCGCATGGTGGGTTTCACGCGGTCGAAGAGGGTGGGGCCAACGTAGAAACCTTGCTCATAGCCCTGCAGGGCAAAGTTGCGTCCGTCCACAACCAACTCGGCACCCTCGTCCACACCCATTTGAATGTAGTTTTCGATGCGTTCCTTGTGAACGGCGGTCACCACCGGGCCATAGTCGGCGCTCGGATCCGTCGAGATGCCCACATTCAGCTTGCCCAACTCACCGGTCATGGCCTCCACAAAGCGGTCACCGGTTTCATCGCCGACGGCTACTACCGTTGAAAGGGCCATACAGCGCTCACCCGCCGAGCCGTAAGCTGCCCCAGTGATATCTTGGACAGCTTGGGCCATATCGGCATCCGGCAAGATGATGCCGTGATTCTTCGCACCACCCATGGCCTGCACACGCTTACCCTGAGCCGCACAGCCTTGGTAGACATAGTGAGCGATATCCGAGGAACCGACGAAGCTCACCGCGCGTATGTCTGCATGGTGGATGATGCCGTCCACGACTTCCTTATCGCCGTTTACTACGTTCAGTACGCCAGCGGGTGCGCCTGCTTCCATCATCAGTTCCGCAAGGCGTAACGGCACGCCGGGGTCTTTTTCAGATGGCTTCAAGATAAATGTGCAGCCGGTGGCGATGGCGACTCCGAACATCCACATAGGAATCATCGCAGGGAAGTTAAAGGGTGTAATCCCCGCCGCAACGCCGACGGGTTGACGCATGCTGTAAACGTCGATGCCCGGACCTGCGCCTTGGGTATATTCGCCCTTCATCAGGTGCGGAATGCCGCAGGCAAACTCGATCACATCGAGACCACGTTGAATGTCACCATGACTATCCGCCAGTACCTTGCCATGCTCCTGGGAAAGAATGAGCGCTAACTCGTCGGCATTGGCCTCAACCAAACTCTTAAAGTTGAATAGCACACGAGCTCTGCGCTGGGGGTTCATGCCAGACCACTCTGGGAGCGCGGCCTTGGCTGCAGCCACAGCGTCATTGAGTTCCGCCAGCGTCGCTAACGCAACGCTGCCGCTGACCTCGCCAAGACTGGGATTAAAGATATCGCTGTGGCGCCCAGACTGACCCTGAACCATCTGACCGTTTATAAAGTGTTGATAGGATTTGCTCACGGTTCTCTAACCCTCCGCCGTTTCAAAATAGTACGGCAAACAGTTTATGCTCCCGGTCATGACAAATGAATCTTGACGGCGCTGAATACTGGCACCGAGGAATAGGGATGAATCATTGAGCGAAGCGAAGTTAAAAGTTGTTCTGACCCGACGCTGGCCAGAGGCGGTTGAGCGTCTTATGGCAGATGTTTTCGAGTTACGCATCAATGACGATAATCATGTAATGAGCTCCGCTGAGTTGGCGCAGGCGCTGGCTTGGGCAGACGTGGTTTGCCCCACGGTCACAGATTCCCTTACCGGGGCATTGCTCAGCGCGCCCACCGTGAATGCCAAGCTGCTAGCAAACTTCGGTGTCGGCTTTAATCATATCGATATGGCGGCGGCATCTAGGGCGGGCATAGCCGTTACCAATACACCGGGAGTGCTCACCGATGCGACGGCGGAAATCGCTCTGACGTTGATGCTGAGCAGCGCGCGCCGCGCTGGCGAAGGTGAGCGCCTGGTGCGCAGTGGGCAGTGGGATGGGTGGCATCCAACGCATATGCTATCGACTCAGGTGACGGGTAAAACGCTGGGTATCGTCGGCATGGGCCGCATTGGGTTGGCGTTCGCGAAGCAGGCGCACCATGGGCTGGGTATGAACATTATGTATAGCTCACGAGTAACTAGGAGTGAGCAAGCGCTTGAGGGGCTGCCCGCAAAACACTGCGCTCTAGATGAGCTATTGGCGACTAGCGACTTCGTCAGCCTACACTGTCCAGCGACGCCGCAGACACGGCATCTGATCAATTCACAAACCCTAAGTAAAATGAAACCCACAGCGCACCTGATCAATACCGCGCGCGGCGATGTCATCAACGAGGAAGATTTGATTGCAGCACTACGGCAGGGCGTTATCGCGGGCGCGGGGCTCGACGTTTATGCGGCAGAGCCGAAACTCAGTGAGGGTCTAGCGGATTTGCCCAACGTTGTACTGTTGCCCCACATGGGTAGCGGGACCACCCAGACTCGAGTGGCCATGGGGGAATGTGCGCTGGCCAATATCAGGGCGTTTGCTGAAGATAGGCCGCTACCGAATCAAGTCAGTTAGAAAATAGTGTAGGGGAGCGATAATGGATCAGGAAAAGCCGGCGGGGTTCGTAGCCTTGGTGACGGAAGATTATCGTCGTCGTCCACTGTGGATGAGTCTAATTTTCTATTTTTGCCTGTACATGACGTTTATCTACATGCCCTTCGATATGTTCTTCAAGCCGGTGGCCGAGGACCATGAAATTTGGTTCGGCTTCACCCTCACGGGCTGGTGGGCTAAGGCAACCGAACCGCTGCACTGGCTGATTTATGGGCTGGGTGCCTATGGTTTTCGTCATATGAAACCTTGGATGTGGCCTTGGGCCGGTGTCTATGCTGCGCAAGTCGTTGTTGCCATGGTGGTATGGAACTTGGTGAATCCTCGCGGTGGCGGCCTCAACGCTGCAGTGATCGCCGGCCTGATTTTTGCCGTCCCAATGGTCGCATTGCTGCGTGCGCGCGGACGGTTTCAAACCGCAGCCAGTGTCGAGAATGTGCAGAGGGAGAGTGCAATGAGTCAAGCAACAACGCTGCCGGATTGGGCGGTCGATCATATGAATCGTTATCTCGCCACAGACGGTGCGGACGGACACATTTGGCGGGGTGTACCAACCCTGCTGTTGACCACCATCGGGCGTCGCAGTGGTGAACCTAGGATGTTACCGCTGATTTATGGCAAGGATGGCGACGACTACATCATAGTAGCGTCTAAAGGCGGTCATGCGGATCATCCAGCGTGGTATTTGAATCTGGATGCAACAAGTTCCGTCGACGTGCAGGTTGCGGCAGACAAATTCACGGCTTCTGCTGAGGTTGTTGAAGGGCATGATCGAGGTCGCATCTGGGACATGATGGCGGAGATCTGGCCTCCCTATATTGAGTATCAGGCAAAAACCGACCGATTCATTCCAGTTGTGCGCTTGCGCCGCAATTAAGCGCGACCACGTTCTAGGGCTCGGCCTGCCGCCACAAAAAAGTCGCGACAATGCTCAGTACCACCGCCTGAACGCCGGCGGCCCATAGAGGCGCGCCGACCAGTGGTGTGATGACGAGCAAAACCAGCATAGATGCCGTCGCTATGATTTTGCTGCGCCGCGTGATGGCGCGCTTCTCTTGCCAATCGTTAATTGGGGGGCCTAGCGTTGGATGGGTAATCAGCCACTGGTAGATCTTGTCGGAACCCTTGCTGAAGCATAGCGCCGCCAGCAACAAAAACGGTGTGGTGGGAAGCAGTGGCAGGGCAATGCCGATGAGCCCGAGAGCGACGAAGAACCAGCCGAAACCTATCCACAAATACTTCAAACTCAAACAACCTGTTAGCAGTGCCCCTGTGCAGAGGTTAGCAGTATTTGATGGCGGCGACTCGGCGTTCTTACTCCATCGCGCCTGGTCAGTTGAGATCCAACTCGCTGGCGGACGAAGAAGTTGCATGCTCGCATCTCCCCAAGTAACGTCTTCGCAGCGTTGGGAGGGGCTAAATTTTCAAGGGTGTGCAAAACACCTTGCCTCCTGTTGCCATGGAATTTCAGGAGGAGAGCATGAATTTCGACATTCCCCAAGATTTGCAGAATTACCTCAACGAGCTAGATCTGTTCATCGAAAACACCATCAAGCCGTTGGAAAACGAAGACGATAACATTCGATTCTTCGACCATCGTCGAGAAGATGCACGTACCGATTGGGAACGCGGTGGCCTACCAAACGAAGAGTGGGAAGCGCTGCTCGCGAAGGCCAAGCGTCTAGCAGACGACGCGGGACACTATCGCTACCCACTACCCAAGGAATACGGCGGGCAGGAAGGTACCAACTTGGGCATGGCCATTATCCGCGAGCACTTCGCCACACTAGGTTTGGGTCTGCACAACGACCTGCAAAATGAGCACTCCATTGTGGGTAACAATGTCGGCCTGCTGCTGATGATCGAATACGGCACGCAAGAGCAAAAAGCCGCCTGGATCGATGATCTCGCCGAGGGCCGAGCGGGTTTCGCTTTCGGTATTACCGAACCCGATCACGGCAGTGATGCAACGCATATGGAAACCACCGCGGTGCGCGATGGTGATGAGTGGATTATCAACGGCGCTAAAACATGGAATACAGGCATACACAAAGCCAAGCATGATTTGATCTTTGCGCGCACCAGCGGCAAGGCCGGCGATGGTGACGGTATTACAGCCTTTTTGACTCCCACCAACAGCGAAGGCTTCAAGGTCGAGGAAATGCTCTGGACCTTCAATATGCCGACCGACCACGGGCGCATTAGCATGAAGGATGTTCGCGTGCCCCACGAGTCAATTTTTGGTGGCGAGGGAAGAGGCCTGGGCGTGGTGCAACACTTCTTTAACGAAAACCGCATCCGTCAGGCCGCCTCGTCACTTGGCGCAGCACAATTCTGCATCAATGAATCCATTGCCTACGCGAAAGAACGCGCCCCGTTTGGTAAACCGTTGGCGACCAATCAGGGCATTCAGTTCCCCTTGGTAGAACTGCAAACACAGTGCGAGATGCTGCGCGCGCTCATTCACAAAACTGCGTGGCAAATGGACACTAACGGCGCGTTTTCGGTATCAGACAAAGTGTCTATGTGTAACTACTGGGCCAACCGTTTGTGCTGCGAATCGGCTGATCGCGCCATGCAGGTACATGGTGGTTTGGGCTATAGCCGCCATAAGCCCTTCGAACATATATACCGGCACCATCGCCGCTACCGCATTACTGAGGGCGCAGAGGAAATTCAAATGCGTCGTGTTGCCGGCTACCTCTTTGGCTTTATGGGGCAACGCGCGCCCAAGGGTGTGGTCGAGGACTGAGCTTGAGCGCATCACACCAAGATTTGCAGCAGCGCCTTGGCGAACTGCTGCCGCGAGTGATTGACAACTGCACCGCACTGGCAAACCTCGAAAGACTTTCCGGTGGAGCAAGCCAAGAGACCTATCGCATCACCATTGACACGCGGGACGGTGTCAGCACGTTGGCGATGCGCCGCGCCGCCGGCGGGGAAGAGGGCGAGATTACTGCCCAGCACCCGGGTTTAGCTGCAGAAGCGAAGCTCATGCAGGTGGCACGCGCCCACGGCGTACCCGAGCCAAAGATCTATCACGTGTTGCAACCTGAAGATGGCATGGGCGCGGGCTTTATCATGCAGTGGCTCGACGGCGAGGCTCTTGGGGCACGCATCGTCAAGGCGCCCGAACTCGATGCTGTACGCCCCAAACTTGCCTACCTGTTCGGCGAGACCCTTGCGCGTATCCACAGTATCGACCTCGTCACCACACAGCTAGACCAGCATCTACAGCATCAAAGCCCTGAGCAGTATGTGCGCCAAACTTGGGAGCGCTATCAAGCACTTGATACGCCCCAACCGATGATCGACTTCACCGCGCAATGGCTGCTGGCCAATCTACCCTCCAGCTATACCCCTTCGTTGGTGCATAACGATTACCGAAATGGCAACGTCATGGTTGATCAAAACGGCATCGTCGCAGTGCTAGATTGGGAGGTAGCCCATATTGGCGACCCAATGCGCGACCTTGGCTGGATGCTGACCCACTCTTGGCGTTTTGGGCGCGCTCATTTGCCGGTGGGCGGATTCGGTGAAGTGGCTGATTTTTTCGCTGGTTACGAGGCGGTCTCTGGTCAGTCGGTAGATCATCAGGCAGTAAAATTTTGGCAGGTATTTGGCTCATTTTGGTGGGCTGTGGGCTGTCTTGGCATGGCCGAACACTATCGCAACGGTCCTGATCAAAGCGTTGAGCGCCCAGGCATTGGTCGCCGTTCATCCGAATGTCAGATCGACTGTGTCAATCTTCTCATTCCTGGACCGGTGACGCTGGCCGAGGCACAGGGCAGTACTGCGCTGGTTGATATGCCACGAGCAGACGAATTGCTACAGAGCGTTATCGATTTTCTGCGCGAACAGGTGATGAGCGAGACAACCGGCCGCACTCAATTTTTGTCGCGAGTTGCCAGCAATTCGCTGGATATCGTGCAGCGCGAACTGGCGCTGGGCGAAGTCGCAGCGCACTATGAGCGCGCGGGGCTGCAGGCTCTGCTCAACAGTGATGACGAAGATTTGATCGAGCTTCGTTGGCAGTTGGTGGGAGGGCTACGCGATGAGCGAATTGCGCTTGACGCTCCGGGTCTGGCAGCGCATTTGCGAGGTTGTGTTGCTAACCAGATCAATATTGATCAACCCCGGTATCCGGGTCTTGCGACAGCGCTGCGCGGCGGAGAAGGGGTCTGACCGAGCAGCATTTTTTTGGCACATTTGAGAGGGGACGATTATGGGATTGTTGACTGACAAAGTTGCTGTCATTACCGGCGGCATCAGCGGACTCGGCCGCGCAAGTGCGCTGCGTTATGCGGCCGAAGGCGCTAGTGTGGTGGTCGCTGATATCAATGCGGAGCGGGGCAAGAACGCCGCAGAGGAAATGTCCGCAGGCGGCGTCAGCATTGAGTTTATTCAAGTAGATGTTACTAGTCAGGCGAGCCAACAAGCGCTTTTCGATGACGTCGTAGCTCGCTATGGGCGGGTGGACACGGTGCTTGCTGCAGCCGGTGTTTCGTCGTCTGGCTACATCAGTGGCGAAGTCAGTGAGGTAGAGGCTGAACCTGAAGAGCGCATGTTCCACAACCGCACGGTAGAAGACTGGGAAAAAGTAATGGCGGTGAACGTAACTGGCGTCATGCTCACCAACAAGATCGCCATCACGCATATGCTGGCGCAACAAACAAAGGGCACTATCGTCAATATCGCATCCATCGCCGGGCGGCGCCCCTTACCGGGCGCGTCAGACTACTGTGTGTCTAAAGCGGCGGTGATTATGTTGACCAATACCGTCGCGACGGAATACAGCACCAGCAATATCCGCGTCAATGCCATCGGCCCAGGATTCATCGAAACGCCCATGACAGCGAATATCCGCCAGTCACCGGAATGGATGGAAACTGTGATGCAGATGACGCCCATGCAGCGCATGGGACAGGCGGGCGAGATTGCCAGTACCGCGCTATTTCTGGCCAGTGACGAATCCAGTTACTTTAATGGTCAGACCCTGTTTCCAAACGGCGGTATGTTCGTTGGCTAGTGTTCGGCTAGTGTGCGGCGATCAGGCCTCAAAGGCGTCAACGTAGGCACTCAAGCTCGCACTGCCGCCGGTGTGGACTAGTACCACGTCGTTCAAGTGGCTGAAATTGCCTAGGTTGATTTGGTCGATCATCGCGGCCAGCGCCTTGCCGGAGTACACCGGGTCGAACAGAACACCTTCAAGTTGCGCGGCCATAGTAATGGCCTCGATACAGGCCTGTGTTGGCAGTCCGTAACCGTCTCCAAGGTAGGCATGATTGACGTCAATTTGCAGCGGTTGCAGCGCTGTCACCGCCGGCCAAGCGTTGAACATGTCTTCGGCCAATTGACGTATGCGGCCCTTGAGTGTTTGAGGGTCAGGGTGAAAGACGTTGATGCCCAGAATATGGCAGTCGACGTCCAGCAGGCTCCGACCGAAGACAAGGCCCGCTTGGGTGCCTGCGCTGGCTGAGGCGTGGACGATCATGTCGTGCGCAATGCCTTGGGCGTCGCATTGGCTGACCAGTTCCTGCAGGCACTGGCTGTAGCCCAAGGCGCCCCTCAAGCTGGAACCACCGGCGGGGATCTCAAATACTTGGCGACCCGCGTCGGCGAAGCGTTGCAGCAGTCTTGCGCGTTGTGTCGCAACGTCGTCGACGGGACAGATATGTAGGTGTGCGCCGAAAAGTTTGTCCAGTTGCACATTACCTTGGCGGACATAGCTGGGGTGGGGCCAGCGCACGCGCTCACTCAGCACCAGATGACACGACAAGCCTAGCTTGGCGCAGGCGGCAGCGGTCTGCCGAGCATGATTCGACTGCACGGCGCCATAGGTGACGACGGTATCTGCGTTTTGCTCGATCGCCTCGGCCATCAAGAATTCAAGTTTGCGGGTTTTATTGCCACCGGTTGCGAGGCCGGTGCAATCGTCGCGCTTTAACCAGATGCGAGGGCCCCCAATCTCTTCGCTTAGCCGATCCATTGGCTCCAACGGTGTCGGCCCATGCATTAGCGGCACTCTGCCTTGTGCATTTAGCCAGCGCTGGTTCTCTGCCTTGCTCATAAAATATTGCCCAGTGAATAGGCCGCTGCAAAGATCTGGGCCTGCTGCCCAGGTCAGCGGCGCCTGTAGGTTTGCGAACCACGCTGGCTTAAACACAGCCCGGCTTGATGTATACCCGCCCGCACGATGGCGTTAATTTTTCGCTCCCAATGCGCCGATCCAAGCGCATCTAAGGCCTGCAGCAACTGGGGTATTAGTCCGGCGACGAAAGCGTCGCCACAGCCTGTGGGATCCACCGCCGGTGATATCCGCGGCGTTGGCAAGGTACGTTGATTACCATCTGATAGAACCGTACGAACGGGTCTCGCCCCGTCGGTTTCGATCACGCTTTTGTTCGTTAGGCATCCTGGCGCGGTTTGTCGGATGTAGCCGATCTCATGCGCATTGCCAATGAGCAAGTCGCAATGCATCAGAGCACGGCGCAGATCGTCCGCGCTCATGCTGTCGGCGTACTGCCCCGGCACCCATAGATTAAAAATGTTGGGATTTGCGGTTTTGGCGATTTCTAAGGCGCCTCCCATTAAGGGCACTGGAAATGGCACACAGACAAACATATCCAACGCCGTGAATGACTGGTTGCGCAGATGTGCTTCCCAAGTGGCGCGATCAACTTCCGGCCCGGGTGAAAAAGCGGTGAACTGCGTACCGTTTGGATCGGTGATGATGTTGGCCTTGGCGCAGTGCGCGCCCCTTACCGATAGCACCCCGGATAGACTGGACCCTAAGTGCTGAGCGTAGCGTCTGAAATCTTCGCTACCTGCCAAGGACAGAAGTGAGCAGCGCGTATCAAGCAGTTTCAGCCCATAGGCGACGTTGCCGGCACAGCCGCCGAAAAATTCTTGTTGAGTTGTGACTTTGCAGTTCAGTCCGGGGCCGTTGCTAGCAAAAATCTTGTCGGTTTTGCCGATGATGTCATAAGCCACCGCACCCATGACGGCGACTCGTGCTGCGTCATCATCGCTCACGGTTCGTACCTCCAAGCAGTCGTGCAGCAGAACTTAAGGCCGCGACGATTCTTGCGCGAAGGCCGAGATGGCGAGTGGCCTCAAGGTCCTGCAAAAAGGTGCCAACACCGGGGTAGGCCAGCATTTTTTTGTGCAGCCTTGGCGATGCCGAAGACAGACAAATCACGGCTATGGCAAAAAAGACAAAGCCCGGCATCAAAGGCACCACCAGCCCGATAAATCCAAGGATGACGCAAAGACCACCGACAGCGGTTAGCAGAAATCTCGCGGGATATGACACTAAAACTGGACGCCTAGGTTATGCGAATATTGGAGCTTGATGTTGGCAAACCCGCATAAAACTTTCCACTGCTAAAGAAGTCTGGCGCTGAAGGCGTTGAAAAGGATTGATCAAAACCATGCTTGAGATTGAAATATTCTCCGATGCCATCTGTCCCTGGTGTTTTATCGGTAAGCGCAGGCTTGAGGCGGCGCTCAGCGATGAGAACTCCGACCTTGATCCCAATGTGATGCTGCGTTGGCGACCTTACATGCTGTATCCGAATTTGCCGGCTCAAGGCGCAGATCGGGCGGAGATGCTGCGCAGGCGTTTTGGCCCAAGAGGCGATAAGGGCCGGGTTCCCGCCGCGATATTGGCGGAAGCCGCGTCCCAACACATTGAACTGCGCTACGACCTGATTGAGCGGACGCCAAACACGCGTATGGCTCACCGGTTAGTGGAATGGGTCGGACAAACCCTCGGCTGGCAGGCCCAGCATGAGATCGTGGAATCCTTGTTTCAGGCCTACTTTTGCGACGGCAAGGATGTGGGCGATTTCACTACGGTGGCGGCGTTAGCGCAGCCATATGGTTTGCATGGGCGTGAAGCGCCGCAGGTATTGCAAGGTTCAGGTGAGCTTGGCGAGCGGCTGAACGAGGAAATCGATATTCAACTGCATCGCGCGACGGAACTGGGGGTTTGTGGCGTGCCGGGATATGTGATGGGCGGGGCATATTTGCTGCCCGGCGCTCAAAGCGTCGAGACCATGCGCGCGATCATCGCTCGCGCCAAGGAGAAGTTCTCAACCTAGTCCGCGAGTAATATCTGTCAATCCATGGAAAAGGCCGGGGCAGTCTCGCCATCGACCTTGCCGACAATCTTTGCCGGTACGCCAGCCACTGTCACATTCGCCGGTACATCGTCGAGTACCACACTGCCAGCGCCTACTTTTGCGTTCTCGCCAATTTCGATATTGCCGATGATTTTGCAGCCTGCCGAAAGCAAGACACCCTTGCGAATTTTAGGGTGGCGGTCGCCGCCACTTTTGCCGGTGCCACCCAAGGTCACAGAATGCAGGACCGATACGTCGTCCTCAATGACAGCGGTTTCGCCAATGACGATACCCGTTGCATGATCGAACATGATGCCGCTGCCGATGCGTGCGGCAGGATGGATGTCCACACCAAGAGTCACACTGATCTGGTTCTGAAAAAACTGCGCCAACGTGTGTCGTTCTTGCCTCCACAGCCAGTGCGCAATGCGGTGGGCCTGCAGCGCGTGATAGCCCTTTAGCAGTAAAAACGCGCTGGACAGATCTCGGCAGGCTGGGTCCCGTGTGTAGTTGGCGATGATGTCGATCTCTGCCGCGCTCAAGATGTCGTTATTCGCCTCGGCCGCTTCAGCGATCACATCTCGGATGAGCATGGTCGGCAGCATTGGGTTGTCTAGCTTACTGGCTAAGCGAAAACTCAAGGCATCACCAAAGGTCTTGTGATTCAAAATGGTCGCGTGAAAGTAGCTGCCCAAAATGGGCTCTTCCGTGGCCTTGCGCTGGGCTTCTTCTCGCATCACTGGCCACAAATCATCCAAACTGCGCACTTCAGTCAGTGAAAGGTCCTGTTGATCCTGAGTGACCTCGAGAAACCGATTTTGCAGTGCGCTTGAGGTGGCTTTTGCAGACATGAGCATTTCCCAATGAGTAGCCCAAACAAGTGTTGGAGGGCCGATGAGGGAGCCTAGCAGTGTGCAGTCATGCAAGTGAACCCCGAGACTGCGCGAGTGTGATGTGCGCCTAAACTTGAGCATTGTCGATACTAGGCGGACTGTGTAGGGTGCCCGCAATCGAAGGTGCGGTTCCCGCTTGGTAAGGCAGCAAGAGATCAAACGAGTGAAACAGTCATTTGACACGGTAGCCATCGTTGCGCGCAGATATTCCGATGCGATTGTGGCGAGTATCGATGCGGTAGAGGCCTTAATGCATCGCCATGACGTGAATGTTTTGTTCGGTGCCCAAACGTTGGCAGCCATAGGCCCACATGCTGCGAGCGGCGCGCCACGACAAGGTGTTGCCGACCCAGAGATGGGTGAAAAAGCTGACCTCGTCATTGTTGTCGGCGGCGACGGCAGTTTGTTGGGTTTTGGCCGCGAGATGGCCGCCTGCGGGGTGCCAGTGGTGGGTGTGAACCGCGGTGGCCTAGGATTTTTGGCCGCAATATCGCCAGAACAAATCGAGGCTAAATTTTCAGAAATCCTCGACGGTCAGTGCTCTATCGAAGAGCACTTTTTGCTGCAAGCCTCCATATTGCGAGATGGCCAAGTCATCGCCGAACAAAGCGCTCTTAACGATGTCGTAGTCTCGCCCGGAGGGGTGATGGGCATGATGGAGTTTGCGCTTTGGCTTGACGATGAATACGTCTACGACCAGCGCTCCGACGGCTTAATCGTCGCCAGCCCCACGGGCTCCACGGCTTATGCGCTATCTGCAGGCGGCCCTATCATGCACCCGCGCCTAGATGCCATCGTGGTAGTACCTATGTTTCCCCACACGCTGACATCGCGCCCACTGGTCGTGCCTGGTAACCAAGTGCTGCGTCTGCGTTTGCTCAACGACTCGGGCAGTGCGCCGCAAATCAGCTGCGATTCACAGGTGCAGATTCGCTTCGAGGCCGGTGATGAGATTCGAATTCAAAAATACCGCCATTCGCTGAAACTGTTGTCACCCTCAGGCCACAGCTTTTACGAGGCCTGTCGCTCCAAATTGGATTGGGCCAGCCGCTTGGGTGGGCAGAAGCTGCGTTAGCGTCTCTCGCGCTATAAACGATTCCGAGTTAGATCACTGGGTTGATCGATGTCCTGCACAATCCCGCCATCGCTTACCAGCACGTCTTCGATCTGGTGAGAGTTAGAGCGAAGTACATCCCGTGCGCCAGCATCGCCCTGAGCCATGGCGACTTCGCTAAACACCGCTTGATGAAAACCAATAGGATGGCCATGAGGCGCTTCGTTTAGAGTCGAGTCGTCTCTCGACGGCTGCATTCTTGGACGTATGATCGTCTTATCGGTGAGCGCTGCATGTTGCTTCAGTATCTTGAGGGTAGCCTCCTGTACAAAGGGCATGTCCAGCAAACCAACAAAGGCCCACTGCCATTGCAGATCCTTGAAGCCAGCGGCTAACGAATGCCCCATGCCCAAGTGTGCTTTATCGGTCTTGATGAGGTTGGCGTAGGGGGCAGCAAGCTTGGCCAGAGCAGCATCTTCTTCACGCACGACGAGGCGCAGGTCATCGAAGACGTTGGCATAAAGCGCGAGTGTGGTCTCGGCAACTGTCGAGCTGCCTAGAGGCGCTAGGCGTTTGTCGCTACCGAAGCGACGAGCAAAACCCGCGCCGAGAAGCACCGCGCCAATCCTCGGGTTAGATTTGCTCAAGGTGCAGCTGCCGAATATTAGGCCAGGGCTTAGGCAAAAGCTTAGGCAAGGACGGCGATATGCTCTTGGACTGCCACGGCGCGAGATTTTCGTACTGCTGTAATCTCCGCCAAAATCGCGATGGCGATCTCTGGCGGTGTTTTGCTGCCAATGGGCAGGCCAATGGGCGCGTGCAGACGGCCGATGTCGCAGGCTTTGATGTCCAGAGCCAAGAGGCGCTCGCGACGGTTGGCCGAGGTTCGAGATGAGCCCATGGCGCCGATATAAAACGCATCGCTCTCAAGCGCCTCCATAAGGCCCATGTCGTCGATGCGCGGGTCGTGGGTTAAAGCGACAATGGCCGTTGCAGGGTCGTTAGCATAGGTGCGCACAGCGTCATCGGGCATATCGGCGACCTTGGCCACCCCGTCAACGCTGAACTGTGCCAACAAATCTGCGCGCGGGTCACAGACGGTGATTTCATAGTCCAGGCTCAACGCCATCTGCGCTAGATAGGCACTCACCATGCCGGCGCCGATAATGAAGAGTTGATGCGCCGGACCATAGGTGTGCTCGAGTACTTGGGCTGCGCCATCCCATTGCAGGGGGGCAAAATCGCAATCGGTAACAATTGAGGTTGAATTTTGTTGTAGATCAACCATGCGTCTCGCACATTGCCGCTGAGCCAATGACTGAGTCAGTGCAGTGAAGTGCGCGCAAGTTGCCTGGTCTGGACGAAGTGGCTCCACCACAATATAAAGATGCCCGCCACAGGGCAGTCCGAGCTTCTCGGTTTCTTCTGCGGTGATACCGTATTGAAAAAACTGCGCGCCTTGGGCGGCGAGTTCGCCTGCGGTGAGCTTGTCGAGCAGGTCGTCCTCCACGCATCCCCCAGATAGGGAGCCAACGACGACGCCATCGTGATTGCAGGTCAGCAGCGAGCCAATGGGCCTTGGCGAGGAACCCCAGGTTTGCACAACGGTGGCCAGCCAGCATGCTTGACCATCGGCCAGCCACGTGTTGACTTGATCAAGTACCTCTTTGTCCACCGCTTGAAGCATGTTCGGCTTCCATCACCTAGGAGAAGCGCAAACCCTAGCGCGTTGCGTCATGGCCTGCCAGCGCAGCATTGCGCGCCTTATGAGCCCAATCCTGTCCAGCAAATCAGTTCAGCAACTCAGTCCATCAAACTGATCCCAACGAATGCCGACTGTTGTGAACTACCACACTTCAGGGTAAGGGGCGCAGGGCTACTATGTACGACGATTAAATCAAGTGAGCGAAATTTATGGACGCAAGATCAGTCGGCCTACGGTTGGTGGAACTGGCCCGGGCAAATCAGGATGCGACAGCGGTCGAGGAACTTTACGACGAGAACATCGTCAGCATTGAAATCATGAGTGACCCGGAGGCAGAACCTCAGATGGGCGAGGGCATTCAGACCATCTACGAAAAACATGCCTGGTGGGAGAGTGTCGCGACGGTGCACAACATCGATATTGAGGGGCCCTTTGCCGGCAATGGCGATGATCATTTTGTGGTGCGTTTTCAAATGGACGTCACCATGGAAGGTCAGCGCAGCCAAATGACCGAAGTGGGTCTGTACACGGTAGCCAACGGCAAAATTATGAAAGAAGTCTACCTAGGCTTAGTGCCGCAGTGATGGTGCGTTGGCTTAACGATTGGATATGGGTCTGCAAACAGGGTTAGTCCGTTAACCGCAGGCTGCGGGGCAATGAACGGGTGTAGTAAGCTTTGTCCTTTGTCGTTCGGAACCCAGCATGTCAAAGCAAGAGCAGCCAGATCAGGATCAAACAGCAACAGAGGACGCGCCCAAGGCGATTTATTTAGCGGACTATCAGCCGCCGGGTTACACCACCCAGCAAACTGGGCTGCACTTTGATATCCGCGACGGTCAGACCACGGTGACAGCAACCTTGCAGGTGGCTCGTCAAGACGCCGCCGCAAGCCAAATGGAATTGCTTGGCGAGGAGCTAACGCTTGTGTCTGTGGAGCTGGATGGACGAGCACTGTCCAGTAACGAATACGCACTCAGCGATCACTCGCTGACGCTGTTCAATCTAGACGAAGGGCATGAGATTCGCATCGTCACGCAGATCTGCCCTGAAGAGAATACGGCCCTCGAAGGGTTGTATCGCTCCAGCAGCATGTATTGCACCCAATGCGAGGCGGAAGGCTTTCGCAAGATCACCTACTACCAAGATCGGCCCGACGTGCTGTCTAAGTTCAAAACCACCATCGTTGCCGATGCCCAGCGTTATCCGAATTTGCTCTCCAACGGCAACTTAGTCCATGAGGCTGCGCTGCCTGACGGTCGACGCGAGGTCACATGGGAAGACCCATTCCCGAAACCGAGCTATCTGTTTGCCTTGGTAGCGGGTGATCTGGCCTTGCTAGAAGACACCTTCACCACCATGAGTGGCCGGCAGGTAAAACTGCAGATTTTCTCTGAGGCCCACAATATTGCGCAGTGCGACTACGCCATGGATGTGCTGAAGCGCTCGATGCGATGGGATGAAAAGCGCTTTGGCCGTGAGTACGACCTGGACATCTACATGATTGTCGCCGTCGAAGACTTCAACATGGGTGCCATGGAAAACAAAGGCCTCAATGTTTTTAACACTTCCTGCGTGTTGGCGTCGCCAGACACGGCAACAGACGAGGCCTATCAACGGGTAGAGGCCGTGGTCGCCCATGAATACTTCCACAATTGGTCGGGCAATCGCGTGACCTGCCGAGACTGGTTCCAGCTTAGTTTGAAAGAGGGTTTCACCGTGTTCCGCGACGCCGAGTTCAGCAGCGACATGAATTCGCGATCGGTCAAACGCATCGAAGACGTCGGGTTTCTGCGTTCAATACAATTTGCTGAAGATGCTGGGCCACTGGCGCATCCCGTACGCCCCAGCAGCTATATGGAAATCTCTAACTTCTACACCACGACAATCTACGAGAAGGGCGCCGAAGTCGTGCGCATGTACCACACCTTGCTGGGTGAGGATGCGTTCCGACAGGGCACAGATTTGTACTTTGATCGCCACGATGGAACCGCTGCAACCACCGATGATTTTGCCGATGCCATGGCCCAGGCGGGCCAGATCGATTTAGCCCAATTCAAACGTTGGTATGAGCAGCCGGGCACACCCAAGGTACAGGTCGCCGAGTCCTACGCCGACGGCAGGCTTACGCTGAACATTACGCAAGCGCCGGCTGACTTACCCAATGCACAGCAGCAGCAACCGTTTCACATGCCTCTCGCCATGGGATTTTTGGCGCCGGACGGCGCCAGCCTTGCCTTGTCTGTCACCGACATCGAAAGTACCGCCACCACGTCGCTGCGCGACGATGGTCAAACCTTGCTGCTCGGAGCGAAAGAGAGCACGACCGAGTTAACCATCAGTAATCTGCACGCCAAGCCAGTGGTCAGCTTTCTGCGTGGCTTTTCCGCGCCGGTCAAGGTCAGTCACCAGCGCGACGCCGAAGAGTTGGCGTTTTTGGTTCAGCACGACACCGACGGGTTTGTCCGTTGGGATGCCATGCAGACCCTGTGGATGTCCCACTTGGATGCAAGCGCTGTGACAACGGTTGATCCTGTAGCGGTGCTGGGAGGGCTGGCAAAGGGCGCACTAGAGTTAGCTACGCCCGAGCAACAGCTTTTGGCTGCCACCATGCTCACCGTTCCTAACGAAAACTATCTGTTCGAACAATTGCGCGGTTTCGATGTAGATGCCCTATTGGATGCCCGTGATGCAGCGATTAAGAACGCCGCTACCTCCCATGCCGATACCTGGGCCGAATT
>SHAE01000030.1 GCA_004213835.1 OM182 bacterium | reverse complement strand
TCGATCTCGATGGCTTCTTTGTACAGGGGCTACTGCACATATCCGACCTCGGGCATGACTACTTTCGCTACGACTCGCGCAAGCAAAGCCTCATCGGTGATCGTAGCGGCAAGCGCTTTACCCTGGGTGAATCTTTGCTGGTTACCGTCGCCAACGTCGAGCCACCCCAAGGCAAAATCGAGTTGCAGTTGGTGGCGACGCCGAAGAAACCGAGCAAGCAAAAGTCCTCGGCCTCAGCAAAAACAACGGCGGACAAGAAGCGTCAGGCCAACACACAGGGTGGGGGGCAAACCAAGACAGCAAACAAAAAGACAAAAAAGCAGACGACGCCCAAGGCAATAAAGCGTCGCAAGAGAAAGAACGATGGATGAGGTGATCGGCATACAGGCCGTGCGTGCAGCGCTGCGCGATACACCAAGCTTGGCGCGCAACCTGTATTTAATGAAGGGACGCCGCGATGCGCGATTCAACGAACTCATCGGCATGGCTCGTGAGTGCGGCGTGCGCTATCAGGTCGTAGAAGAAGCGTGGTTCAAACGGCGTGACATTGAAGGTGCTCACCAAGGCGTATTGCTGGAATGCCACACGCGCGAGCTGGCCGATGAGCAGGCCCTGCAGCAGCGCTGGGCAGAGCTTGGGCCTGCGCCCTTGGTCTTGGTGCTTGATAGCATCACCGACCCGCGCAACTTTGGTGCCTGTCTGCGCACGGCCAACGCTGCAGGTGTCGACGTGGTGATTGTGCCGAAGCGAAACAGCGCGCCGCTCAGCGCCGTAGCCATGAAAACTGCTCAGGGCGGGGCAGAAGATTTGTTCATCGTGCAGGTTACGAACTTGGCGCGGACGCTGACGTGGCTTAAAGAGCAGGGCGTCTGGCTCTTTGGCGCCGATGCCGATGGTGACGAGGTATGGCAGTCGCTGGACAGTGTTACCGCCACAGCCCTCGTCATGGGCAGCGAAGGGCGGGGATTGCGACGCCTAACGCGTAGTCTTTGTGACAAGCTGGTGAGCATTCCCATGCTCGGCAAGGTGGAGAGCCTCAACGTCAGCGTAGCGACGGGGATATTACTGTATGAGGCCGTTCGTCAACGGCGTCAATGACACTGGCTTGTGTTTACGGGAGCCGAGTCCGCCCGAGACATGGCGGTTGCGTGAACATCCCGCCGCCCCTAGAATGCGCGTCCGCGAAAACCTACGCGGGGCGAACGAAAGTTCGCTTACATCCTTGCTCCACAGACGTTGAACGCTGGGGGCTATAACCATAAGGAAGCGCAATGCGACATTATGAAATCGTTTTTTTGGTGCACCCTGATCAAAGTGATCAAGTGCCCGGCATGGTCGAACGCTATCAGGGCGTAATCGAGCGGGGCAATGGCGTCGTGCATCGCACCGAAGATTGGGGCCGCAGACAGTTGGCCTATCCCATCGCCAAAATCCATAAGGCTCACTACATCTTGATGAATGTAGAAGTCGGACAAGAAGCCATTGAAGAGTTGGAAAGCGCCTTCCGCTTTAACGATGCGGTGATCCGCAACCTGATCATCCGACGCGATGCGGCGGAGACCGGCAACTCCAAGCTGTATGAAGAAGAACTGCGTGAGCAGGAAAAAGATCGTGAGCGCGATCGTCGTCGACAAGAAGAGTCAGCGTCACGGGCCGCTGCTGCCGACGTGAAAGAAGAAGCGCCTGCCGAAGCACAGGCGAGTGAGTCAGAAGCCACAGAGGAGGCCGAATCATGAGAGGCGGAAGAAGACCACAGGTTAATTTCAAAGATCTCGAGGTTGATTACAAAGACCTCGACTCCCTGCGCCAGTTTGTTGGCGAAACCGGAAAAATCGTACCAAGCCGTATTACCGGCGCGTCGGCGCGCTTTCAACGCAACCTAGCGAAGCAGGTCAAACGCGCCCGCTATCTGGCGTTGATT
This sequence comes from OM182 bacterium, assembly GCA_004213835.1. Lineage (GTDB taxonomy): Bacteria > Pseudomonadota > Gammaproteobacteria > Pseudomonadales > Azotimanducaceae > UBA4421. The sequence goes on along the minus strand of SHAE01000030.1, from coordinate 16,395 downwards.
CCGTACACCGACCAACACAAATAGCGGACTGAGGAAAAATCATGAACGTAATTTTGTTGGAGCGACTGAATAATTTGGGCGACCTCGGCGACGAAGTTTCGGTAAAGCCCGGATTCGCACGTAATTTCCTGATTCCGCAGCAAAAGGCGGTACAGGCCAATGCGGCGAACCGTGAAGTATTCGAAGCACGCCGCGCCGAACTTGAAAAGAATGCCAACGATAAGCTGGCTATCGCGCAAAGCCGCGCCGAAAAGCTGCAAGAGCATATCGTCACCATCATGATGAAGTCTGGCGAGGAGGGTCGTTTGTACGGCTCAGTGGGCACGCAGAATATTGCCGATGCCTTGGTCGCCGACGGTCATGAAGTGGAGCGCAGCGAAGTGCGTATGCCCGAGGGCGCCATCCGCGCGTTGGGTGAATACGACATCGCGCTGCAGCTGCATTCAGATGTCATGGTCGACATAAAGGTAGCAGTGGTCGAGGAATAGCGAGTCATCGCACCGCACGAAGCAGAAAAAGCGGGCATGGCCCGCTTTTTTTTACGGCGGGTTTTTTCACGCACAGCCTGCCAAGCGCTGTTCTTGGCTGCCAGGGCCTGCAAACGCCGTTCAAGTCTTGCAAATTTCTTGGGATAGGAGGAATCTTCCAAGCCCTCAACGCATCACCGCACCGCCAAGCAAAACGTCATGTCCGAATACGCACCAGACAGTAATCCGGTTACCGCACTGAAGGTTCCACCGCATTCCATTGAGGCAGAGCAATTGGTGTTGGGCGGGCTCATGCTGGATGATCAAGGGTGGTTCGATCTGGTAGAGATCTTGGCGGCGTCGGACTTTTACCGCACGCAGCACCAAATTATTTTTGAAGCCATGAACGATCTGGCGTCAGGTGACAACCCGCTGGACGCGGTCACGGTGGCGGAACGCCTAACCTCCAAGGGACTGCTCGACAAGGCTGGCGGCATCAGCTATCTGGCCGAACTGGCGGAGTCGACGCTCGGTGCGAGCAACGTCTTGGCCTACGGCAAGATCGTGCGCGAACGCTCGGTCATGCGCCAGTTGATTGGCGCCGCGAACCAAATAGCAGATTCCGCCTTTACACCCGACGGTCGTGATACCGACACGCTGCTCGAGCTGGCGGAGCAAGCGGTCTTTCAGATTGCGGAAAATCGCCTGAAAGACAGCGGACCAGAAAAAGCCGCCCCGCTACTGGCTAAGGCCGTGGAGAAGGTTGAGTTTTTACGCCAAAACAAGGGTGCCCTCACCGGTCGAGCGTCGGGCTTCGCTGACCTTGATCGTATGACCACGGGCTGGCAGAAGTCCGATCTGGTCATTGTGGCGGCGCGTCCATCCATGGGTAAAACCGCCTTCGCTGTGAACATGGTCGAGCATGCCGTAATGACCGGTAACTCGGTACTGGTATTCAGTATGGAGATGCCGTCAGAACAAATTGTCATGCGGATGCTGTCTAGTCTGGGACGCATCGACCAGACCCGCATGCGCACCGGCGACCTGACAAACGAAGACTGGACGCGCTTCGCCAGTGCGGTGAGTCAGCTAAAAGATAAAACCCTGTATATAGATGACACTGCGGCGCTTACACCCGGTGAGGTGCGCTCCCGCGCCCGCCGCGTCGCGCGAGAAACGGGTGGTCTCGACATGATCATGGTCGACTACCTGCAGCTGATGCGCACCGCCAAGGACAGCGAGAACCGCGCTACCGAAATCTCAGAAATCTCCCGCTCGTTGAAGGCATTGGCAAAAGAAATGAAGTGTCCGGTGATCGCGCTGTCCCAGCTGAACCGGGCACTGGAATCTCGCCCCGACAAGCGTCCAATGAACAGCGATTTGCGCGAATCTGGAGCCATTGAGCAAGACGCCGATGTGATCTTGTTCATCTATCGCGATGAGGTATACAACGAAAACACCGAAGATCTTGGTATCGCCGAGATCATCATCGGTAAACAGCGTAACGGGCCCATCGGCAAAGTGCGGCTGAAGTTCACGGGCAACCTCACCAAGTTCGAAGACCTCGCCCACGAGATGTATAACGACTTTGTGCAATAAGTTGCTGCAAGGCTGAGCGTTATGGCCAAGGCAAAAACCAAGTCAGCCTACGTATGCGACGACTGCGGCGCCGAGCACGGTAAGTGGCAGGGTCAATGCAGTGCCTGTGGCGCTTGGAACACTCTTAGCCGTGTCAACATCACACCCGTCGCCTCCGCTTCCGTGGGTTACGCCGGCGTTACCGCACAAGCGCGCAAACTCAGTGAAGTAGAGGCGGTTGAAGCCCAGCGTATCGGCACAGGCTTTGCCGAGCTGGATCGAGTGCTGGGGGGCGGTTTTGTGCCCGGTTCGGTCGTGCTCATTGGCGGTGACCCTGGCGCGGGTAAGAGCACCTTGCTGTTGCAGGCCTCCACCGCATTAGCCCAGCATCAGGGCGTACTTTACGTTACCGGCGAGGAGTCCTTGCAACAGCTGGCCCTGCGCGCGCAGCGACTGCAGTTGCCCATGGAGCATCTGAACGTTGCCGCAGAAACCCGCGCGGAAGTCATCGCCCAGTTGGTTGAACGCCAGCGGCCCAAGGTGGTCATTCTTGATTCGATTCAAGTCATGCAAATGGAGGTGCTGGATTCCACGCCGGGCTCGGTTGCCCAAGTGCGTGAAACCGCCTCTTTTTTCACACGGCTCGCAAAACAACATGACATCGTCATTGTGCTGGTCGGGCATATCACCAAGGAAGGCGGCATCGCCGGCCCCAAGGTGCTAGAGCATATGATCGACTGCTTCATGATGTTGGACAGTCCTGCAGGCAGCCGCTACCGCACCTTGCGTGGCCACAAAAATCGTTTTGGCGCGGTGAACGAACTCGGCATTTTTGCCATGACCGATCTGGGTATGAAAGAGGTCGCCAATCCCTCGGCTATTTTTTTGCAGCGCGGCGATGTGGATTCTCCCGGTAGTATCGCCACAGTAACTTGGGAGGGCACGCGGCCACTCTTGGTTGAACTGCAGGCCTTAGTCGACGATGTGGCGGCGGGCCATCCAAAGCGGGTGGCCGTAGGTCTTGATCAGCAGCGCTTGGCCATGCATTTGGCGGTACTGCATCGGCACTGTGGTATCGCCCTTGGCGATCAAGATGTGTTTGCCAACGTGGTGGGTGGCGTGCGCATTACCGAGACCGGCGCAGACCTTGCGCTGCTTCTGGCTGTGCTCGGGTCGTTTCGTGATCGGGTGCTACCTAGGGAGCTGATCGTCTTTGGTGAGCTTGGTCTGACCGGCGAGCTGCGGCCGGTGGCCAACGGCCAAGAGCGCCTGCGCGAGGCTGCCAAGCATGGGTTTAAGTATGCGATTGTGCCCTTTGCCAACCGACCCAAGGAGGCGGTTGGTAAGATGAAGGTGCATGGCGTGAAGACACTCGCGGCAGCCCTCGAGGTGCTGCAGTCTCTCTAGCTCAAACCCATGCGGCCATGGGTGCCGACAATCCCCGCGCTGGTTTTACCGGTGAATCGGCTTGTACTTCACGCGGGTTGGTTGGGCGTCCCCTAGGCGCTTTTTGCGATCCGCTTCGTACTCGGTGTAGTTGCCTTCAAAAAACGACACGTCGCTGTCGCCGGTAAAGGCAATGATGTGGGTGGCAATGCGATCTAAGAACCAGCGATCGTGAGAGATCACCAGCGCCGTACCGGCGTAAGACAGCAGTGCTTCTTCTAGGGCACGCAGCGTTTCCACATCCAAATCGTTAGTGGGCTCGTCGAGCAGCAGCACATTGGCGCCGCGCCGCAGCAGCTTGGCCAAGTGCACGCGGTTACGCTCACCGCCGGACAGTGTGCCGACAAATTTTTGTTGGTCGGTGCCCTTAAAGTTAAAGCGTCCGCAGTACTGCCGGCTGGCAATTTCATGTTTGCCCACGCGGATGATGTCTAGCCCGTCGGAAATCTCTTCCCATACGGTTTTGTCATCGCCCAGGGCATCGCGGCTCTGATCGACGTAGGCAAGATCGACGGTGGTGCCTTTATCGATGCTGCCGGAATCTGGCTGTTCTTGCTCCGTCAGCATTTTGAAAAAGGTCGACTTACCCGCGCCGTTGCCGCCGATAATGCCCACAATGGCGCCGCGTGGAATGATCGCGCTGAAGTTGTCGATCAGCAGTCGATCACCGAAGCCCTTGGAGAGATTGTTGATCTCGATCACCTTCTCGCCCAAACGCTCGCCGGTGGGAATAAAAAGCTCCGTGGTTTCGCGCCTGGCTTCGCCTTCCTCCGCCACCAGCTCGTCAAAACGCGCCATGCGGGACTTGCTCTTGGCTTGCCGCGCCTTGGGGTTGGAACGCACCCACTCCAGCTCAGATTTGATGGTGCGCTGGCGTGCTTCGTCGGTAGAGGCCTCTTGTTCGAGGCGTTTTTCCTTAGCCTCGAGCCAAGTGGAGTAGTTGCCCTCGTAGGGCAGTCCTCGGCCACGGTCCAGCTCTAAGATCCAGCTGGCGACGTTATCGAGGAAGTAGCGATCGTGGGTGACCGCGACCACGGTGCCAGGGTATTCGTCCAGAAAGCGCTCTAACCAAGAAACGCTCTCGGCATCTAAGTGGTTGGTTGGCTCGTCAAGCAGCAACATATCGGGTTTGGATAACAGCAGTGCGCACAGGGCGACCCGGCGGCGCTCACCACCAGACAGGCTATTTACCGGTGTCTCCCATGCCGGCAGCCTTAGCGCGTCTGCGGCGATATCCAGAGTGCGATCGATCTCCCAGCCTTCTACCGCATCGATCTGGGTCGCGAGATCACCCTGACGTTCGAGCAACCTAGTCATCTCGTCGTCGTCCATGGGTTCGGCGAAACGATCAGAGATCTCGTTGTACTCATTGAGAATACTCATCACCTCGGCAACACCTAGCTCTACATTGCCGCGCACGTCGAGGTCATCATTCAAGGCGGGCTCCTGAGGTAGGTAGCCAACCCGAATGTCTTTTTGTGCTCGGGCCTCGCCGTCAATCTCGCTATCTTGGCCCGCCATAATGCGTAGCAGGCTAGATTTGCCCGAACCGTTTAAACCCAACACGCCAATTTTTGCGCCGGGAAAAAACGACAAATTAATGTTCTGCAGAATGGTTCGTTGCGGCGGCACCACCTTGGTGACCCCTTGCATGGTGTACACGTATTGCGCCATGAGTACTCCTGAAGGCTAAAGCGGCGCAGTATACGGTGCCGCGCAACCTTTGTGCGAAAAGGGCGGCGATTTCCTGAGATTTTTCCCTCGTCGAATCCGTAGCGATACCCCGCATGAGCGGTGTTTTAGCAAAAGTCACAGTTCTTTCAGGGCGCCTTGATCGCTTCTTGGTTTATACTTTCGCGCTTCGCGGCAACGCCGAAAATCCATACGAGAATGCCCATGTTTGTAGGAAACGAAACCATTGCCGAGTTCGACGCGGAGTTGGCAGAAGTCATCAACGCCGAAACCCGCAGGCAGGAAGAGCATATTGAGCTGATCGCCTCTGAGAACTACGCCAGCCCGCGCTCCATGGAGGCTCAGGGCAGTGTGCTCACCAACAAGTACGCCGAAGGATACCCCGGCAAGCGGTATTACGGCGGCTGCGAACATGTGGATAAGGCCGAGGTGTTGGCGATTGAGCGTGCGAAAGCGCTGTTCGGCGCCGACTTCGCGAACGTGCAACCGCACTCAGGCTCCCAAGCAAACGCAGCGGTTTATCTTGCCTTGCTCGAAGGAGGCGACACGGTGCTGGGCATGAGCCTTGCCGATGGTGGTCACCTAACCCACGGCGCGACGGTGAATTTCTCCGGCAAGCTCTATAACCCGGTGCAGTACGGTATCGATACTGCCACGGGTGAGGTCGACTACGAGGACATCGCGCGCCTGGCCAAGGAACACCAGCCGAAAATGATCGTCGCGGGTTTTTCTGCCTACTCGCGTCGATTGGATTGGCAAAAGTTTCGTGACATCGCCGACGCGGTTGGCGCCTACCTGTTGGTCGACATGGCGCATGTTGCCGGACTCGTCGCCGCGGGCGAATACCCAAACCCTGTGCCCTATGCCGATGTGGTGACCTCCACCACGCACAAGACGCTGTGCGGCCCGCGGGGCGGCATTATTTTGGCGCGCTCAAATCCTGAGATCGAAAAGAAGCTGAATTCGGCACTTTTCCCTGGCAGTCAGGGCGGGCCACTGATGCATGTGATTGCTGCAAAGGCGGTGGCCTTCAAAGAAGCCATGACGCCGGAGTTCAAAGACTATCAAGTTCAAACGCTGGCCAATGCTCGTGCCATCGCCAAAGGGCTGATGGATCGCGGTTACTCGATTGTTTCTGGCGGCACGGACAATCACCTGCTGTTGCTCGACCTAGTCGATAAAGACATTACCGGCAAGGCTGCTGATGCAGCACTAGGTGCAGCAAACATTACGGTGAATAAGAATGCGGTACCCAATGACCCGCGCTCACCCTTTGTAACCAGCGGTATTCGCATTGGTTCGCCAGCGGTAACGCGTCGCGGTTTTCAAGAAGCCGAATGCCGACAGCTTGCCGATTGGATTGCCGACATTCTGGATGACATTGAAAACGAGGCAACCAACAAGGCGGTGCAGGCCAAGGTAGTTGAACTCTGCCAGCGCTTCCCGGTGTATCCTAAAGGGGCTTAAACAAGCACAGGACGGGTAAGGGCACCCGTCTTTTGGGAGCCAGATACATGCACTGTCCTTTTTGCAGCGACCTCGACACCAAGGTGATCGATTCCCGATTGGTGGCCGAAGGCGATTCGGTTCGACGTCGTCGCGAATGCCTGAGCTGCGGCGAACGCTTTACGACCTTTGAAACCGCCGAGCTGGTCATGCCTCATCTGATCAAACGCGACGGGCGTCGCGAACCCTTTGACGAGGAAAAGCTGCGCTATGGTCTGTCGAAGGCGCTGGAAAAGCGCCCGGTCAGCGTTGACGAGATCGAAACCGCCGTGACTCACATCAAGCATAAGCTACGCTCTACGGGTGAACGCGAGCTGCCGGCGCTGCAGGTGGGCGAAGCGGTGATGGCAGAACTGCGTGCGCTGGACCCTGTCGCCTACGTGCGCTTCGCCTCGGTGTATCGAGACTTCCAAGACATCAGCGAGTTCGCCGCTGAGATCAATAAGCTCGCCAACAGCCGCAAGTCTGGCAGTTCCTGAGCGTTAGCGGCCTAGCGATGTCACGCCAATCAGATATCTTGTTTTTACAGGCCGCCCTAGAACTGGCAGCCATGGGGCGTAACAGCTGCGCACCGAACCCGCCGGTGGGCTGCATTATCGCCCGGCACGGCGCAGTGATTGGCCGAGGCTTTCACCAACAAGCCGGTAATGCCCATGCTGAAGTCAATGCGTTAGCGGACGTGGGTGGCGACGTGGCCGGCGCGACGGTCTATGTCACCCTAGAACCCTGCGCCTTTGTAGGTCGCACACCGGCCTGCGCCCAGACCCTGATCGATGCCCAGGTCAGTCGCGTCGTGGTGGCCACCCAAGACCCGCATCCGCAAGTGGCGGGCAAGGGTTGCCAGATGCTGCGCGATGCCGGCATCGAGGTCGCCGAGTTCGACTTACCTGAGGCGCGGCAGATGATCGCGGGCTTCGTTTCTCGCATTACCCGTCAGCGCCCTCGAGTTGTGCTGAAATCTGCCAGCAGCTTAGACGGTGCCGTGGCGCTGGAGAGCGGCGAAAGCCAGTGGGTTACCGGCGCCGCTGCACGCCAAGAAGTGCAGCAACTGCGCGCGCAAAGCGATGCGGTTATCACTGGTGCGGGCACGGTTGCTTTCGATGACCCCCAGCTCAACGTGCGTGACCAAGGTCTGCTGGCAAAACCCCTCCAGCAGCCGCTGCGCGTGGTGTTAGATAGCGCGCTGCGCGCACCCAGCAATCGACAAATTTTTTCCGACCACACCTTGGTAGTGCATGGGTTGGGCGCAGGCGCCCGTTATGCGAACGCGACACCCGGCGCCGTGGAGTATCTGTCCTTGGCCGGTGGACCGCGCAACTTAGCGGGTTTGCTCGAGGTCTTGGCGCAGCGAGGCTGTAACAACGTATTGGTCGAGGCGGGGCCCAAAATTCTTGGCAGTTTTTTGCACCCAGCGCAAGCAACGCCGCTGTGGGATGAGTGGATATGCTATATCGCGCCCATGGCCATGGGCAGTGCCAGTCTGTCGCTGGCCGAATTTACGCTGTCGCACTTGGCAGATGCGCACCGCGCGAAAGTCGTAGAACACCGTATGATCGGCGAAGATTTACAGCTACGGTTGCAGCCCGCGCAGTAGCCTGCGTCGAATGCGTTACAGGAATCCCATGTCTGAAGAGAATGCTGCGCCGAAAAACAAAACCCATATGTGGGCTCGTCGTAAGGCGCGGCGGGCGCTGGCGCAGGCAGCCTATCAGTGGCAGGTGAGCCAAACCGAGGTGCTGCAACTGCGCAGGGAGTTCGGCGAGAAGGCGCTGGATAAAGCCGACGCGGAGTTTTTCGCCGACATTCTCACGCTCATGGTACGTCACTGTCAGACGCTGGATGCCCAGCTGGAACCATTGCTGGATCGCTCTGCGGCGCAGTTGGATCTGGTGGAACGCGGCATTCTTAGGCTCGCTGCCACGGAACTGAATCATCGCGTCGACGTTCCGTATTCCGTGGTCATCAACGAATATGTCGAACTCACCAAAACCTTTGGCGCCCAAGACGCCTACAAGTACGTCAATGGCGTGCTGGATCGTCTCGCGCAAGATGTCCGCAGTATTGAAGTCGCGGCGAATCAGAGCCGCTAACTCTCATGCGCAATGAATTCGCCCTAATCGATGCCATCGTTGAAGGCTTGGGTGACCGCGCCACCGGCGACTGGGTGAGCGTGGGGCCGGGCGACGATGCTGCGGTTATTAAGGCCACGCCGGGTCTGGCTCAAGTTGCCTCTATCGACACGCTGCTGCCAGATGTGCACTTTCCTGCCGCCGCCCCGGCGCAGCTGATCGGCTATCGCGCGCTCATGGTGTCGTTTTCCGACCTCGCTGCAATGCGCGCGGCACCCCGCTACTGTTTGGTATCGCTGTCGATGGACGAAACCCAGGGCGCAGCGTGGGTGGCCTCGCTTGCATGCGGCATGGCGGACGCCGCCCGGGAGCTTGGGGTTTATGTTTGCGGGGGCAACTTAACCCGTGGCCCGCTGAACATTGCCGTCAGTGTGCATGGTGAGGTGGAACATCAACACCTGCTGCGTCGCTCAGAAGGGCAGCCGGGTCAGCAGTTGTCGGTGACTGGAGTCCTTGGCGCAGCGGCGGCCTGTGTTCGAACGGGTCAAATGCTGCCCGTTGATCCAAAGGCGCTAACGCCACTGCAGCACGCCTATTACCGACCCCAGGCGCGCTTCGACGTTTCTGCCATGGTGCAAGCGGCAAGCGCGGGCCTCGATATCTCTGATGGGCTAAGCCAAGACTTGGCGCATTTGTGCGCAGCCAGCGGTTGTGGTGCCGCCCTACAGTCTTTGTCTATCCCCATAGGGGCAGGCGCAACCCTAGAGGACGCTTTGTTTGGTGGTGACGACTACGAGCTGTTGGTAGCCAGTAATGAAGCTTTGCCCGGGGCTTACATCATTGGTGTGCTGACCGCTGAGCCGGGCCTGACCTTGGACGGAGCGCCGTTCGCCGCCAAGGGTTTTGATCATTTCGGCAACGACCAATAAAGCATGCTCACGCCGCGCCTGATGACGCAACCATCCGTACTGTGGCTGACCGCGGGCGGATTGGGATTTTTGCGGCCCGCCCCGGGTACTTGGGGTTCGCTGGGTGCCCTCGTGTTTTGGTGGTTCTTTTTGAGTTCGCTGTCTTGGTCGGTGCAGCTGGGCATCGTTGTCGCCTACTTCTTGCTCAGCTGGTGGCTATGCGAGGCATTGATTGCGCGCTTGGGTATACAAGATGAGCCGCAAATCGTGGCGGATGAAGTCGCAGGTATGTGGCTGGCTCTGATTTGGCTGCCGCAAGCGCTAGAGTGGGCGCTGGCTGCCTTCGTACTGTTTCGCCTTGCGGATATATTTAAGCCCGGGCCCATTGGCGTACTTGACCGTAGGCTGCACAGCGGACTGGGTATTATGGCCGACGATCTGTTGGCTGGCGCACTGTGCGCAGCAGTGCTGGGGCCAATGGCCCTCTACTGGTCGCTCTAACCGTCTAGTGGCGGCGCTTAACCGAACGCTCCGCCAAACCTGTCAGCAGCTCAGTGGCTAAGTCGGCTTCCTTGAGCAAGGCCAAGGATTCAGCCAGCAAGGCCTCCGCACGCTGTTGTGCGCCCGCTAGCCCCATGAGCTTGGGAAATGTATTTTTGTGCAGCGCTTGGTCGGAGCCAGCAGGCTTGCCGAGTGTTTCCGAACTTTCGGTTTCGTCGAGAATGTCATCGACAATCTGAAAGGCCAGCCCAATACGTTGGCCAAAGGTGCGCAGCAAGGTAAGTCGTGGGTTATCGGGTTCCACTTCCGCGCAATACGCCCCTATCACCAAGGATGCTTCGATCAGCGCGCCAGTCTTAGCGCTGTGCAGTGCCTCGAGGCGCGCCAGTGTTAGCTGTTGTCCCTCGGCGGCAATATCCAGGCACTGCCCCCCCGCCATGCCCGGCCAACCCGCTGCCGTAGACAGCAGCGAAACACAGCGAAGCTTCGCCGCGTGACTGAGGTCCGGTGCTTCGGCGAGAGCTTGAAAAGCCAAGGAATGTAGGCTGTCTCCAGCCAAAATCGCATTGGCTTCGCCAAAGGCAATGTGGGTGGCCGCCTGACCGTGACGCAGTTCGTCGTCGTCCATGGCCGGTAGGTCGTCGTGGATTAGTGAATAGGCGTGAATAAACTCAAGGCCGCACGCTGCGGGCAACGCGGCCTTGAAGCTGCCGCTAAATGCCTCGCAGGCCGCACAGGCCATGAGTGGACGCATGCGCTTGCCGCCGCCCAACACCGCATGACGCATGGCGTCGACCATGGGTTGGGCGATGTCGGATTGTTGTGGCAGCAGAGCGCCGAGGGTGTCGGCAATGGCGTCTTTGACGCGCGCAAAGGGGTCGGTCATGCGTCGCCTGAACTCAGTGCTTCGATAGTGTCGGCATCGGTGAGGGTCTTAACCCGCAGTTCCGCGTGGCTTAGCGCTTCTTGGCATTTGCGGGTAAGCATGACCCCGCGCTCGAAGGCTTTAAGTGAGTCGTCTAGGCTGAGGTCGCCGTCTTCCATCTGCGACACGAGTTCATCGAGTTCTGCCATGGCTTCCTCAAAACTCAGTTGCTCGTCACCGCTTGGGTCTGTGTTTTTACTCATGTGCTGAGTTTACCGTGCTGACGCAGAGTTAACAGTTCTATCATTAGCGGCCCGACCATGGGCAGCGGACTAAGACCGGTGATGTTCGACCAGCGCGCCTTGGGCGGCGGCGAGCAAATCGATTTTTTCGCGCAGCGCACCCGGCTTTTGCTCCCCCGCTAGATTCAGCATCATCGTGTTTTGGGTCTGCACTGCATAGGGCTCCCAGCTAGGGTGTTCGGCATGGCTTGGGTTGCCTGTCTTGGCAAAGCGCGTCCAGTAATCGCTGATACGATTCGCCATGGTGAAGTCGTCATCGTTCCAGAAGTCGCCGCTGTTACCTACATTGTTAAAGACAAAGGCGAGGTCAGCAGAATGGTAGGCCCCAGCGCTGCGCGGTCCGCTCGGCAGGTCTAGGTCTGGCTGATCGACGCGATAGATCTGATAAGCCGGTGGTACGTAATCCATAAAGTATAGATAGCTGGGCGCGCCGATCGCGGTTTGATACCCCGCCCATTGGCGCATGGGCAGTGCCATGAATAAATCGGTTTCAATGCTGCGCTGGGCAAGTCCCGGGCTGATCAATCGCTCTGCGTCGTAGGCTTGTTTGATTGGCGCTGCGAGCCCGCCAAATTTGGTTGCTAAATACGCATCAAATTCTGCCTCGGTCAGACTCGCGTGCAGCGTCAGCAGCTCAATGCCTTCATTGGCCAGCGAGCCGAGTAATACCGGCACCTTGGCTTGCTTGCCGTTTGCGAAGGTTGTTTGTGGCGCCTCAGGCAGCACCCAGCCATCAACACTGATCAGCCCGCCGCCGCGATCCCATCCGCTATCGGTAGACGCTTGCAGCAGCTGATCATTGCTGAGGCTGCGCAGATCCTCGGCGCTGATTGTTGCGGTGTTAGGTAGCAAGTAGTCGGCGAGCTTTGCACCGCGCTCTTCGCCGCTTGGGTCGCGGCCGTAGCGATTGAAACAGGCTGCAGATTGGCCAATGGCCTTGTGAAAAAGGCCATCCGCCAAGGGCGATGCCATCAGCGCGCAGACGCTCATGGAACCGGCAGACTGGCCGAAAATCGTGACGTTGGTGGCATCGCCGCCAAAGGCTTGGATGTTGTCCTGTACCCACTGTAAGGCAGCGATCTTATCCAGTAGCCCATAGTTGCCGCTGCTGTTCTCGGCGGATTCTGCGCTCAGCGCTGGGTGCGCGAAAAATCCCCAGGGCCCAAGGCGATAGTTGACCGTTACCACTAAGACACCCTTACGAGCCAGCGCGGTGCCGTCGAACAGTTCGACATGCGCGAAGCCGCCAGTGTGGGCACCGCCATGGAACCACACCATGACGGGTAGGGGCTTTGCAGGTTCAGCGTTGGCCCAAATGTTGAGATACAGACAGTCTTCGCTGCGCTCGAACTCGCCGCGACTCCACACAAAGGCATCCTCGCTAAATGCTTGATAGCAGGCGGGGCCGAAATGCTCGGCGCTTTTCACATCGCGCCAGGGCGCCATAGGTGCTGGCGGGCGCCAGCGCAATTCACCGACTGGTGGTTGGGCGAAAGGCACGCCGCGAAAGACCTGTATGTCGGCGGCTTTGTCCGCCCAAGCGCCCTGCAAGCTGCCGGATTGGGTTTCCTTAACTAGGGACTGATTCACGGTTGTTCCTTCTCCCTGACCGCAGGCAACCATAAGCCCGCAGACCCACAGCAGGGCGATGGCTCTCACTGGGCGAGGCCGAGTCTTTGGCAGGCTTCTTCGCGCAAATCACGCTTGAGAATTTTTCCTGACGCAGTGCGCGGCAATGGTGCCTGCTGCTGATAGACATAGCGCGGCACCTTGAACTTTGCCAGTCGTTCCTGCAGAAATCCGGATAGCTCGTCTTCAGTGATGTCAGATGACACATAAAGCGTGGTGCCTACTTCCTCGCCCAACCGCTCATCGGGTACCGCATATACAGAGGCTTCCTGCACCAGCGGATGTTCGAGCAAGGCGGCTTCCACTTCGCCACAGCCGATATTTTCGCCGCCGCGAATGACCAAGTCTTTAATGCGGTCGACGATGTAGAGGTAGCCTTCATCGTCAAGGTAAGCCACATCACCAGTGCGCATCCAGCCGCCGGGTAAGAAGGTTTCCTCATTGGCATCCGGGCGGTTCCAATAACCACGGAACACTCCGGCTCCGCGGATCAGCAGTTCGCCGCGCTCGCCCGCTGCCAGCGCATTGCCGTCGTCATCGATAACGCTGAGTTCCATCACCGCGCTACAGCGCCCGGAACTTTCTGGGTGCTCCAGATAGTCCATGCCGCCAATGCCGGTGCCAATGGCGTTGGTCTCTGTCATGCCCCAGCCGGTATTTGGCAGCGCATTGGCAAAGGACTGATCGATGTTGCGGACCTGATCCGGTGCGCGCGGCGCACCGCCACCGCCTACCGCAGCGAGGGATCCTAGGTCTCGTTGGGTGCGAGTCGCTTCCTGCACCAAATCTCCAGTCATCGCGGCAGGCGCAATAACGGAGCTGATCTTTTCGACTTCAATCAATTCTGCGGCTAACGCGGCATCCCACTTATACATGCAGACAATCTTGCGCTGGTGGCGATAGCTGGCCAGATACACCGCGTGGGAACCCGTTGCATGAAACAACGGTACTGCGAGCAGGGTGGCCGCCTGCTGGGGTGGCGGCGGTGGGGGTTCCGGCAGCATGGCGATGGCGCAGGTTTGATCTAGCTCCCAGCTCATGAGCGCCGCCAAGATATTCTTATGGCAGGACACCACGCCCTTAGGATGTCCGGTAGAGCCGGAGGTATACAAAATCGTCGCATCGTCCTCGGCGTCGGGACACTGCTCGGGCATGGCCAGTACACCATGCTCGCGGGCCTGCTGCGCTAGTAGTGCGCTTAGCTCTGGGCTGTCTGGGTAGGCACTGGTGCGTATGGCGATAGTCTGCACGTCGAGAGTCTGGCCTGGCGTGTTTTCAATTTGGGCAAATCGCGCCAGTCGCTCCTCGTCAGCCAGCAGCACCTTGGCACCGCTGTCGAGCAAACCATAGGCCATCTCGTCAGGGCGCCACAGGGAGTTCATGGCCACCGCGATACCGCCGATGGAGGTGACCGCCATAAAGGACAGTACCCACTCTGGGTAGTTGCGCATGGAAATTGCGACACGGTCGCCCGGGGTAATACCGTACTGGCGAATCAACAGCTGGGCGATTTGCGCAGACTTGGAGTAAGCCTCGGCATAGGTTAGGCGCTCATCTTCGTAGACTAAGAATTCGAGATCGCTGGCGTTATCGTAGTAGAGGTCACGCAGCGTGGCCGGCGCGTTCTTGAAGAAGCGACAAGCACGTCCAAACACGGTGCTATCGATGAGTTCGAACGGCTGACCGGGAGCGGTTAGGGTGGCCAGCACCTCCGCTCGGCTTGGTTGATGATCTGACACAGTAAAACTCTCCCTTCCTCTACCCTAGGCGATGTCAGTAATGACTGGCTAAACTGTAGCGAATGCGCAATCAGAACCCAACTTGACAGACCGCGGTCGCGCGCGCGTGCATCGACAATTCCCCCAACCCAGAAGGAAGAACAACATGAGTACAGAACTAGACGACGCGTTGATTAAAACGCTGCAGCGTTTCGATACCCCAACGGTCTGCAACGCGCTAGAGCTGCTCATTCCCGAGCGTCGGGGCTATGGCTTTACCACCTCCCAGCTGGTTTGTACGCGCCCTGAACTGCCGCCCGTGATTGGCTACGCGCGCACCGCGACAATCCGCGCCGCACACCCATCGGATCTTTCTGGCAAAGAAGCGCGGGCGCTATCGGACAATTACTACGAGTACATTGACCGCGGACCCAAGCCCAGCATCGCGGTGATCCAAGATCTGGACGGCAATAACGGCTACGGCTGTCTATGGGGTGAGGTGAACTCCAACATACATATGGGCTTTGGTTGCCAAGGCGTTATTACCGACGGCGGCGTCCGCGATGTGCCCGATATTGCACCGGGTTTTCAGATGCTCGCCGCCAGCGTATTACCCTCCCATGCCTTTGTGCATGTGGTGGACTACTCCCGACCGGTAGACGTCGCCGGTATGCGGGTAACCGATGGCGACATCATTCACGCTGACCAACACGGTGCGGTGGTGATTCCAGCTGAGGTCATTGGTCAGGTGCAAGCAGCGGCAGAACAGTTGGCGCGGCGCGAAGCCGTGATCATTTCAGCAGCGCAGAAACCCGACTTTGACATCGACAAGCTTCGCGCCGCTCAGGGTGAATCAGCGGAGATTCACTGATCCGGCTGAGCTGTAGACTCGTATGGTCGATCCGAGTCTGTCGAACCGAGCAGTCTTTTGCTGAGCCAAGCTGTGGTGAGCAATACTAAGACGATGCTGATGGGTATTACGATTGGCGATGCGCCAAAGAAATACAGCGTCAGAGGCATCATGATGAGAAAGACCAACAGGAAAATTCCGAGCTGATACAGAAAAAGGCGAACTCGGCTTGCCTGTTCGGCACGCAGCGGGGTTTGTTTGTTCATGGCGATTTACCTGATTCTAGAGCGAACAGGGTAATTCAACCTTACGCCTCATCAGTTACCGGCTGAGCGCTGGGAGGCGCCGTTGGTCGGATGCTGGATTCTGAAACTCCGACGTTGTCGTTTCTAAATCTGCACAAACGCGCGCGACTGAATTTTTCCCTCGTTCGGCAACAATACAGCGAGCAATGTACTTAGAGCGATCGCTCAGAGATTCACATATTGGCCCAGACATGAACCTGCATCTGCAAACGCTCTCGGGTTTGCGTCCTGCACTTCAATATTCCCCTTGACGTCCTCAAAACTGGGCTTCTCTAGCAGAGGTTGGATGTAAAACTGCAATATCAAAGAACGGGGGATGCCGCACTTTGTTTTCGTGAGTAGAGAACCGTTGACTTAAGAAACAGAAACCTGTGCCGGATGAAGCTTTTTACTTCTTTTCCGAGATTTTCTCATAATAGATTGCTGCAAGGCATACTAAATAGACGAAAGACGTGAATCCCAAGGCTCTCAGAAGTGAACTAAGGAGCGTGTAGTCACGCAGCATGAAATAAAAATTCAACGTGAAAATAATTGCGAAGCCTAAAGTCGCAACTCGGTG